>NZ_JASKLW010000008.1:0-5303 GCF_030125565.1 Arthrobacter sp. zg-Y1143 | reverse complement strand
CCCCCCCCACGTCACCGGGACATGGTGGAGGCATGAGAGCCAGTGAACCCCGCAGAGGGTGCTACCCGATCCCGGTGTTCCCGTGAGCCTGGGACGGACGTACGGAGTGGGACTGGTGGGCCTGCACGGCAGGATCGTGGAGGTGGAAGCGGACATCGGCCAGGCGCTGCCGTCCTTTGTCCTGCTGGGCCTGCCGGACGCATCGCTGAACGAGGCCCGTGACCGGGTCAAGTCTGCCGCCAAGAACGCCGGGCTGCCGCTGAGCCGGCGCCGGATCACCGTCAACCTCATGCCAGCCGATGTGCCCAAACACGGCTCCGGGTTTGACCTGGCCATTGCTGTGGCCGCCCTCTGCGCAGGCGGCACGCTGAGGAGCCCTGGACGGTGCGTCTTTCTCGCCGAACTGGGGCTGGACAGCAGGCTCCGCCCCATCCGTGGCGTCCTCCCGGCCGTCATGGCTGCTGTGGCTGCCGGGTTCACGGACATTGCCGTGGCTGCGGAGAATGCTGGCGAAGCAGCGCTTGTTCCCGCCGCCCGTGTGCGCGGCTACACCTGCCTGGCCGAGGTCGCCGCAGACCTCGGTGCAGACCCGGAGCAGCTGGTCTTTCCCCCGCCGGCCAGCCGGGCAGCGGATGACTCGCCGGCAGGGGAGGAGACGGACCAACCCGCCCGCCTTCCGGACCTTGCCGATGTGGCGGGGCAGCAGGAGGCCCGGTTTGCAGTGGAGGTCGCGGCGGCCGGCGCCCATCATCTGCTGATGACCGGCCCGCCGGGTGCAGGCAAGACCATGCTCGCCGAACGGCTGCCCGGGATCCTGCCGGATCTTCCCGACGATCAGGCAATGGAGGTTACGGCCATCCATTCCCTGGCCTGGCAGGGAAGGCCCTGCCGGCAGCTGCTGCGCCGGCCGCCGTTCGAAAGCCCGCACCACACCGCCTCCCCTGCGGCAGTGATCGGCGGGGGCAGCGGAATACCCCGGCCCGGGGCAGCCTCACGGGCGCACCGCGGAGTGCTGTTCCTGGATGAGGCTCCCGAGTATGAGCGGCGGGTCCTGGACGGGCTGCGTCAACCGCTGGAAAGCGGGCAGCTGGTGCTGCACCGGGCTGCGGGCACAGCGGTCTACCCCGCCCGTTTCCAGCTGGTCCTCGCCGCGAATCCGTGCCCGTGCGGGCTGGCAGCCGGGAAGGGAATTGACTGCACCTGCACCCCGCAGCAAAGGCGCCGATACTTCAGCAGGCTTTCGGGTCCCCTGCTGGACCGGGTGGACCTGCAGCTTACGGTCCAGCGGGTGTCGCTCGGGGACTATTTCGGTTCCGATGCGGCGGAGGGAAGCGGGGCGGTCGCTGCACGGGTACGGCAGGCGCGGAGCCTGCAGCGGGAACGTCTGCTTCCGCTGGGGTGCGAAACGAATGCCGAAGTAACCGGTTCGCTGCTGAGGGATGTCCTGCGGCCGCCCTCCGCGGCCACAACGGCACTGGACCGCGCCATGGAGCGGCAACTGCTGACCGCCAGGGGATATGACCGGGTGCTGCGGGTGGCTTGGACCATCGCTGACCTTGCCGGTCACCCTGTGCCCGGGGCCGACGACGTCGGGCAGGCGCTGGCTTTCCGCAGGCAGGGAGCGGCAGCAGCATGAGCACCGTGGAAGAGGAATTGCTGCTGGCCCGTGCGGCGCTGTCCCGGCTGTTCGAACCCTCAGACACCGTGGGGCTGGCGCTGGTCTCAGCCGCCGGACCGACGGCGGCCCTGCGGATCGCCTCGGGTGAGGTTCGGCTGCCGCCTGAGGTCGCTGCAGGCATCGGGCAGATGCTGGGGCCTGCGGGTATGGCATCCAGTCCCGGAGTGTTCACTGAGGCATTGGGCCGGTGGACGCCGCGCGTGGCCGACCTGGCCCCGGGCCGGGACCTGGAAACCATCCGCCGGCTGGGCGGCGAACTGCTTATCCCGGAGGATCCCCGCTGGCCCGAAGCACTGCGGCACCTGGAAGCGGGTATGCCGCTGTGCCTGTGGGTACGCGGCAACCCGGAGGCCGCTTTTCCTGAACTGAACCGGACCGTTGCGGTGGTGGGCTCCCGTGATGCCACCGGATACGGGCTGTCGATTACCGGAGACATCTCAGCAGGGCTGGCCAACCGCGGATACACCATTGTTTCCGGCGGCGCCTACGGCATCGATGCCCAAGCACACCGTGCAGCGCTCGCAGCTTCCACCGGCAACAGCGCAGCCACCATCGCCGTGATGGCGTGCGGGGCCGACAGGTTCTACCCGGCAGGCAACGAAGACCTCCTGCGCAGCGTCGCCGACCGCGGACTGCTGCTCTCCGAGGTGCCGCCGGGGTCGGCGCCCACTCGATGGAGATTCCTGCAGCGCAACCGGATTATCGCGGCCCTGAGTGCCGCCACCGTAGTGGTTGAAGCTCGATGGCGCTCCGGTGCGTTGAACACGGCCCATCACGCCGCCGGCCTGGGACGCGAGGTAGGAGCGGTCCCGGGGTCCGTGTACTCAGCCAACTCAGCCGGATGCCACCGCCTGCTGCGGGACGGCAGCGCGGTGTGCGTGACCGACGCGCAGGAAGTCGCCGAACTTGCCGGTCCGCTGGCGGACTCCCGGACGCCGGACTCGTCGGACTCGCCGGCCCCCTTGGAAGACCACGACGGCCTGACCGTGGAAGACCTCCTGCTCCTGGACGCCCTGCCCGTCCGCAGCTCCACCACCATCGACAAACTCGCCCGGGTTGCCGGACTGTCGGTGCCCGGCGTGCGCGCAGGCCTGGCGCGGCTGGAACTGGAAGGACTGGCCATCCGGTCCGGCCCGGACCAGTGGCACAGGGGGCACCGATGACGGCAGGGGCACCCGCTGCCACATCACGCTGATCCTTCACTAGTTACCACTACCGAAAGGAAACACCCGGAATGCTCACCCATAAGATCATCACTTCTCCACTGGGAGTGCTCACGCTCGTCGCTTTGGACGGGATCCTGACTGCCGTCCGGCTGGGACCCCCGGCGTCATCTGCAGGTGCGGGAACCCCGTACGGGCTTGCGGCCGAGGACGGCTTCGAAGAGGCGGAACGGCAGCTCGCGGAATACTTCGAAGGTCAGCGGTGCTGTTTCACGTTGCCAACCAGCCCAATGGGAACCTACTTCCAACGCAGCGTGTGGGCCCTGGTCCAATGTGTCGGGTACGGCAGCACAGCCAGCTACAAGCAGGTAGCGGTGCTGCTCGGCGACGCGGCGAAAGCAAGGAGCGTGGGCGCCGCCTTGGCGCGCAATCCCCTGAATATCGTGGTCCCCACCCACCGGGTGCTGGGCTCACGAGGGGCCTTGACCGGCTATTCCGGCGGAGTGGAAGCCAAACGCTACCTGCTGGACCTGGAGCAGGCACCGGAAACCGAACACCTGAGACTCACCTGCCGGCCGGCGGATACCGATAACGTGCCGGCCTGACCGGCGGGCACGGGCGTCCCGTCGGTCAAACCGCCCATAGAGGCTGAGCGGACCGGTGTCCCGCGAGCCTGCTTGAACGGCCGGGGTAAAGGTACAACAGTGAGGAGGTGACATCCAAGACATCGGCAGACGGGGCACCGGAGACCGGTGCCGCCGGCACTGCTCCGGGCCCATCCGCCTGGCCCGTGGAATTCCATGCAGCCGTTGAAGGCTTTTGCCGCTACCTGGCCGCCGAACGGGGGCGTTCGGAGCATACGGTCCGCGCCTACGAATCGGACCTCTCTCAGTTGCTCGACTACGCGTTGGCTTCAGGCGCGGGGAAGCTGCAGGATCTGGACCTCGGGATCCTGCGCGGCTGGCTCGGCGAACTTAGCGCCTCCGGACAGGCCCGCGCCACGCTTGCGCGGCGTGCAGCAACGGTACGGAGTTTTGCCAACTGGGCGCTGCGGGAAGAACTGATCTCGGAGAACCCGGCACTGCGGCTGAAGGCTCCAAAGAAGGAAAAGACGCTCCCGGGCGTGCTGCGCACCAGCCAGCTCGACGAACTGTTCGCATCCCTCAAGGCAGCAGCCGCCGAAGGCGAGCCGGTGTCCCTGCGGGACCGTGCCATGGTGGAGCTGCTGTACGCCACGGGCATCCGCGTGGGGGAGTTGTCCGGATTGGACGTTGATGACCTTGATCCGGACCGGAGAACCCTCACCGTGATCGGCAAGGGCAACAAGGAACGCACCGTGCCCTACGGACTGCCGGCAGCACTGGCAGTAGACGACTGGCTGCGCCGAGGCCGCCCTGCACTGGCCGGCGCGGACAGCGGGCCGGCGCTGTTCCTGGGCAAGCGCGGGCGCCGGGTGGACCAACGCCAGGTCCGCAGCGTCGTTGCCGTACTACTGGATGCCCTGCCGGACACCTCCGCCACGGGCCCGCACGCCCTGCGGCACTCCGCGGCAACACACCTGCTCGACGGCGGGGCGGACCTGCGGGCGGTCCAGGAAATCCTGGGCCATTCCTCGCTGGCAACTACGCAGCTGTATACCCACGTCTCCGTGGACCGGCTGCGCCAGAGCTACAGCCAGGCACACCCGCGCGCGTAGGCGCAACGGCGGCAGGTTCACAGGCGCCGCAAGTTTCAACACGGCCCCGCAGGCCGCATTGGCACAAACCGGTAACTTGCGGCACAATGATTCACAGCGGGACGCTGGAGCCGGATATCCGCCCATGCAGCAGGTCGTTGGGGAAGACGCACCTACAGCTATGGAGGATGGAATGTCTGTTGTGATGGCGCGCGGAGTACTCTTTGTGCACTCTGCCCCTTCCGCGTTGTGCCCTCACATTGAGTGGGCCATCGGATCCGTCGTGGAAAAGCGAACGGATCTTCAGTGGACCCCTCAGCCGGCCGCGCCCGGCATGGTGAGGGCCGAGATCGCCTGGACCGGACCGCAGGGTACCGGTTCCCTCCTTGCCTCTGCCCTGCGCGGCTGGGCCCACCTCCGCTACGAGGTCACCGAGGAACAGAGCCCCGGCGCCGACGGCAGCCGCTGGGCCCACACCCCGGAACTGGGTATTTTCCACGCCGCCACCGACGTGCACGGCAACATCATGATCTCCGAGGACCGGATCCGCTACGCCTACGAGAGCGGCGCCGGGGACCCCTCCGCCGTCTACCATGAACTTTCACTCGCCCTGGGCGAGGCCTGGGACGACGAACTGGAGCCGTTCCGGCATGCAGCGGACGGCGCGCCCGTCCGCTGGCTCCACCAGGTCGGCTGACTCTCTTTACTCCATAGCAAAAAGCAGGCGTGGGGGGGCCGCCGGGGCCGGGCGCCCCCGGCGTTTGGAGGAGGCGCCCCGGGGTGGCGG
>NZ_JASKLW010000007.1:0-52339 GCF_030125565.1 Arthrobacter sp. zg-Y1143 | reverse complement strand
CGCCCCACACCACCCACACCCCCCGCCCCCCGGCCCCCGGGGCCCCCCCACGCCTGCTTCGTTTCCCGACGGGAACCGGGGTTGCCTAGTGGTTGCGCAGCACGGCGACGGCGTTGTGCCCGCCGAAGCCGAACGAGTTGCTCAGGGCGACAATGTCGCCGTCGCGCAGCTTGCGGCTGGACGTAACCACGTCCAGGGGAATCTCCGGATCCTGGTTGTCCAGGTTGATGGTCACCGGGGCCTGGCGTTCATATACAGCCAGTGCAGTCAGGACCGCTTCAACCGCACCCGAGGCACCAAGCAGGTGTCCCATCTGGGACTTGGTGGCAGAGACGGCCACGCCGTCGAGGGCGTTGCCCAAGGCGGCCTTCAGCGCGGTGTACTCAGGCTTGTCACCCACCGGGGTGGACGTGGCGTGGGCGTTTACGTGCACTACGTCTTCCGCCTGGGCGCGCGCATCAAACAGGGCCGCCTTCAGGGCCCGGGTGGCGCCAAGGCCCTCGGGGTCAGGTGCCGTGATGTGGTAGGCGTCAGCAGTAACGGCAGTGCCGGCCAGTTCGGCGTAGATCCGGGCGCCGCGTGCCCGGGCGTGCTCTTCGCTTTCCAGGACGAGGGCGCCGGCGCCCTCACCCATCACGAAACCGTCGCGGTCGCGGTCGTATGGCCGGGAGGCGCGTTCGGGATCGTCGTTGCGCTTGGACAGGGCCTGCATCGAGGCGAAGGAAGCCAGGGGCATCGGGTGAATGCAGGCCTCCGCACCGCCGGCCACCACAATGTCGGCCTTGCCGGAGCGGATCAGTTCCAGCCCCTGGTGCAGGGCCTCGGTACCGGATGCGCAGGCGGAAACCGGGGTATGGGCGCCTGCCCGGGCGCCAAGGTCAAGGCTGACCGCAGCGGCGGGACCGTTGGGCATCAGCATCGGCACGGTCATGGGCAGGACCCGGCGAGGGCCCTTCTCGCGGAGAGTATCCCAGGCGTCCAGCAGGGTCCAGACTCCGCCGATGCCGGTGGCAAACGTGACCGCCAGGCGGTCCTGGTCCACATCTTCCAGGCCGGAGTCGGCCCAGGCTTCGCGGGCAGCGACGACGGCGAATTGGGTGGACGGGTCCATCCGCTTGGCTTCTACGCGGGAAAGGACTTCAGAGGCGGGATTCGTGACCCGCGCCGCGAAGGTGACGGGCAGGGAGTACTTCTGGACCCACTCGTCTTCCAACGTGCGGGCGCCGGAGACACCCTGCAGTGCGTTCTTCCACATGGTCGGGACGTCCCCGCCGATAGGCGTGGTCGCACCAAGGCCTGTGATGACTACTTTGCGGGCCATGATTCACTCTCTTGAAGCAGTTGCTGTTGGGGTGCCGGCATCCCGGCGGTACCGGGCGGCCGCCGCGGGGGGGCGGCCCCCGGCTGGTTACGCCTGGGCGTTGGAGATGAAGTCCACGGCGTCGCCGACGGTCTTCAGGTTCTTGACCTCTTCGTCCGGGATGCGCACGCCGAACTTCTCTTCGGCGTTGACCACGATGGTCATCATGGAAATGGAGTCGATGTCCAGGTCATCGGTGAAGGACTTGTCCAGCTCAACGGCTTCGGGGGCCAGACCGGTCTCTTCGTTGACGATCTCGGCGAGGCCGGCCAGGATTTCTTCGTTGCTAGCCATGGTGGCTCCTTTTCTAGTTGTGCCGGTACGGGACCGGTCCGGTTTTCCAACCGCCGCAGCGGTGTGGTTTCAGGGCCGTGCGGGTCCGGAAGGATCCGCACGGCGGGTGGTGCAGCCTAAGGGAGGACAACTACCTGCGCGCCGAAGACCAGCCCGGCACCGAATCCGATCTGCAGCGAAAGCTTGCCGCTCAGTTCCGGGTGTTCCTTCAGCAGCCGGTAGGTGGCCAGCGGAATGGACGCCGCCGAGGTGTTGCCGGCGTCGGCAATGTCCCGGGCAATGATGACCGAGTCAGGCAGTTTCAGCTGCTTGGCCATTTCGTCGATGATCCGCATGTTGGCCTGGTGGGGCACGAAGGCGGACAGGTCGTCGGCGGTGATGCCGGCGGCGTCGAGGGCCTGCTGGGCTGCTTTCGCCATTTCCCACACCGCCCAGCGGAACACGGTCTGGCCGTCCTGGCGCAGCGTCGGCCAGAGCTTGGTGTCCCGGGCGGCGAGGTCCGCGGGGCTCATCCCGCCGTCGGCCTCGGCGGCCAGGGACAGCTCGCGCACGTCAAGCATGGAATGGGTCATGCCGATTGCTCCGGACTTGCTGCCGTCCGAACCCCAGATCGAAGGTGCAATGCCCGGAGTTTCGGACGGACCAACGACGACGGCGCCCGCGCCGTCGCCGAGGAGGAAGGAGATGGTGCGTTCGGTGTTGTCGATGAAGTCCGAAAGCTTCTCCACACCGATGACCAGCACGTAGTTGGCCGCACCGGAACGGACCAGCGCATCCGCCTGGGCCACGCCGTAGCAGTAGCCGGCGCAGGCGGCGGAAACGTCGTAGGCGGGTGCCGGGGTGGCCCCCAGCCGTTCAGTGATCTGGGTGGCGGCGGACGGGGTGGCGAACGGGTGGGTCACGGTGGAAACGATGACCGCCCCCAGCTGTGAGCCGTCGATGCCGGCGTTCTGGAGCGCTTCCCGTCCGGCAGCTTCGGCCATGTCCACCACCGAGGTGCCCTTGTCCGCACGGTGCCGGGTGACGATGCCCGTACGCTGGCGGATCCATTCGTCCGAGGAGTCGATCCACTGGCACACGTCGTCATTGCTGACAATGACGTCGGGGCGGAAAGCGCCGATGCCAAGGATCCGGCTGAACTCGTTGACGGGGGATTGCTTCAGGGTGGGCGTGCTCACGCGTTACCTTCTCCGGTTGGTGCGCCGGCACCGGAATGTTCACGGATGAACTCCCGGGCGGCAGATATATCTTCTGGGGATTTCAGGGCCATGGTGGGAACCCCCTTCATGCCCCGGCGGGCCAGCCCGGTCAGGGTTCCGGCCGGCGGCAGTTCCAGGAGCCCGGTGACGCCCATGGCCAGCATGTTCTCCATGCACAGGTCCCAGCGTACGGGCCGGGAAACCTGGGCGATCAGGCTGTCGAGGTTCGCTTCGCCCGAAACCACGGCAGCGCCGTCGTGGTTGGAGAGGAGGGTCGGCAGGGGAGCTTGCGGAGAGAGGGAGGAACGCAGCGCCTCGAGGACGGTGACGGCCGGTGCCATGTGGGCGGTGTGGAAGGCGCCGGCAACCTTCAGCGGGATCACGCGCGCCTTGGCCGGTGGTGCGGCGGTGAGGACTTCCAGCTGGTTGTGCGTTCCGGCAGCCACGACCTGCCCGCCGCCGTTGGCATTGGCGGCGGTGAGCCCGGCGGCTTCCAGGACGGCGGCGACGTCGTCGGGATCCCCGCCCAGGATGGCGCTCATGCCTGTGGGCTCAACGGCGGCGGCGCGTGCCATGGCGTTGGCGCGCTCCCGCACGAAAACCATGGCGTCTTTCTCCTGCAGGGCCCCGGCGAGGGCGGAGGCAGTGATCTCTCCGACCGAATGTCCGGCCAGCACGGTGGAGGATGTCAGCTGCGACGGGTCCAGCAGCAGGCGGGCTGCCATCAGCCCTGCCGCGACAATCAGCGGCTGGGCCACCGCGGTGTCCTTGATGGTGTCCTCGTCGGAGACCGTGCCGTGGGCAATGAGGTCCAGCCCGGCAAGGTCACTCAGCGCGGAAAGATGTTCCCGCACTCCGGGCAGTTCCAGCCACGGCGCGAGGAATCCTGGTGTTTGGGACCCCTGGCCGGGGCAGACAATTGCAAGCACGTATACAGCTTTCCAAACTTAGGGGACGGGACCGGGTGTTTGCGTAGACCAAGCTCCCGGGACGGGGTTGTAGGAAGTCTACAAGGCAGGATCGGCGCTTGGACAAGTTTCAGGCGCGTGCCGGAGGCTTTTCCGGCGTGGCTTTGCCGGCCGGGGCCAGCCGGCCGACCACCAGTGCGGTCTGCAGGACAAAGGCCTCGCGGGGCAGCATGGGGTCCCAGCCGGTGACGTCGCAGACGCGGCGCAGCCGGTACCGGACGGTGTTGGCATGGACGAAGAGTTCCCGGGCGGTGGCTTCCAGGGAATGGCCCAGCGAGAGGTAGGCGCTCAGGGTGTCCGCCAGCCCGTTGGAGGCCCCGAGCAGCGGGGTGTAGATGCTTTCCACCAGGGCATTGCGTGCGGTGTCATCGCCGGACATCACCCGTTCGGGCCACAGGTCGTCCGCAGCCACCGGACGGGGCGCGGCAGGCCAGGCCCGGGCTGCGGTCAGGCCGGCAAAGGCCGCCTGTGCGGACGGGCCCGCCTCTACCAGTGACGAGGCCGGGGGACCGTAGACCACCGGCCCCGGCCCGAAGAGGTCCGAGAGCCGGGTGTAGGAAAACGCTTTGTCTTCCAGTCCGCCCAGGACCAGGATCAGCCGCTCGCCCTGGATGCCCACGAGGGTGTCCTCGGCCAGCCGGCCGGTAGCCCGGCGCAGTTCGTTGACGAAGGTGGCGTTGGCTTCGGCCGGCGAGCCGCCCACCATCACGGTGACCGGCGCCGTCGAAGTCCACCCGACGGCGGCGATGCGGGAACGCAGCGCGTCGGAGCTTTCGCCGCGGAGGATCGCGTCAACCACCAGTGCCTCCAGCCGGGTGTCCCATGCACCGCGGGTCTCCGCCGCGCGGGCGTAAACGTCAGCAGCGGCGAACGCCACCTCGCGGGAGTAGCGGAGCACCGCTTCACGCAGCTTCGACTGGACCTCGTTGGCAGCCAGTTCAGGCACGCGGTCCTCCACGACCTGGACCACTACGCGGATCAGCTGCAGTGCCTTCTGCAGGCTGATCGAGCGGGTGAGCTCGGTGGGGGCGGTGCCGAACACATCGCTGAGCACCCAGGCCGGGGATGCCGGGCGCTGGTACCAGTTCACAAAGGAGGCAATGCCTTTCTGGGCCACCATTCCCAGGGCCGAGCGTTCGTCCGGGCGCAGTCCTCGGTACCAGGGCAGCGAAATATCCAGCTGCTGGAGGGTCGCCGTGGAGAGCTTGCCGATGTTGGCCTTCAGGCGCTCCACGGTGGACTGGTCTGCGGCCGGCGGCTTCTGCGTCGAGGAAGCGGACGTGCGGGGACTGACTGGCATACCAGCGAGCTTACGGCCTGCGTACCCGAACCACCATTTTGTGTGAAGGCTACAACTTCGCTAGGCCGGCAGCTTGGGCTTCACGCCATTGGTGTAGACACCCTCCAAAGCGGCGGCCAGCTCGGTGAGCGTAGCCGGCAGGGAGACCCGGGCGTAGTTCTGCCGAAGCCGGTTGCTGACCCGGTGTGGGGGAGCATGACCGCACGGAGCTTTAAAGGCGAAGGAACCGCCGCGGGTGCGGCGGTTCCTTCGTTTTATGACGCCCTTCTGAGGCGTCATCCGGTGCTGCGCTTAGGCGTCGCCGCCCGCGTTTCCGCTGGTGCCGGCATTGACGTCCAGCAGGTGGTACTTCTCAATGGCCTCCTTGGGGGCATTGGCGTCGACTTCGCCGCGGCGCGCGAGCATCTCGAGTGCACGCACCACCATGGAGTGGCTGTCGATCTTGAAGTAGCGCCGTGCTGCTGCGCGGGTGTCCGCGAAACCGAAGTCGTCGGCGCCAAGGGTGGCAAACTCGTTCGGCAGGAACTGGCGGATCTGGTCCGGGACGGCCTTCATGTAGTCCGTGGACGCCACGATGGGACCGGTGGCCCCGGCGAGCTGCTGGGTCACGAACGGCACGCGGGGCTCCGAACCGGGATTCAGGAACGCTTCCTCTTCGGCGGCAAGGCCGTCGCGGCGGAGCTCGTTCCAAGAAGTTACGGACCAGACATCGGCCGAAACGCCCCAGTCTTCAGCCAGCAGCTTCTGGGCTTCCAGTGCCCACGGCACGGCAACACCGGAGGCCAGCAGCTGTGTGCGGGGCCCGTCGATCTTCGCCGGCGCGAGCAGGTAGATGCCCTTGATGATGCCCTCAACGTCAAGGTCCTCGGGGGCCTTGGGCTGCTGGATGGGCTCGTTGTAGACCATGATGTTGTAGATGAGGTTCGGATCCTTGGAATCCGGTCCGTACATCTCCTCGAGGCCGTGGCGCACGATGTGCCCGATCTCGTAGCCGTAGGCCGGGTCGTAGGTCTTCACCGCGGGGTTGGTGGAGGCCAGGATCGGCGAGTGGCCGTCAGCGTGCTGCAGGCCTTCACCGGTCAGGGTGGTGCGGCCGGCGGTAGCCGAGATCAGGAAGCCGCGGGCCATCTGGTCGGTGGCTGCCCAAATGTAGTCGGCCGTGCGCTGGAACCCGAACATCGAGTAGAACACGTAGACCGGGATCAGCGGTTCACCGTGCGTGGCGTAGGACGTGCCCGCAGCGGTGAACGCGGCAATGGAACCGGCCTCGTTGATGCCCACGTGCACAATTTGCCCCTGCGGGGATTCCTTGTACGCCAGGACCAGGTCCCGGTCCACGGACAGGTAGTTCTGGCCCTTGGGGTTGTAGATCTTCGCCGTGGGGAAGAACGAGTCCATGCCGAAGGTGCGGGCCTCATCGGGGATGATCGGCACAATGCGCTTGCCGAATTCCTTGTCCCGCATCAGGTCCTTGAGCAGGCGGACGAAGGCCATGGTGGTGGCTGCCAGCTGCTTGCCGGAGCCGCGGTTGGCTACTTCGTAGGCCTTTTCGTCCGGCAGATGCACCGGCTCGTGCTTGACCCGGCGCTCGGGGACGTTGCCGCCCAGTTCGCGGCGGCGCTCCAGCATGTACTTGATCTCCGGAGCGTCGGGACCCGGGTTGTAGTACGGCGGGGTGTACGGATCGGCTTCAAGCTGTTCGTCGCTGATGGGGATCCGCAGGTGGTCGCGGAAGGCCTTCAGGTCATCCAGGGTCAGCTTCTTCATCTGGTGGGTCGCGTTGCGGCCCTCGAAGTGCGTACCCAGGCCGTAGCCCTTGACCGTGTGGGCCAGGATGACCGTGGGGGCACCCTTGAACTCCATAGCGGCCTTATAGGCGGCGTAGACCTTGCGGTAGTCGTGCCCGCCGCGCTTGAGGTTCCAGATTTCCTCGTCGGTCAGGTTGGCGACGAGTTCCTTGGTTTCCGGGCTCTTGCCGAAGAAGTGGTCGCGGACGAAACCGCCGGACTCGGCCTTGTAGGTCTGGTAGTCGCCGTCGGGGGTGGAGTTCATGATTTCCACCAGCGAGCCGTCCTTGTCACGCTGCAGCAGGTCATCCCACTCGCGGCCCCAGACAACCTTAATGACGTTCCAGCCGGCGCCGCGGAAGAAGGCTTCCAGTTCCTGCATGATCTTGCCGTTGCCGCGGACCGGGCCGTCGAGGCGCTGCAGGTTGCAGTTGACGACGAAGGTCAGGTTGTCCAGCTTGTCATTTGCGGCGAGCTGGAGCAGGCCGCGCGATTCCGGCTCGTCCATTTCGCCGTCGCCCAGGAAGGCCCAGACGTGCTGCTCGGACGTGTCCTTGATGCCGCGGTTGTGCAGGTAACGGTTGGACTGCGCCTGGTAGATGGCGTTCATCGGGCCGATACCCATGGACACCGTGGGGAACTCCCAGAAGTCCGGCATGCTGCGCGGGTGCGGGTAGGAGGAAAGGGCGTGGCCCTCGCGGGACTTCTCCTGGCGGAAACCGTCCATGTCCTCTTCGGACAGCCGGCCCTCGAGGAAGGCGCGCGCGTACATACCGGGGGAAGCGTGACCCTGGAAATAAATCTGGTCTCCGCCGCCCGGATGGTCCTTGCCCCGGAAGAAGTGGTTCATGCCGACTTCGTACAGGGTTGCCGCGCCGGCATAGGTTGAAATGTGGCCGCCGACGCCGATGCCCGGGCGCTGCGCCCGGTGCACCATGATGGCCGCATTCCAACGCAGCCAGGCGCGGTAACGCCGTTCAATCTCTTCGTCGCCGGGGAACTCAGGTTCCTGGTCCACGGGGATGGTGTTGACGTAGTCGGTGGTGGTTACCATCGGCACGCCCACGCTCTGGGAACCGGCACGCTGGAGCAGCGATCGCATGATGTACTGCGCGCGTTCGGTGCCCTGCGAACGGATCAGCTCGTCGAGCGACTCGATCCATTCTGCGGTTTCCTCAGGATCACGGTCCGGTAGCTGGTTTGTTAACCCGCTCAGGATGTCCGTTGTGTCTTCTGCGGCCACGGCCAACCTCTCTTTGTACAGATTGTGTCTGCCAGATTCTTCGTGTGGACCCGGCTGTTGTCCGCCGGATCGTCGCTTGCGCGTATGCGCGCCTGGGCGCCCAAATCTGCTTTTCTTCCACTCTAGTCCCGCGCCGCCGATGTTGCGTAGCCTGCCTTGGGCCGCATCGCTGAAGGCGTACCCGCCTCCGGGCCTTGTCCGCTGCCGTATTTCGGTGTTTCGTTGACTCTTAGACCGCGCGAATCCGGCAAATGTGTGATTCCCTTGTATTTATGCAGTCAACCAGGAGGAGTGAAGTGAGCGAGGCCGAAGCCGTCACTGAGGAAAACGTGGCGAGCAGATTGGGTTTCAAGGACGGGGACCTGGTTCAGGAGTTCGGCTACGACGAGGACGTGGATTTCGATTTCCGCGAAAACCTCGAGGACCTCATCGGGGGCGAGCTGCTCACCGAAGATGACCACGACGTAGTGGACGGTGTTGTCCTGTGGTGGCGGTCAGACGACGGCGACCTTGTGGACGCGCTGGTTGACTCACTGACAACCCTCGACGACGGCGGCGTGGTCTGGGTCCTGACCCCCAAGTCCGGCCGGGAGGGCTACGTACCGCCGGCAGACATCGAGGAAGCCGCACCCACTGCGGGCCTGCACGTGACCACGTCCCCCGCGGTATGCGAGGACTGGGCCGCCACCCGCCTGGTGAGCCGACGCAAGAAGTGACGAAGCTCGCAGGCCTGCCCCGGGTAGGTGCTGCGGCTCCGGATTTCATTCTCCCGAACCAGTTCGGCGAGCAGGTGAGCCTCACCGGCCTTCGGGGTTCCGGCGTCGTGGTGGTGTTCTTCCCGTTTGCTTTCTCCCGGGTGTGCCGCGGTGAGCTGGCAGCGCTGCAGGGCGAGCGGGCACTGTTTGAAGATGCGGACGTTCGGCTGCTGGCGGTCTCGTGTGATTCGCGATACACCCTGCGTGCCTGGGCTGAACAGGAGGGTTTCGAGTTCGACCTGCTTTCGGATTTCTGGCCCCACGGCGCCACCGCGCGGTCTTACGGAGCCTTTAATGATGCGCAGGGCCTGGCAGAACGTGCCAGCTTTGTGATTGACGGATCGGGCAGCGTTAAGGCGCTCATCCGTTCCGCGCCGGGTGAAGAGCGCCCGCTTCAGCAGTACCGGAACGCCCTGGAGGCACTGTGAGCGTACAGCGTGAGGAAGAACCCCGCCCCGGGCTGGGGCTGACCGGTTTCGCCAGCGGCAGCGCGCTCGAAGCGGTGCCTGAGCCCAGCGCGGAAGAAGAGCGGCAGCTGGAACGCGCTGCCGGCTATCTCGGCGGACGGCGCATTGCCCTGCTGACCGGCGCCGGCCTCAGTACCGATTCCGGCATCCCGGACTACCGCGGCCCGGACGCCCCGCCGCGGAATCCCATGACCTACCAGCAGTTTGTCGGCGACCCGGACCTCCGCCGGAGATACTGGGCGCGAAACCATATCGGTTGGCACCACCTGCGCCATGCGGTGCCGAATCCCGGGCATGCCGCCGTGGTTCGGCTCGAGCGCCGGGGCCTGCTCTCGGGCTTGATTACCCAGAATGTGGACCGGCTGCATACCGATGCCGGCAGCGAGAATGTCATTGACCTGCACGGCCGCTATGACCGGGTGGTGTGTTTGAACTGCCGCACCGAGTTCTCCCGCGCCGACGTGGCGGTACTGCTGCAGGAACTGAATCCGGGGTACCTCGAGCGGGTACGGTCCGACGGCGGAATTGCTCCTGACGCCGACGCCGAGATTGCCGATACGGATGACTTTGTCGTGGCAGACTGCCCGGTCTGCGGCGGGATGCTCAAGCCGGACTTTGTGTACTTCGGGGAGAACGTACCCAAGGACCGGGTGGCCGAGGCGTTTGCAGTGGTGGACGCGGCCGGTGCGCTGCTCGTTGCCGGCTCGTCCCTGACAGTGATGAGCGGACTGCGCTTTGTCCGTTACGCCGCGAAGGCCGGCAAACCCGTGGTGATCGTTAACCGGGGCACGACACGGGGGGACCCGCTGGCCGACCTGAAGATCGACATGGGTGTGAGCACTGCCCTGACCTGGCTCGCCCAAAACCTTCCGGACCTGCCGCCGGCCGGGACCGCACCGGAACAGCCCTCCTCCGGAACCGCCGATTAGGCAGCGTCCGGATCTTGCGGTAATGTAATTCCTCGTGATGCAGGGCCCGCGGGGGAATCCTCCCGGACCGGCAGCACCTCTTGAGGGTCTTTAGCTCAGCTGGTAGAGCGCCACGTTTACACCGTGGATGTCATCGGTTCGATCCCGGTAGGACCCACCAAGCGGCCGCCGTTGCCTTTCGCAGAAATTGCGGAGGACAACGGCGGTTTTTTGCGTTAAGTTGACCCTCCCCACCGGCGGCGCGCCCCGTGCAGCATCACGGGGCACAACTCAGGAAACTTTAAAACTCCGGTGCTACATCTGGTTAGGTAGGATCCCCGGCCCCGGTGAGGGTCCTCGGAATGGTTCACGCAGGCGGAAGAGGTGGTGGAATGGCGGCAAAGGCGAACTCCTTCGCGGGCGCAGCGGCGGTTGTACTGATTCTGCTGTCCGCCGCAGGCTGCGCCGGACACCCGGCTACCGGGGCAAACGCTCCGGCTGTAGTGCCCCCGCCGGCCGCGGCGGCGGCTCCGGCGGGGCAGCCCGAATCCGCCGACGCTGCGGCCCTGTCTGCGGCCCTCGACCAGCTGGCAGAGGAGCGGGACGCGGATATCTCCGTGGCGGTGCTGGACAACGGTACCGGTGAGTCCTGGAGCTACAACCCCGAAGCCCGTTACCTCGAAGCCAGCCTCGTAAAGGTACCCATCCTCCTGACCCTGGTCCGCGAAGCCAGCGAAGAACAGCGCAGCTTCACCGAGGAGGAGGAGGCGCTGGCGGTGCAGATGATCGAGTACAGCGACAACGATGCCACCACGGCGCTGTACGGCATGCTGGGCGGACGGCCCGAACTGAACCGCACCTATGAACTGATCGGCGTCCGGGACACCGAAGCGGGAGAGACATGGGGTGCCACCGAAACCAGCGTTGAGGACCAGTTGAGGATCATCCGGACCGCCGCCTGCGGCGCCGACTGGCTGGACCCGGACCTGCTGGCCTTTGCGGTGTCCCTGATGGAAAACGTGTGCCCGGAGCAGAGCTGGGGAGTCAGTGCCGGAACCGATGAGGCCCAGGTGGCGCTGAAGAACGGCTGGCTGCAGGACGACGACGCCGTGTGGAACGTCGGCAGCGCCGGTATCGTGCGCGGCTGGGATAAGGACTACAGCATTGTTGTGCTCAGTTCCCGCAATTCGACGCTTGACGCCGGGATAGACGTTGTCGAGGGGGCTGCCTCGGTGATCAACGGCTACCGGCGTTAGCGGCGCGTCGGGCACCATGTGGCGGCAAGGCGGCCAAGAAGCATAGGCTGGAGCCTGAACACGGCGCAGGTCAGCCCGCGCCGGCCCCGTGCCCGCTGGGCACCCGAAAGATCCTTGGAGAGAACTTGAGTGCACAAATTGGTGTAACCGGCCTTGCCGTCATGGGCGCTAACCTTGCCCGCAATCTCGCCCGCAACGGTTACACGGTGGCCCTGCACAACCGTTCCATCGAAAAAACCGATGCCCTGCTGGCAGCGCACGGCGATGAAGGCGACTTTATCCGCACCGAGTCACTGCAGGAACTGGTGGACAACCTGGAGAAGCCGCGCCGGGTACTGATCATGGTCAAGGCCGGCGGGCCCGTGGACTCCGTTATTGACCAGCTGGTTCCCCTGCTGGAGCCGGGCGACATTGTGATCGACGCCGGCAACTCGCACTATGAGGACACCCGCCGCCGCGAGGCAGCCCTGGCCGAAAAGGACCTGCACTTCGTGGGCGTCGGCGTTTCCGGCGGCGAGGAAGGTGCCCTCCTGGGCCCGTCCATCATGCCCGGCGGCTCCCGCGAGTCCTACGACTCCCTGGGCCCCATGCTGGAAAAGATCGCCGCGAAGTACGACGGCGAACCATGCTGCACCTGGATCGGCACCGACGGCGCCGGCCACTTCGTGAAGATGGTCCACAACGGCATTGAGTATGCCGACATGCAGGTAATCGGCGAGGCTTACGACCTTCTGCGTTCGGCCGCCGGGATTGAACCCGCCGAGCAGGCCAAGATCTTCACCGAATGGAACACCGGGCAGCTGAGCTCCTTCCTGATCGAGATCACCGCCGAGGTCCTCGGCCACGTCGATGCGAAAACGGGCAAGCCGTTCGTGGACGTAGTGGTGGATTCCGCGGGACAGAAGGGCACCGGCCGCTGGACCGTGGTCTCCGGCCTGGACCTGGGTTCACCGGTCTCCGCCATCGCCGAGTCAGTCTTTGCGCGGGCCCTGTCTTCCCAGCGCGACCAGCGCGCCATCGCGCAGGGAACGCTTGAAGGCCGGGAATCCGCCGTCGAGCTCCCCGACACGTTTGTGGAAGATGTCCGGCAGGCGCTCTACGCCTCCAAGCTGGTCAGCTACGCCCAGGGCATCGACATGCTGGGCGCCGCTGCCAAGGAATACGGCTGGGACTTGAAGCTGGACGAAATCGCCTCGCTGTGGCGTGCCGGCTGCATCATCCGTGCCGAACTGCTCGATGACATCATGAAGGCCTACGCCGACGGTGAGGCTCCGGCCAACCTGCTGTTCGCTCCGGCCTTCGCGGAGTCCATTGCCGCCGCCGTTCCGGCCTGGCGCCGCGTGGTTTCCGTAGCCGTGCAGCTGGGCATTCCGGTGCCGGTGTTCTCCTCCTCCCTGGCCTACTACGACGGCCTGCGCCGCAAGCGCCTGCCGGCGGCGCTGACACAGGGGCTGCGGGACCTGTTCGGTGCGCACACCTACCACCGGGTAGACACCGAGGGCACCTTCCACACCATGTGGGGCGAGGACCGCGCCGAGGTCGAAGCAGTAGACACGGGGGGCGTGGACCGCGCCGTGGTCGACGCTGTAGACACGCACTAGCAGCAGGAACCTGATTAAACGCAGAAGGCCCGCAGCAATGCTGCGGGCCTTCTCTTTGTCCCGGACCTGACCTGTTCCGGAACTTACGGCTTAGATGTAGATGGCCGGATCCACGTATTCCGCCGGGTCCACGGCCGGCTGCGTCATTTTGGTGTCCCGGTGGCGCCACTTGGCCGGGATGCCGGTGATGATTGAATCCGCCGGCGCATCCTTGACCACAACGGCGTTGGCACCCACGGCACTGTTGGCTCCGATGGTCACCGGACCCAGGATCTTCGCACCTGCCCCAACGGTGACACCGTCGCCGATGGTCGGGTGCCGCTTGACCTTGGCCAGTGACCGGCCGCCCAGGGTGACCCCGTGGTAGAGCATCACATCATCTCCGATTTCGGCGGTCTCGCCGATCACCACTCCCATGCCGTGGTCAATGAAGAACCTGCGGCCCACGGTGGCACCGGGGTGGATCTCGATGCCGGTGGCAAACCGTGCCAGCTGCGACAGCACCCGTGCCGGGAAGCGAAGCCCGGGCCGGGCCCACATGCGGTGGGTCAGCCGGTGCATCCAGATGGCGTGCAGGCCGGAATATACAACGAGGTTTTCGAGCGAACCCCTGGCCGCCGGATCATGCGATGCGGCGGCGTCGAGGTCTTCGCGTAGTCGGGCTAACAGACTCACAGAGGGCTTTCTGCTCGGGGGTACCGCCCCGCCGGGGGCGGTACGCGGTACTAGCCGCGGATGTCGTCGTAGAGGACTGTGGAGATGTAACGCTCTCCGAAGTCGCAGACGGTGGCAACAATCAGCTTACCGGCGTTCTCTTCGCGCTTGGCGAGTTCCAGGGCGGCCCACACAATCGCACCGGAAGAAATACCGCCCAGAATGCCTTCCTGGGTGCCCAGAGCACGGGCAGTAGCAACGGAGTCCTCGATGGAGGCGTCGAACACCTCGTCGTAGACGGTGGTGTCGAGGATCTCAGGTACGAAGTTCGCGCCAATGCCCTGGATCTTGTGCGGTCCGGGGGAGCCGCCGTTGAGGATGGCGGAGTCCTTGGGCTCCACGGCCACGATCTGCACGCCCGGCTTGCGCTTCTTCAGGACCTGTCCGACGCCGGTGATGGTGCCGCCGGTGCCGATGCCGGCTACAAAGATGTCCACCTTGCCGTCGGTATCTTCCCAGATTTCCTCGGCCGTGGTGGCGCGGTGCATGGCGGGGTTGGCTTCATTGGCGAACTGCTGCGCCCAGATGGCGTTCTCGGTGGTGGCAACAATTTCCTTGGCCTTGTCCACCGCTCCGCGCATGCCTTCGGCACCGGGGGTCAGGACAATCTCGGCTCCGTAGGCGCGCAGCATGACGCGGCGCTCGGTCGACATGGTCTCGGGCATGGTCAGGATGACCCGGTAACCGCGGGCAGCGCCGACCATGGCCAGGGCAATGCCGGTGTTGCCGGAGGTGCCCTCCACAATGGTGCCGCCCGGCTTCAGGGCGCCGGCCTTCTCAGCGGCATCCACAATGGCCACGCCGATGCGGTCCTTGACACTGTTGGCGGGGTTGTAGAACTCAAGCTTCACGGCCACCTGGGCCGGGAGGCCGGCCGCGAGCCGGTTCAGCCGGACCAGCGGAGTCCCGCCCACAAGCTGGGTCACATCGTCATATATACGAGCCATGTTTTCCTCAATTCCTCAAAATTCATCGAACAATGCCGGACGGACATTTGCCCGTTCCAGCCTATCGGCGCCGTTGGCCGCGCTTAATCCTGCAGCCACCCGGAGTAATACTTGCGTGCCTTGCCCAGCTTCGGGTTGATAATCACCTGGCAGTACCCGGTACCCGGGTGCTTGGCGTAGAAATCCTGGTGGAAGTCCTCCGCCGGGTAGAACCGCGGCAGCGGCACGATTTCCGTGACGATGGGGTCCTTCCAGTTCTCCTGTGCACGTTCCAGCGAAGCTTCGAATTCCTTGCGCTGGTCCTCGTCGCGGTAGAACATCGACGAGCGGTACTGGGTGCCGACGTCGTAGCCCTGGCGGTTCAAGGTGGTCGGATCGTGCTGGGAGAAGAACATGTCCAGAATGACCTCGCCGGGAATGACATCCTCGTCGAAGGTCACGGCCACCACTTCTGCATGGCCGGTGGTGCCGGAGCATACGCTGTCGTAGTCGGGGTCGGGCAGTGCGCCGCCGGTGTAGCCGGACACCACATCGGTGACACCGCGGACCTTGCGGTATAGGGCGTCGAGGCACCAGAAGCAGCCTCCGCCAAGTACGTACGTCTTCATGTCCTTAACAATGCGTCCGGGCCCGCTTTGATTCCCGCGGACCGCCGACGGGCGCTTTGCCGGCCCGGACGCACAGTGTTCCCTGCGTCACGGCAGGTGCGGCGGAATTGAGCGGGGCAGGGCATCGGGGTAGAACTAAACGTATGGAAGCGGAGCACCCCCACGAGCGCGCCGGCGCAGATACTGCCGGCCACCAGGCACCCGAAGCCGATGTTCCCACACTGGGGGACGTCCTGCTGGCGGCCGAAGAACTATGGCCCGAATCGCTGGCAGAGAACTGGGATGCCCCGGGATTGGTGGCAGGCCGGGCCGATAGGGAGGTCCGCAAGGTCCTGTTTGCGGTGGATCCCACCCGGGAGGTCATTGACGAGGCCCTGGAATGGGGGGCCGACCTGCTGCTCACCCATCACCCACTGCTGCTGAAGCCGGTGAATTCCGTGGCCGCCTCCAGCTTCAAGGGTGAGGCTGTGCACCGGCTGATCGAGGGCGGCTGCGCCCTGCTGACCGTGCATACCAACGGTGACAGCGCGGTGGGCGGTGTGTCCGATGTGCTTGCAGACGCCTTTGGGCTCCGAAACGTTTCTCCGCTGGTCCCGGCTGCCGAGGGGCTGCCCGAAGAGGGGATAGGCCGCGTCGGTGAACTGCCCGAGGTGCTCAGCCTCGCTGACTTCGCCAAGCTGGTGTTCGGCCTCCTGCCTGCCGTTGCAGGCGGGGTCCGTGTGGCAGGGGACGCCGACGGCCTGGTCCGCCGGGTAGCCGTGTGCGGCGGCGCCGGGGACAGCCTGTTCGACGCCGTGCGCTCCGAGCGTGCCGACGTGTACGTCACAGCCGACCTCCGACACCACCCGGCGTCGGAACTGCGCGAGCGTGCCCTTGGCGGCAACGGCCGGCCTTACCTTATAGACGTCTCGCATTTCGGCAGTGAGTGGCTGTGGCTTACCCCCGCCGCCGCGGCGCTGGAGAACGTCCTGAATGACCAGGGCTTCACTGCTGAGGTGCGGGTCAGCGGCGTGAACACCGATCCGTGGGACTTTGTACTGACACCCGGGCTCAAGTGATGCCGCGCGGTGGCATAGGCTTAGGAGAGCCGGGCCAGGCAGGTCCGGATATACACGGAGGTTTTCGGTGGCAAAAGCATCGCCCGCGGAGCAGCTGAGGCTGCTGGATCTGCAGGCCCTGGACAGCAGGCTCAAGGCCCTGCGCAACCAGGTCCGCAACGTTAGCAACAATCCCGAGATCGCTTCCCTGGCCGATTCCGTTGCTGCCGCCGAAAAGGCACGCGTGTCCGCCGGCACCGAGGTGGCCGACATTGAACGCGAGCTCACGCGCGCCGAAGCCGACGTCGCATCCGTAGTGGCCCGGATGACCCGGGACCAGCAGCACCTGGACAGCGGTAAGGGCGGTTCCAAGGAACTGACGGCCCTGCAGGCCGAAATCGTCTCGCTTGAGCGGCGCCGCTCCGATCTTGAAGACGTGGAACTGGACGTGATGGAACGGCTCGAAGCCGCCCGCACACGGCAGGGAGAAGCTGGAACCGCGCTGGAGGAACTGCACGCCAAGCGCCGTGAGCTCGAGGAAAAGCGCGACGCCGAACTCGCCGTGATCGAGGCGGACAGCGCCGACGCACAAGCACGCCGCGAAGAACTGGCCGACACCTTCGAGCCGGCCCTGCTTGCCGTTTATGAAAAGACCCTGTCCAAGCACGGCATCGGCGCGGCCCGGCTGTTCCACGGCACCTCCGAGGGGTCGGGCATGCAGCTCAGCCCGGGCGACCTCGCGGACATCCGCAAGGCAGCCGCGGATGACATCGTGTTCTGCCCCGACTCCGGGTGCATCCTGGTCCGCTCGGACGAGTGGAGCAGCTGAGCAGTGACACTGTTTGACCCGGAGCCCGACTCCGGCGCGCAGTCCCCGGCTGCCCGCACCCCGGCCGGCGGCCAGCGCCGCACCCTGATTGTGGAAGCCGACGGCGGCTCCCGGGGCAACCCCGGGATTGCCGGTTACGGCGCGCTCGTACGGGACCCGGACACCGGCCGCATCCTCGCCGAGAAAGCCGAATACGTGGGCCGGGTGTCCAACAACGTGGCCGAGTATTCCGGCCTCATAGCGGCGTTGGAGCTGGCCCACGGGATTGATCCCGAC
This sequence comes from Arthrobacter sp. zg-Y1143, assembly GCF_030125565.1. Classification (NCBI taxonomy): domain Bacteria; kingdom Bacillati; phylum Actinomycetota; class Actinomycetes; order Micrococcales; family Micrococcaceae; genus Arthrobacter; species Arthrobacter sp. zg-Y1143. The sequence goes on along the minus strand of NZ_JASKLW010000007.1, from coordinate 34,790 downwards.
TGCTGGATCCTGGCCAAGATGGACTCCAAGCTCGTTGTGGAGCAGATGAGCGGCCGCTGGAAGATCAAGCACGCCGACATGCAGAAGCTGGCGGCGAAAGCCCGCTCCATAGTGAACCCGCAACGGGTGAAGTACCAGTGGATTCCGCGTGAGTTGAACAAGGACGCGGACCGGCTCTCCAATGAGGCCATGGATGCCGGCACTGCCGGCGTGCCGTGGAAACCGCGGGCAGACTCGGTTATGGCGGCCGGGCAGGCACCGGCAGCCGCCCAGGACACGGCAGCCGCCCAGGACACGGCAGCCGCCCAGGAACCTGTAGCCGCCCAGGAACCTGCCCCGGCGCCGACCCCCACGGGACGGCTGCATCACGCAGAGGTTTGGGTCAACGACTTCCCGGCCGCCGAAAAGTCGCTGGGCTGGCTGCTGGAGCGGCTCGGCTACGTCCGCAAGGACACCTGGGACACCGGAGCCAGCTGGCAGGGAGCGGACGGCTACATAGTGCTGGAGTCTGGTCCCGACGTCGAGCGCGGCCCGTACTCCCGGCGCCGTCCGGGCCTGAACCACCTCGCGTTCGCCGCAGGCACCGAGGCCGACGTCGAGCTGCTGGCCCGCCGCGCTGCGAGCCACGGGTGGAGCATGCTTTTCGCTGACCGGCATCCGCACGCCGGCGGGCCGGACCACTATGCCGCGTACCTCGAAAACGATGAGGGCTTCGAAGTCGAACTGGTCGCTGCGCGGCAGTAGTTACTGCTCGGGCAGGATGATGTTGAGCTGATAGGGCTTCCGGCCTGCCGGAGCCATCAGCTCGGCCTCCCACTTCTCAGCGGCGGCCGCTAGCAGCTCCTGCGGCGTGGCTGGCTCGGCCCCCTGACGCACCAGCAGGTGCCGGGCCAGCTCGCCGCGGGTGTGCTTGGCGAAATGCGAGACCACTTTGCGTTTGCCGTCCCGGATCTGGAACACGTTCACCGCAGCGGTGCGCTGCGGGTCCGGCGCCCAGGCCGCGGCGTAGGTACTGGACCGGCAGTCCACCACCAGTGAAGTCCCGGCGTATTCGTCCAGGGGCCCGGTCAGATGCTGTTTCCAGAACGCGGCCAGGCGGCCCGTTTCCGGCAGCCGGACGGACATGGACAGCCGGTAGGCCGGAATGGGATCGGCGAAGCCCAGGGCGCCCCAGAGAGCCGACATCACCAGCACTGCGTCATCTGCCCGGCGCTGCGATGCTGCCGGCAGCGAGGCATAGCCCAGGGCGTCGTACAGAACACCGGTGTACACCCGGTGCGCGGGCGCGCACGGCTGCTCCGCCAGCACGGTATTGCGCTGCACTTCCGCGGCCAAGGTGGCACCGACTCCCAGCACTTCCAGCGCCGCATCGGACCGGCTGGTTTCGGCCAGTGCTTTCAGGACCAGTCCGCGCGGTTCGGACAGCAGCGGAAAGTGGAGGCGGGACAGGTCCAGGGCCGGACCGGCCGGCGCCGGGGTTTTGCCTTCGGAGGGCGGGAGCAGAATCAGCACCGGTTAATCCTACGCGAGCCGGGCGGCGGGTCCGGGGCGGGTCCGCGGGGACGGTAGAGTTGACCGTGGACGGGTTGGCCAGGCAATCGCGTCGGTGCGGCTGCCTTCGGGACGCCGCTGCCGCCGAGGAAAGTCCGGGCTCCGCAGGGCAGGGTGGTGGGTAACGCCCACTCGGGGAAACCCGCAGGCCAGTGCCACAGAAAACAAACCGCCCGCAGACCGGTTTTGCCGGTCCGCAGGTAAGGGTGAAAAGGCGGTGTAAGAGACCACCAGCGTCCCGGGTGACCGGGACGGCTAGGTAAACCCCACCCGGAGCAAGGCCATACAGGACACGTTTGAGGGCTGCCCGCCCGATGTGTCCGGGTAGGCCGCTTGAGGCCGCCGGCAACGGCGGCCCTAGATGGATGATTGCTCCGTCCGGCCCGGTAACGGACCGGACGCACAAAACCCGGCTTATCGGCCAACCCGTCCACCCCCGCCCGCATTTCCCCGGGCCGCCCGGGAAACCGCTTAAGCGCTCAACAATGGCGCACCTTTTGCCGGGGTTTCCTGCAATTGGATACGGTTTGGGCCGCAACGGGTTGGATTAATCGGACGCTGGGCTATTCTGTGGCAATGTCCCAAACCGAGGCAGCCCGGAAACCTTTGGTTATCCGCAACGCCAATTTCCGGAGGTTGTGGATTTCTTCGACTGCCGGAATTTTCGGCGGTGCCGTTACCAGCGTTGCCCTGCCCGTTATTGCGGTGACTGAACTGGATGCGTCGAATTTCACCGTAGCGGTCCTTGCGGGCATGACTTTCCTGCCCTGGCTGCTCTTCGGTTTGCCCATAGGAGTGCTGGTGGACCGGTACCGGCGCCGGCCCGTGATTGTGGCCTCCCTCGCTGTCAGGACACTGCTCCTGGCCAGCCTGCCCGTGGCCTGGTGGCTGGACCTGCTGACCGTGGTCCAGCTTTTCGCCGTTTCTTTCGGCGCCGGGCTTGCCGCAGTGTTTTTCACCCTCGCTGAGCAGGCACTGGTTCCCAGCGCCGTGGCCCGGGAAGAACTGGTCGAGGGCAACGGACTGATGACCGGCTCGGGTGCCTTCGGCGACGCCGGCGGGCGGGCCCTGGGTGGCTGGGTCACCGGCGCGTGGGGAGCTTCCAATGCCCTCCTGCTGCAGGTTGCGGCCTCCCTGGGCTCACTGGCTGCCATCCTGCGCCTGGACATCCGTGAACCCCGGCCCGACCGGACGAAGGACCGGCGGGTGCTCCGGGACATGGGGGAGGGCGTGCGTTATGTCTTCAGTACGCTGCCGCTGCGAATGCTCCTTGTGACGGGGGCGCTGTGGAACCTGGGTGGAAACATCGTGGTCTCGCTGCTGGTCCTCCTGGTGATCCGGTCCCTGGGGGAGACGCCGGGCATGCTGGGCCTGCTGACTGCGGCCACGGCGGTGGGCGGCACCCTGGGCGGACTCTCCGTCAAACGGATAGCCTCACGCGTCGGCTCGGGCCGGGTGTGGCGGTATTCCATGTTCCCGGCCGTGGCCGGTTACGCCAGCCTGCTGCTGATTTCACCCGGATGGGGAATGGCGGCCGGCTTCATCGGCCTGTTTGTGGCGGGGTTCGCCATTTCCCTGAACATCGTTGTGTCCACCACGTTCCGGCAGCGGGTATGCCCGCCGCAGATGCTCGGACGGCTCGGGTCCGCCCAGCGGATGATCACTTGGGGAATGCTGGCTTTGGCGGCGTTCGCCGCCGGCATCCTCGTGGAGCTGGTAGGCATCCGGGGTGCCATATTGACCGGCATCCTGGTGGCCGCCCTCGCGCCGCTCGCCGCGGCCCTGGGTCCGCTGCGCCGGGTCCGGGACCTCGAGGACCTGGAACCGGAAGGCGCGGCGGGGAAACCGGCCGGCCAGGAAGCGTCCCGGCTCCGCCCCTCCTGAGTGTGACGAACGTCTCCGGGAGCCGTCCGGCCGGTGCGATGTGTCCTAATACACTTAGAGGCATTACTGCCAACCGGCACAACGCAGTGCCGGCTGAGAAAAGGATGTGAAGATCTGTGAGTTCCAACTCCGATACGTGCCTTGACACTTGGATGGACCGGGAAGCCCTCGCCGAGGCCATGATCCCGCTGATCGGACGGCTCTACCGGGAAAACAGCGTAGTGACCTCGGTGTACGGACGTCCGCTGGTGAACAAATCGGTGATCGAGATCCTGAAGGCGCACCGGTTTGCGCGCCAGATCGACGAAGCGGAGCTGCCCGTCTCGGAAACCTATCCGCTGCTCAAAGCCCTGACCGAGCTGGAACTCGGAGCCGCCTCCGTGGACCTCGCGCGGATGGGCAACAAGTACAAGGAGAAGGGCGGGGACCTGCATGGGTTCCTGCGGGCCGAACTGGCCGACGTCGCCGGCAAGCGGGGTGCCGATGAACGCACCAGCACCGACGTCGTCCTCTACGGCTTTGGCCGCATCGGGCGCCTGCTCGCCCGCATCCTGGTGGAAAAGGCCGGCGGCGGGCAGGGCCTTCGCCTGCGTGCCATCGTGGTGCGGAAAGGCTCCGACAACGACCTCATCAAGCGTGCCAGCCTGCTGCGCCGCGATTCCGTGCACGGGGCCTTCAACGGCACCATCACCGTGGATGAGGACAACAACACCATCCTGGCCAACGGCACCCTGATCCAAGTGATCTACTCCAACGATCCCGCGGCCGTGGATTACACCTCATACGGCATCAATGACGCCGTGGTGGTGGACAACACCGGACGCTGGCGGGACGAAGAAGGGCTCTCGCAGCACCTGGCTGCCAAGGGCGTGTCCCGCGTCCTGCTGACCGCGCCGGGCAAGGGAAACCTGAAGAACATTGTGCACGGCATCAACCACGGCTCCATTACGGACGAAGACCGGATTATCACTGCCGCCTCCTGCACCACCAATGCGATTACCCCGGTGCTGAAGGTCCTCAATGACAAGTACGGAATTGTAAACGGGCACGTGGAAACGGTGCACTCGTTCACCAATGACCAGAACCTGATCGACAACTTCCACAACGGGGACCGGCGCGGCCGCTCCGCTGCGCTGAACATGGTCATCACCGAAACCGGGGCCGCCAAGGCCGTGGCCAAGGCGCTGCCCGAACTGGCCGGCAAGCTCAGCGGCAACGCCATCCGGGTGCCCACCCCCGATGTGTCCATGGCCATCCTGAACCTGAACCTCGAAACGGCCACGGACAAGGAAGAGGTCAACGCCTACCTGCGGGAGACGTCGCTGAACTCGCCGCTGCACAAGCAGATCGACTACATCGATTCCCCCGAGGTGGTCTCCAGCGACTTCGTCGGTTCCAAGCGGGCCGGGATCGTGGACGGCCTGGCCACCATTTCCAACGGCACAAACCTGGTGCTGTACGTCTGGTATGACAACGAGTTCGGCTACAGCTGCCAGGTGGTCCGGGTGCTGGAGGAGATGGCGCACGTGAATCCGCCGGCATTCCCCTTGGCACAGTCCCTGGCCTCGATCGCCGGCTAGGACCGACCGCTGACGCAGGAGGGCCCGCAGGATATCATGCGGGCCCTCCTGCGTTGCTGTCCGCCCTAGTGGCCGAACGGGTCCGGATCCACGCCCGGCATCCAGCTGTGGCCGGGGACGGTCCAGCCCTGGGCCTTGATGACCTTCCGGGCCTTGCGGCTCCAGCGGTCGTTGAGCCGGTCCACGTAGAGCTTGCCGTCCAGATGGTCATACTCGTGCTGGATCACACGGGCAAACCAGTCCGTCGCCTCGAACTCGACCGGGGTACCGTTTTCGTCGAAACCGGATACCTTGACCCATTCCGCCCGGTTCACCGGGAAGTTCTCGCCGGGAACGGAGAGGCAGCCCTCGGAGGTTTCGTCCGGGTCCGGCGCGGCGCCGGGAACCTTGGAAGTGATCAGCACCGGATTGATGAGCACGCCGCGGTCGGGAGCGTCGTCGTCGTTCTCATAGGCGAACGTGAACAGGCGCAGGCCCACGCCCACCTGCGGGGCGGCCAGGCCGACACCGTTGGCGACATCCATGGTCTCGTACATGTCCGCGACGAGGGTGCGCAGTTCGTCGTTGAACTCCTCCACCGGCAACGCCCGGCGGTGCAGTACGGGTTCGCCGTGGATAACGATGGGACGTACGGTCATTGCTGTCTTTCTTTCGTCTGGATGGGGGAGGGCGGCCGGGGCCGCGGCGGTGCTAGCGGACGATGCCGCGTCCGATGACTTCCCGCATGATTTCGCTGGTGCCGCCGAAGATGGTCAGCAGGCGGGCAGCCAGGAACGCCTGGGCCACCGGGTATTCGAGGATGTAGCCGTAGCCGCCGTGCAGCTGCAGGCACCGGTCCGTAATGGACTTGGCCCGCTCACTGGCCCAGAGCTTGGCCTTGGCGGCAGAAACGGCATCCAGCTTGCCTTCGTTGAAGGCGGTGACGGCGGAATCCACGTACGCTTCAGTGGCTTCGACTTCGGTTTCGATATCGGCGAGGGCAAACCGGCTGTTCTGGAAGTCGGCGATCCGCTCCCCGAAGGCGTTGCGCTCCTTGGTGTACTCCACCGTGGCTTCGAAAATCCGGCGCGCAACTGCGGAGGAGGCAACGGCAATGGCCAGCCTGCCCTGCGGCAGCTGCCCTTCGGCGTATTCCAGGCCGCGGCCGACCTCGCCCACGAGGTTCACCGCCGGGACGAACACATCATCGAAGAACAGCTCGGCGGTGTCCGAGGCCTTCAGGCCCATTTTGTCCAGCTGCCGGCCGGTGCTGTACCCCTCGGTTTTCTCCACCATGAACATGCTGAAGGAGTCCCGCTGCCCGCGGCCCGTCCCGCCGTCAGTGCGGGCCAGGACCAGGGAAGCGTCTCCGCTGATGCCGTTGCCGATGAACGTCTTCTGGCCGCTGATGCGCCAGCCGCCGTCGTCGGTGCGTACAGCCTTGGTGCGGATGCCGCGCAGGTCGCTGCCAGCGCCGGGCTCGGTCCAGGCGACGGAGGTGACCTTGTCCCCGGAGACCATGCCCGGCAGCCAGCGTTCCTTCAGTTCATCTGAGCCGTAGGCGAGCAGGTGGGGGAGGACCATGTCGTCATGCAGGTGGAAGGCCAGGCCGACGGCGAGATGGTTGGCACGGGCGAATTCCTCGTCCATTACCGCCCGGAAGCGGTAATCCGGCATGCCCGCCCCGCCGAACTCCTCGGGGACAGCCAGGCCAAGCAGGCCCTGCTCACCGGCAGCCTTCCACAGCCGGCGCGGCATCATGTGCGCGGCGTCCCAGTCCGCATACCCGGGGGCGACTTCGCGGGCGTCGAATTCCCGGACGACTTCCCGGAACAGCTCATGGTCCTCTTCGAACAGTCTGCGCTCCAAGGCGGCGCCTCCTCATTGATAAGCCACGCGTAGGCGTAGGGGTTGTTGCCGGGCTGTGCCCGCAGCGGCAGTGATCGCCCCTGAGGCTAACAGTCAAACACACACAGGAAAGGCCGCCCCGGAATCATCCGAGGCGGCCTTTCGAAGCTGTAACCGCCAGCCTCATTGGGGTGAGTAACGGGGGTTGAACCCGCGACCTCCTGGACCACAACCAGGCGCTCTGCCAACTGAGCTATACCCACCATGTGCCTCAAACGTTCATCCGCGAAGTCCAGGCGAGTGGTCTTGCGGACTCATTTATCTGAGGCAGCGGAATCAAGCTTACACGGTTTTTTGAGTGCTTCTGACACAACCGCCACCGGAGGCAGGTTTTGTGACGGAGCTAACTTCCGATTCCCGCGGCGATCTTCTTGGCCGTGGCGGAATCCGGCCCCGGAGCGGGCACGAAAACTGCCTCCCGGTAGTAGCGCAGCTCATTGATGGAATCGCGGATATCGCCCAGTGCCCGGTGTCCGCCGTTCTTGGCGGGGGCCTGGAAATACGCGCGCGGGTACCAGCGCCGCGCCAGTTCCTTGATGGTGGAGACGTCGATGATCCGGTAATGGAGGTAATTGATGACCTCGGGCATGTCGCGGGCGAGGAACATCTTGTCCGTGCCTACGGAATTGCCGGCCAGCTGGGCCTTTTTGGGTTCCGGAACCCACTTGGTGATGTATTCGATAACCGCGGCCTCGGCCTCAGCCATCGAAATGCCGTTCGGGAGCTCGTCCAGAAGCTTGGAAGTGGTGTGCATCTGGCGCACGAAGTCGCCCATCTGGGACAAAGCGGCGTCGTCCGGCTTGATCACCACGTCTACGCCGTCGCCGAGGATGTTCAGCTCGGAGTCCGTGACCAGGACGGCCACCTCAATGAGGGCATCGGATTCAATGTCCAGACCGGTCATTTCGCAGTCGATCCAGACCATACGTTCATTAGTTATTGGCACGAATCCAATGTACCGCGTCCGCCGCCCGGCAGGCGGGAAACCGGAGGCGCGGGCGGGCGGCTACAGGCTGGAGTGGCTCCGCTGGCGGCGGTCCGGCAGTTCTGCGTCCGCCGTCACGAGGGGGGCGGGCGTTCGCGCAAGGTAAGGCTGCAGCGGGATCTGGCCCGTTTCCGGGGGGCCGAAGGTGCGCGTCCACCGGCTGGGTTCAGCCGGCATCTCATGAACAACCGGCATGGCGGCTGCACGCCGCCCGTGCGGGGCCGGACGGTCCATCCGCGCCGGCTGCGGGGCGGGGCGCAGTGCGGGGGAGGGCTGTAGTGCAGAGGGCTGCTGTGCAGGGGAGGGCCGCAGTGCCGGGCGGGTTGGCGCGGCTGCGGTGGGGCGGGAAGCGGGTGTGGCAGCGCGCGTGGCGGGGATGGGAACGGGTGCCTGGACTGAAACTGCGGGCGGCGCAGGGACGGAATCCGCTGCGGGAGCCGGTGCGGGAGCCAGGGCAGGGACCGAAGAACCGGCAACAGCGGCCGGGGAAGCCGGCGCGGGGGAGAAGCACCATGCGACGCCGAAGGCGAAGAGGAGCAGCGACGACGTCACCGCAACCGCGGACGGGGGTACCTCCACCCACACCATGGCGGCTGCTCCTATCAGGGTGAGGAACAACCCCCAGCCCAGCAGTTCCGGGCTGCGGCGCTGCTGCGTGTGGTTTCGGCCTGCCCGGCTGTGTTCTTTGCCCGCTTTGCCCGGGTGGCCCGGGTGCCCGGCCGGGGCATCCCGGGTTGCGGCACGTGCGGGAACGGTCCCCAACGGATGCGCGGGTTTAGTTACAGCTTTCCTTACAGGTTCTGCCCGGTGGCGCCCCACAGCCTTTACCGCCTTGCCTTTTACTTGCATCAAAAATCACATCTGGAGCTTCAGTCTAAGCGACGCTGTGTCCGGGCCCGGGATTGACTTCGCCGCGTCGCGCGCGCCGGGTTTGCCCGGGCCGCGATGCTAATATCAGCCTATTGACGGTGCCCGGGCTCTATGCTGCCCTGCTTTAGGGTGAGGCGCCGCCCTGTCCGCCGCCAGGCCCGCAGGAATCGTGTTCACCCCAGAGATTGGAACCACGTAGATGACCGCGCAGGTCCCCGCGACCGAGCCTTCGTCTCCGGGCCCGGAGATAGCTAAAGCCGACCGTCCCAACATAGCGATCATTCAGGGGTTCATCGGCTCCCTCATGATGCTCGCCGGATCCTTCGGGGTGGGCTGGCTTTCACTGGCATCCGCCAGCCTGCGCAGCAACCCGGTGATCATTTGGATGCGTTTCGACGAGCCCTTCGGCGCCGTCGTCGCCGTGCTGCTCCTGTCCACGGGCGGCATGCTGCTGGTGCGCTCCTGGCTCCGGCTGGGCCAGCGGATGAAAGGCTGGGGCCCGGAGTCCCGGCCGGTCATCCTGAAGGCGGTCATTGCCTGGGCGGCGCCCCTGTGCTTCACGCTGCCGCTGTTCAGCCGCGACGTGTTCGCCTATATCGCCCAGGGCCTGGTGATGGTCAGCGGTTTGAACCCGTACAAGGACGGCTACTCGCAGATCTCCAACTACCTGCAGATCGGCGCCGACGATCTGTGGGCACAGAGCCCCACCCCGTACGGTCCGGTGTTCCTCTGGCTGGAGCAGCTGGTGGTTCTGGTAACGAACGGCCAGACCGAGTTCTCCATCCTGCTGTTCCGGCTGATCGCCGTCATCGGTGTGGCAATGTGCGTGTATTTCGTGCCGAAGCTGGCTGAACTGCACGGGATCAATCCCAACCGCGCGCTGTGGCTCACGGCAGCGAACCCGCTGTTCCTGACCAACTTCATCGCCAGCATCCACAATGACGCCCTGATGATCGGGTTGGCGCTGGCCGGGCTCTACCTTGCCGCCACCAAGCGTCCCGTAGCCGGCATCCTGCTGGTCACACTGTCGATCGGCATCAAGCCGATCACCATCATCTTCCTTCCGTTCATAGGCCTGCTGTGGGCCGGCAAGAACGCATCCTGGCGGCGCAGGTTCACCTACTGGTTCATCACGGCCGCCATGTCACTGGGGCTGCTGTGGATCATGGGCCTGATCAACGGTTTCGGGTTCGGCTGGGTGGGTGCCCTGAGCACCCCGGGCAGTGTATGGATCTGGTACGCGCCGGTCGGTTTCGCCGGCATGCTGGTTGCCACCCTCGGCAACGCGCTGGGACTGCCCGGCTGGACCATGGCCGATGTTGTCCACACCATCGGACGGCTGGCATCCGTGGGAATTGTGCTGTGGCAGATGTTCGTGGGTGAGTACAGCCGGCTGATCCGCCGGCTGACCCTGGCCTTCGCCGCCATCGTAATGCTCGCGCCCATGATCCAGTCCTGGTACGTGGTCTGGCTCATCCCGCTCTTCGCCGTGACCGGTATCCGCGATGACTGGCAGGCCAAGACCCTGTACCTGTTCGTGTCCTTCTTTATGGTCTACGCGATCAGCGACCAGCTCGATATCTGGCCCTACTTCGAGTTCAGCCTCAGCGCGGCCCGGCAGATTGCCGCCGTGACGGCACTGGGCTTCGCGCTGTACCTGATCTTCCTGGACCCCAAGACCAAGGTCCTGTTCCGCAAGAAGCTTACGGCGCCTGCTCCGGGAGAACTGCGGCACTGACCCGGTTCCCGCCGGCGCGGGTCAGCGTGCTGACCCGCGCCAGCGCCCAGCCGAACAGCACCAGCAGCAGGACGTTGCGGGCGGTCAGCAGCAGCGCCACGGCGATGTTCAGGTCGTTGTACAGGGCTGCGTAGAACATCGGATAAACCAGCGTGGTCAGGGCGGCGATGGCCAGCATCAGGATCCCGGGCACTTTCCAGTCCCGGCCCTCCCATGCCAGCCCCACCGCCGTGACGGCACCGAGCCACAGCATGAACTGCGGTGATCCAACCTTGTTGAAGACAATAAATGCGGCCACCAGGGCCAGCGAGCCGGAGATCAGCAGGGAGCGCGGATCGGCGCCGCGGCGAAGCGCCCAAATCAGCAGTCCGACGACGGCGAGGGCGGCCAGTGCGAGCAGCGGCGTCATCAGCGCGGCCACCGGCTCGCCGAGGGCACCGCGGACCTCGCGGGTATTGATGATCTTGTCCTCGTAAATATGGGCATCCGATGAACCCAGGATCGCCTGCCACAGCCCCGGCGTCGTGAAGGGAGCCTCCATCTGCATCCCGCGGGCCCCCTGTTCGCCGAAGAAACTCAGCAGGTGCCGCAGGCCGCCGCCTAGGGCGACGGTGACGGCAACGGCAGCGGACACGGCGGCACCGGTGGCGAGCAGCGTGAGCCGCTTCTTCCAGGCGACCAGCACCGCGAGGATAACGGCAGCCGGCCAAACCTTGATCCAGGTGGCCACGGACAGCAGCGCCGAGGCAAGCACCGGTCGGGTTGCCAGGAAGAGCAGGCCCATGATCACCAGGGGAGCGGTCAGCCCATCCACGCGCCCCACCGCCACGGGCCCCAGCAGGGCAGTGGCCGCGAGCCACCAGTACGCGGCAGCGGTGCCGCCGGCTCCGGCCCGGCGGGCCAGGACGGCGACCGCGCCGGCGTTCAGCGCCGTGAACAGCAGGAACCAGACGAACTGGTACGCGCCGAACCCGAACAGCGCCGCAAGCACCATGGGGGCCAGCGCGAGGACGGGATACACCCACGCAGTGTCAAAGACCAGCCAATGGCCATGGCTCAGGCCGTCAAACGCCCACTGCCGGTAGAAGTTCACATCGCTCAGCGCCCCGCCGTCGAGAATCAAGGGAGCCAGGGCGGCGAGGAAGCCCAGATGGACCACGGCAAACGCCGTCCAGAGGGCCGACGGGCTCAGTATCCGCCGCTGAAAGGTTGCCGGAATCCGGGACATGCGAGGGTGGTGCTCCTTAGCTCAAACCGTTGCCGTGCCGCACGCGGGCACAGCGATAAGGCTACCGGCGTCCGGTGCCCGGCATGCAATCCGGCGCCGGACACGGGATACTGGAACCATGACCGACCTAACTGAAGAAGTGATCGTGGCGGATTTTGACGTTTCGGAGTGGGAACCCACCCCCTATCAGGTGGAGGGAACCAACAGCGAACTGTCCACCGTCCGGGCCGTGAAGATCTTCGAGGGGGACATCACCGGCACCAGCGTCGCGGACCTCATCATGGCCGGCAACACGGTAGGGGCGGGTTATGTCGGGTCCGAGGTGTTTGCCGGCACCGTCGCCGGCCGGACGGGAACCATGGTCATCCAGCACTGGGGCCTCGCCGAAGGTACGGCCACGGCCAGTTCCGGCCATATCATCCCCGGCTCCGGCACCGACGGGCTTGCCGGTATCTCCGGGAAGGCAATTTACACCCAGGAGGAGGACGGCCAGCACCGGCTCGAACTGCGGGTAACCTTCCCGGAAATCCAAGCGTAGTACGGGCCGGGCACTTACCGCCCCGGCACCGGAAGGACCGTCAGCGCGGCGTACAGTGCTGCGGCCGCGGCAGCGGCGATCACCAGCGCGAAGCCGGCCAGCCACACGGCAGCGGGTATGCCGGTGCGCCGGGCGAGGATAAAGGCGTCCGAGCTTTCCAGGTTTCGCCGGCGGGTATGGACCCGGACCACGTTCAGCCAGTCCCGCACGGCACCCACCAGCAGGGCAACACCGGTGCACACGGCCGCATAGCCAGCCGTCACCGGCGAGGAGAACCACACCAGCAGTACGGAGACCAAGGCGCTGCCAAAAGCGATGGCGAAGCCCTGGACATTGCGGATAAACAGCAGCGCCGCCAGCAGCACCAGCGCACTGGCGGACAGCGCTGTCCCCGCCCAGCCGTACAGCGCCGCCAGAATGAGCCCGGCGCCCACCACCGCGGGCACGGGGTAACCCCAAAACCCCGCCCAGGCAGCAGGGAACCCGCCGCGGCCCAGCGAACGCATGTCGCCGGAATGGTCAAAACGCAGCCGGATGCCCTTCACCACCTGCCCGGTCATCAGGGCCGCGAAGGCGTGTCCGAGTTCGTGGACAAAGGTCACGAACAGACCAAACCAGCGCCAGGTGCTCCGCGGGATGCTGAGCAGGGCGGCTGCGGCAACAACAAGCAGCAGCACCGCCGGCGCCGGGTCGAGGGCCGGCCCGCGGCTGAAACCCTCCAGTACCCTGGACCACCACTCGGAGGCAATCCCCGGAAGGGAGCCGGGCACGGCGTCAGCCACGTGCGCCGCCGGCCCGTGCGGCCGGGTCAGGGTTCCAGCACGCCGCGCAGGATTGAATCCCCGGAGTGCGTGGGGTTGCCGTCGAACGGTTCATCGGAGATATCAACAATGGGGTACTCATTGAGGTCAAGGTTAGCCGGAATGGTGAACCTGCCCTCCGTCCCCTCCATGGTGCCCAGGCTGACCATCCGTTCAATATCGGGGGCTATCAGCCACACTTCACGGAAACCCTGCGCGTCCGCACCGCTGGCCGTCACCACCAGTTCCCGTCCGCCGTCGGCCCGCTGGTCCACCTCTGCGCGGCCACTGTCCTGATAGGCCGGCAGCGGTGCCAGGTCAACGGCAGCAATTACCTCGGTGCGGTCGGCCAGGATCCGGGAAATACCCCAGGTGCCGGCGGCGGCGAGGACTACGGCTGCCGCTGCGGCGGCCAGGATCTGCGGCAGGCGGCGCCGGTTGCGGCGGCTACGGGCTGCGTCCAGGGAAACGGGGGAAGCCTGCGGTTCCGCCGCGGGTGCGGACTGTTCCCGGGCAGGGCCGGATCCCGCCGCGCCTGAGGCAGGGGGCGTATCGAAGGGGTCCCGGCGTACGGCGTCGCCGAGGCCCAGCGAGGAATGGATGCCCTCCCAGACCGAGGCCTGCGGATGCGGCAGGGCGCCGGCAGCAGGGGCACGTCCTGCCGTCACAACGCGGCCCAGTGCTTCCACTTCGGCCGTGCACTGGGTGCACTGTTGGAGATGCGCGGTTTCTTCGGCCGTGCCCTCGCCCAAGGCGTTCAGGGCCAGCGCTTCAGATGACAGATGCTGCATCGCTGACCTCCAATCGCTGGCGTAGTTGGACAAGGCTTCTTCGGATATGGCTCTTGACGGTACCCAAGGGTAGTTTCAGTTTTTCCGATATCTGCTGGTGTGTCAGGTCCTCGTGGAAAGCGAGCCGGAGGATGGATCCCTGTGGTTCCCCGAGCCGGGCCAGCTCGGCATCGAGAACCACCCGGTCAGCAACGCCGTCGGGGTCCGGCCCGGCCGGTTCGGTCCGCTGCCCGTGGGGCAGGACCGGTTCGTCCACCAGGGTTTCGGAGCTTCGCTGCTTGGCCGTGGCCATTCCGGCCGCGACGTTTCGTCCTATGCCGACAAGCCAGGCCGCGAGCGTCGAGCGTTCCGGCGAATAACTTTCCCGGTATTTCCAGGCCCGGATGAATACTTCCTGTACCGCGTCGTCGGCAGCGCCCTGGTCAAAAAGCTTCCGCAGCGCCAGCGCACGGATCAGGGGCGAAAAGCGGCGGTAGGCATCCGCCAGCGCCGTTTCGTCGCCCGCAGCGAAGGCGTGGTCCATCGCGGCGTCGGGCTCCGTGGCGCCGGTGGGCATCAGTGCCGTTCTCCTGCCGTACTCGTGCGGGACCGGACCAGGTACGGGCCGGCTCTCTTGGGTTGCCACTATGGTACGGGCACCGCAGTGAGTACAACGTTATCTTCATAGTCTCCGACCGAGTCGAGCCACTTGCCGCCGCAGGTCACCAGCTCGAGCCGGGGTGCGCCGCCGCGGTCGAACAGATCGAACTGGTCCAGGGAAGCCTTGGGGATGTTCTTCACCTCTTGGGTGGTGTATCTCAGGACGGAGCCGTCGCTGCGGGTCACGGTAAGCGGCGTGCCTGCGGGCACCTCGTCCAGGCCGGCAATGGGAAGCTGTTCGGTACGCGAGTCCACATGGGCTGCCAGGACGGCGGCGCCGCGCGAAGACCCGGGTGCCGGTCCGAAGCGGTACCAGCCGGCCTGGTAATGGTTGCCCGGCAGGGTCATGGCCCCGTTGGGTTCCTGGCCCACGGGAATGACTTCCAGTTCGATGCCGGTACCGTCCACGCTGATGCCGACGGGATCCGGAATCTCCTCAGCCGGGGTGGGGGTGGCCTGGCGAATCGGTACCGGCTCTGCCGCGGCGGAAGGGGCTGGCGACGACGCCCCCGGCGCGGCGGTTACTGATGCGTCCGGTCCGGCCGACGGCGGCTGGCTGCCTCCGCAGGCAGCAGTGCCGGCAACAGCTGCCGAGAGGAATACTGCCGCG
The DNA here is from genome assembly GCF_030125565.1 of Arthrobacter sp. zg-Y1143. Classification (NCBI taxonomy): domain Bacteria; kingdom Bacillati; phylum Actinomycetota; class Actinomycetes; order Micrococcales; family Micrococcaceae; genus Arthrobacter; species Arthrobacter sp. zg-Y1143. The sequence goes on along the minus strand of NZ_JASKLW010000007.1, from coordinate 19,689 downwards.
GCGAGCCGGCGAAGGGGAGCTGAGGGCATGGATGGTTCCTCCGGGAAGGGTGAACCCGGTGCTGCAGCGCGGAAAGGGGCGGGAGAGCGCTGCAGCACCGGGGGGTTGGGGTGGTCCGTACTACTTGCTGCCGGCTGCGGTGCGGCGGCGAAGCAGGACGGCGCCCAGGGCGAGAAGGGCGGCACCGCCGGCAGCGGCGGCAGCGACCGTGCCCTGCTGGTCCTGGCCTGCCTGCTCCAGTGCACCCGGGACTGCGTGCGGAGCCGAGGCCATACCGTCGATGGTCTGGGTAGCCAGGGCCAGGTTTCCGGCCTCCAGCGATCCCCAGGCGTAGACGATGGTGTTGGTGCCCTCACCCAGCGCGAGGTCTGCCGGACCGATAACCGGATCGGTAGTTCCGGCGGCGGCAACGGAGGCGGAGATGGTTCCGGGGTCGACGGTGAGGACCTTTTCATTGGGATTGGTCAGGCCCTGGATCACAGGGGAACCGTTGGCCAGGACATCCACTGCGGGGGCGGCAGCCACATGGCGGACCGTGAGCCGGGACTTGCCGGCTTCCACCATGGACGTGTCGTTGGTGAAGAGGTTGGCCGTGGGTTTGCCCGAGGCGTCCAGATTTGCCGTGGCAGTGTAGTTTCCGCCGGCCGCGAGGTCTGCGGAGATCGGGCCGATGATGGGCGCGGAGGCATCCGGCGCATCCGCGGCGGTGATGGCAAGCTGGTAGTTGCCGCCAGGCAGGTCCAGCGGCCCGGCCATCTGGCCTGGCATGAAGTTATCCAGGGTGAGCGTTCCGTTGACGTACACGTCAACGGTAGTGTCCGGCACAGCGTGCAGGACGGAGAGCTTAGCCGTGTCGGTATCGGCGGCGGAGGCCGGTACGGCCGAGAACGCTGTTGCGGCGCCTACGCCGAGGGCCGCGATAGCGGTTGCGGTCTTACGCATGGTCTGTGCTCCTTTTAGTTGCCGCACCCACCGGTACGGGTTTTTGACTTACACCCCTACTACTTCCGGGGCAGGCGGAATGGATGCACGGAATTGGAATTCTTTTTTTGGCGTGGCTTCCGCACGGGGCGGGGCTGCGGCGGGAAGGCCCAGGGGCAGGGCGGGGCAGGGTCCGTAGTATCATCGTGTGGTTGCCCCCGTAGCTCAATGGATAGAGCAACGGCCTTCTAATCCGTAGGTTGCGCGTTCGAGTCGCGCCGGGGGCACTTTTTTGTGTCCGCTCCCTTACGGCATGCCCGGCACGCGCTGCGCGTGCCGGGCATGGCAGCGTAGGCTCAGGCCGGTCAGGACAGGCACGCTCAAAGGAGCTGCAGTGCCAGCCGGTTACCTCCTCACCGTTTTGCTGCTCGGGCTCAGCACATATGGCGCACTGTGGCCGCCGGGAAAGGGGAGGTCCCGGCTCTCGACCGGCGCGTACATCGTCGGAATGACCTTCAGCGAAGCTCCGGTTTTCCCGCTGCTGCTGGGTGCAGCCGCGACGGCGCTGGCGGTGGTGGAGGGGGACACGTCCACACCTGCCGGCGCGGCCGGCACTGCCGGCATGGTCCTGGTCGCGGCGGGGCTCCTGCTGACGGGATGGCGTGCGGTCCGCAGCAGCACCGCTCCCGTGCAGGCCTTGAACGAAGGCCTTTCGGCCGGCGGGCACCGTTACTCCACGGGGCCTGGGCATGCTCCCTTCGGGCGGCGGGATGTCTTGGCCGGGATCTTCCTGCCCTTCCGGCGCCGCCTGCACGGTGTCAGGCACATCCGCAACCTGCAGTACGGACCTGCGGGGAAGGACAACACCCTTGACCTTTACCTGCCCCGGGGCAGGCCGCAGGCAGGGCCGGTCTTTGTACACTTTCACGGCGGGCGGTTCGTCTCCGGGGCAAAGGACCGGGAAGCCCTGTATCTGCTGTATTTGCTGGCCTCCCGAGGTTGGAGCTGTATCAGCGCCAACTACCGGCTCGCACCCGGGGCGCAGTTCCCGGACTATGCGGTGGATGCCAAACGTGTCATTGCATGGGTGCGCACCCAGGGCGCCCAACACGGTGTGGGCACCGGACCGCCGGTTGTGGCGGGGAGTTCCGCCGGTGGCTTCGTGGCGGCATTTGCAGCTCTGACCGCCAACCGTCCGGAGCTGCAGCCCGGTTTCGAGGAAACCGACACGTCCGTAGCGGCGGCAGTATGCCTGTACGGCTATTACGGCCGGGTGGCAGGGGAGGACCCCGGCAGCACACCGGCAGCGTACGCCCGGCCGGACGCACCCCCGTTTTTTATCCTCCACGGATGCAAGGACAACGTAGTGCCCATTGGCCACGCCAGGGGCTTCGCGGACATGCTGCGGGGAGTGTCCCGCCGTCCCGTGGTCTGGTGCCCGCTTCCCGGGGCCCAGCACTCCTTTGATTACTTCGCTTCGGTTCGTTCCCGCGCGGCGGCAGCGGCTATCAGCGACTTTGCCTGCTGGGTCCTGGCACAGAATGAACCGCCGGTTTGACGCAGGGACAGCCTTTCCTCCACAGGATCCCCGGGAGGTCCTGCATCGGTCCGGCGTCCACACGTGCCCGTCTGGAGGCGGACCGGGACGGTGCAGCGGAGAAGACTGGCCGGACCCAACGACCCGAAGGCAGGACACTATGAGTGACACCATTACGCTCCGCGGCTATGTAGCCACCGAACTGCGCCAGAACACCACCGACAACGGACTGGCCGTAGCCAGCTTCCGGATGTGCACCACGGAGCGGCGTTATGACCGGGACGCGGGCAGCTGGCTGGACGGCCAGACCAACTGGTACGCCGTAAGCCTCTTCCGCCAGCTCGCCACCAACGCGGCGTTCAGCATCCACAAGGGAGACCGCGTGGTGGTCACGGGGCGGCTCCGGCTCCGACAGTGGGCAACGGAGGACGGGCGCAGCGGTACCAGCGCCGACATTGATGCAGACACCGTGGGCCACGACCTGATGTGGGGAACAGCCAGCTTCCGGCGCACGGTCTCCGGAACAAGCGACCGCGCCGACGCAGGGTCCCGCCCTGACGGCTATCCGGTTGGAAGCCCCGATGCGGCAGCCAATCCGTTCGGGCAGGACACGGACCTCACCGATTCGTTTGGCCGGTTGGCGGATCCGCTGACCGGTGAACTTCCCGATGCAGACCAGGATGCGGATTCCCTCCAGCCCGGCGGAAGGGACGAATCACCGGGCCGAGGAGATGCTGACGCAGACGCGGACCAGCCGGAACGGGACCGTGCCGCCGCTCCGTTCTAGCGCGTTGACGTTCAGCGGGTTCGGTGGCCACTTCCTGTGCTGCATGACACAATCGCCCGGTGACACATGACCCGAGCCGAACGCCCTCCCTGGTGCCCACGGCACCCGGAACCTTCCGCCGGGTACCGGCCGTGCTCCTGTTAACCATGGCGCTCGCCGTCGGGGCAGTAGGCTGCGGGGCCGCTGCGGGGGAGTCCGGCCAGCCGGTACCGTCCGGGGCCGGCACCCAAAATGCCGGCGCCCAAACTGAGGATCCAGCGGCCCGGCAGGCCGGGGACAGCCCGGAAGCACTGGCGCTGAAGGCCCGGTTGGAAGAGTTGGCCGGGGCGGAACCGTCACCTGACCGGAGCGGCATCATGCAGGCTTTCGTGGCCGCCGGTTTTGCCGAGCCGAGCGTGGAGGTGTCCGCGGACCGAACGCCCACCGGCCTGGACGTCGATGCCATCCAGGGGGCAGCGGTCCAGGGCGGTGAATGTATCTTCGGCGAAGTCCGGGACGGCAAGGTCACGGTCAGCGTCCTGCCGGTCCTCGCCGGCGGACGCTGTTTCGTGGGGAACTGACCGATACGGATGCGTCGGGGCCGCCCGGTTGTCGTGCCGGATCCGGATAAATGGAATATATCGGCGCTGACACATTAGCCTTGTAGATATGGCGGAATTTATCTACACGATGACCAAGGCCCGCAAGGCCGTTGGCGACAAAGTAATCCTCGACGACGTAAGCATGTCCTTCTACCCCGGTGCCAAGATCGGCGTGGTGGGTCCCAACGGTGCGGGTAAGTCCACCATCCTGAAAATCATGGCCGGATTGGACACCCCCTCCAACGGTGAAGCCCGGCTCAGCGCCGGCTACACGGTGGGCATCCTGCTGCAGGAGCCGCCGCTGAACGAAGAAAAGACCGTCCTGGGCAACGTCCAGGAAGGCGTAGGCGAGATCTACGGCAAGATCCAGCGCTTCAACGAGATCTCTGAAGAGATGTCACAGCCCGACGCGGACTTCGACTCCCTGCTGGAGGAAATGGGCAAGCTGCAGGAAGCCATCGACGCCGCCGATGCGTGGGACATCGATTCCCAGCTCGAACAGGCCATGGACGCGCTGCGCTGCCCGCCGCCGGACGCCGACGTCACCCTCCTCTCCGGAGGTGAGCGCCGACGCGTGGCGCTGTGCAAGCTGCTGCTGCAGAAGCCGGACCTGCTGCTCCTCGATGAGCCCACCAACCACTTGGACGCCGAGAGCGTGCTGTGGCTCGAACAGCACCTCTCCTCCTACCACGGCGCCGTACTGGCCGTGACCCACGACCGGTACTTCCTGGACCACGTGGCCGAGTGGATCGCCGAAGTCGACCGCGGCCACCTGTACCCGTACGAAGGCAACTACTCCACGTACCTCGAAAAGAAGCGCGCGCGCCTGGAAGTCCAGGGCAAAAAGGACCAGAAGCTCGCCAAGCGCCTCACGGACGAACTGGACTGGGTGCGGTCCAATGCCAAGGGCCGCCAGACCAAGTCGAAGGCCCGCCTGGCACGCTATGAAGAGATGGCAGCCGAAGCGGACCGCACCCGGAAGCTGGACTTCGAAGAAATCCAGATCCCGCCGGGCCCGCGCCTGGGTTCACTGGTGCTGGAGGCCAAGGGCCTGCAGAAGGGCTTCGGCGACCGGCAGCTGATCGACGGGTTGTCCTTCTCCCTGCCCCGCAACGGCATTGTGGGCGTTATCGGCCCGAACGGCGTGGGTAAGTCCACCCTGTTCAAGACCATCGTTGGGCTCGAAGAGCTCGACGGCGGCGAGCTGAAGATCGGTGACTCGGTAAAGATTTCCTACGTGGACCAGTCCCGCGGCGGCATCGACCCGGAGAAGAGCCTCTGGGAGGTCGTCTCCGAAGGGCACGACTGGATCCAGGTGGGGCAGGTGGAGATGCCGTCCCGTGCCTATGTGTCCGCCTTCGGTTTCAAGGGTCCGGACCAGCAGAAGAAGGCCGGGGTGCTTTCCGGCGGTGAGCGTAACCGGCTGAACCTGGCCATGACGCTGAAGCAGGGCGGAAACCTGCTCCTGCTCGATGAGCCCACCAACGACCTGGACGTGGAAACCCTCTCCAGCCTCGAAAACGCCCTGCTGGAATTCCCCGGCTGCGCCGTGGTGGTCTCGCACGACCGCTGGTTCCTGGACCGGGTGGCCACCCACATCCTGGCCTTCGAGGGCACCGAGGAGGATCCCGCGAACTGGTACTGGTTTGAGGGCAACTTCGAGTCCTACGAGCAGAACAAGATTGAACGCCTCGGCCCCGACGCGGCCAAGCCGCACCGGGTGACGCACCGCCGCCTGACCCGCGACTAGGTATGCCGGCAGGACAATAAAAGAGCTCCGCTTCCCGGACGGGAAGCGGAGCTCTTTTATGCGGCGGTGTTACAGCTGCGGCACCCGGACCATTCCTTCCTGCGCCACGGTGGCTACGAGCTCGCCGCTGCGGTTGAAGATCCGCCCGGTGGAAAGGCCGCGGGCGGCGGACGCGCTGGGGGACTCCTGCACGTACAGGAGCCAGTCATCCACGCGCAGCGGACGGTGCCACCACATGGCATGGTCGAGGCTCGCGATGCTCATGCCGGGCGTGGTCCAAGACAGGCCGTGGCCGCGCAGCACCGGTTCAAGAAGGGTGTAGTCGCTGGCATAGGCCAGGGCCGCGCGGTGCAGGTTCTCGCCGTCGGGCATCGGCTTGAAGGTCTTCATCCACACCGCGTTGTGCGGGGTCTTCTCCCGGCCGGCCCGAACATACACCGGGTCCATGACGTGGCGGATGTCCATGGGCCGGCGGTGCGACCATGCATCGGCCACCGGGTGGTCGAAGCCCTTCAGCAGTTCGGCGGTGGTGGGGAGGTCCTCCGGTTCCGGAATGCCCGCCGGCATTTCCTCCTGGTGGTCAATGCCCGAGTCGGGAATCTGGAAGGAGGCGATCATGGACAGGATCGGCTTGCCGTTCTGGTAGGCGTGGCTGCGCCGGGCGGAGAAGGACCTGCCGTCGCGCAGCCGCTCCACGCCGAAGGTGATGGGAACTTCGGTGTCTCCCGGCCGGAGGAAGTAGCCGTGCATGGAATGCATCACGCGGTCCTCGGGAACGGTCCGGGCCGCGGCGATGAGCGACTGGCCCAGGACCTGGCCTCCGAACACCCGCTTGCGCGGTTCGTTCTGGGAACCTCCGACGAAGATGTCCTCGTACGTCTTCGCACCGCCGGCGGAGCTCAGGTTCAGCAGTTCCAACAGGGAAGCGGTGGGATCGAAGGGTTCATCAATGGACATGCGGGACTGTCTCCTAGCAGAAAGGGGCGGCACCGCCCCAGGCGGGGCCGCAGAATACTCTTACGTTAAAAATACCGGGCGGTAACCCGGTTTCCCGCCGCGGGGCGGCTGCCGCGGCGTTTTAGGGCAAAGCTCACTGTCTGGGAGGATGGAAGGCATGCATCGTTTCCCCGTCCACCTGCGTTTCGGCGACCAGGACCCCAACGGCCACATCAACAACGTCCGGTTCGTCCAGTTCCTGGAGGAAGCACGGGTCCGGCTGGGGATGCTGCCGCTGGCTGCGCACGCCGGCGGTCCGGGATCCTTCAGGGATCTGACCGGTGACCGGACAGCCGCCCTGGTGGCCCGGCAGGAGATCGAGTACCGGGCCCCGCTCCTGCACAGGACCGAGCCGGTCTGGGTGGACATCTGGGTCACCCGCGTTGGCTCCTCGAGCCTGTCCTACGGTTTCTGCGTGGCAGACGAGGACCGCGGCACGGTTTATGCCTACGCGGAAGCGGCCATGGTGCAGGTGGACGCGGCTTCCGGCCGGCCCACCCCGCTGACGGACGGCCAGCGGCTGGTGCTGCAGCACTGGCTGGGTGAACCGGTGCCGTTCCGGGCAGCCGCGGCAGCTGCCGCCGGAAAGGTCAACTGACGTGGACAGCGAACTGCAGTTGGCCGATCCCCAGGTCAGCGCCGACTTCCGGAACTTTGTGGTGCGTGCCCGGGCTGCCGACGACGGCGCGATCCGGCTGCAGGCGGTAGGCGGGGTGCTGGCCGCCTACGTCTGCGTCCTGCGGCCGCGCATCCTGGGGGAGGATACCCCCACGGTCCTGGGGCTGCGGACCATGCCGCTGGCCGCTCCCGCCGAGCTTGACGTTACGGTGCAGCTGGCCGCGGTGGGGGACAGGCTGGCCCGCATGGCCGGTACCGCGACGGAGCTGCAGATACCGCCGGTGACGGTAAGGGAGACGTGGGCCGGCATTACGGCGCCGCGCTCAGGCTGGCAGCCGGCAGGAGCAGTTCCGCTCCAGCTGCTGGAGCAGACCGCCCACCGCGGTATCCGGGAAGTGGCGGCGCTGCTGCCGGCAAGTCCGGGCGCCGCCGTCGTGCACAGCGCACGCACCCGGGTCTGGTCCCAGCCCATGGGCGGAACACAGGTCCCGGTTCCGGCGGGGGCGGCGTTCGCCGCGCTCTCGCTCGGCTTCCTGCCTGCCGGACCGGAGGGGCAGGACGGCGACGCCGCGCTTTTCCGCAACGGCCGCTGGCTGCGGCTCAGCACGCCCCGGGGGCACGTGCTGACCCGGATGCCGGCCGTCCTGTAGGGCTAGGCGTCCTACCGGGCTAGGCGGAGTTGACCATCGAGTGGGCTGCCCGCTCAAGGTAATCCCACAGGGTTTCTTCATGCAGCGGGGCAAGGTCCAAGGCGTCGACGGCGGCGCGCATGTGCCGCAGCCACGCGTCCCGGGCTTCGGGGGTGACCAGGAAGGGCATGTGCCGCATCCGCAGACGGGGGTGGCCACGCTGCTCCCCGTAGGTCTTCGGCCCGCCCCAGTACTGCTCCAGGAACAGCAAAAGCCGTTCCTTGGCCGGCCCGAGGTCCTCTTCGGGGTACATGGGCCGCATCAGCGGATCTTCGGCAACACCTTCGTAAAAAACGTCCACCAGTTTCACGAACGTCTCGTGGCCGCCCACGGCCTCGTAGAAGTTGTACTGCGGTGTGGTGAACGGCTGCTGGCCGGTTGGCTGCAGCGGCAGGGAAAAGCCCGGCGCCGGGTCCGGGGTTGGATCACTCACTTTTAGCCATTCCGTCGTTGATTGCTCCGGCGGTGCCGGGCTCGGGCTCCGGTGCTGCCTCCACGTCGCCGGTGAAGCTGCCCTGGGAGCGATTGCCGATCTTCGCGATTTCGCCGTTGCGGATGTACCAGATCACTCCTCGCTCATCGGTGATCCGGGTAATGCGGATACCAACGGAATGCACCGTTCCCACCGTGTCACCCACCTCGATGACGTCGCCGATCCCGTACTGGTCCTCGATGGTGATGAAGAACCCGGCCAGCGCGTCGCGGATCAGCTCGCGGGCACCGAAGCCCAGGGCGATACCCACGATGCCGACGCTGGCCAGCAGCGGTGCGATGTTGATGCCCACGGCATCCAGCACCATGATGATCGCCACGGTCCAGATGGAGACATTCACGGCGCTGCGCAGCAGGGCCCCGATGGTGTCCGCGCGCTGGGCGCGGCGCTTCTTATCCAGATTGCGCATGACCGGCTGCGCCCATTTGAGCCTGGAGGAATGGAAGAGCGAATAGCCTTTCTGGGCACGGGAGACCAGGCGGTTGATGACGAAACGGGCAAAGAACCAGACCACGGAGGCGGCCACGACTATTACCGCGGCTTCAATCAGGCCGGACCAGTCGAAGTCGCCGACGGTCACGGAGGAAAGGTCTATTTCGGAAGCTGAAACCACGGGCTGTTGAACATCCTTCGCTTTAGCGGAACAGGGAACGTCTTCCGGTTAAGGCTACCCGGGCGCGGGGCCGGAAGGCCGCACTTAGCTTCCCGGCAGCGTCACGGGCTGGTGGTCCACCGGGAAGTTCACGCTTCGGGCGATGAAGCATAGGCGGTTCGCTTCGGCATGCATGGGGCCGGTGGCCAGTTCGACGGCGTCGGCTCCGGCGGGCGGCGCCAGGGTGACCCGCGGGCGCAGGATGACCGAAGTGAATTCCCCGCTGCCGTCCCGGTTCAACCGGAGGGTTCCCTCGGGGGAGTCGGCATAGGCGGTAACGCGCAGTCCGTTCCGGACCGCGACATGCAGGTAGGAGAGCATGTGGCACTGGGCCAGCGCAGCAAGCAGGAGCTGCTCGGGGTTCCACCGGTCCTTGTCGCCGTGGAACGTGGGATCGGCGGTGCCCGGCAGGTCCGGGAGTCCGGCGGCCCGGATGATGTGGTCGCGGCCGTAGCTGCGGTAACCGGCGGTACCGCCGCCGCGGTTCCCCGTCCATTCCAGGTCCAGCGTGTAACGGTGCTCAGAGAGATTCACGCTCTCCAAGGTACCGTGCGCGCTGCCCGCAGGAGGGGGAACCGCGGGAAACCGCGGCAGAAACGGCTAGTGGTCCGCCGCCTGCGCCTTCAGGGCGCGCACCACGCCGTCGCGGTTTTCCAGCACAAGCCGGCGGAGGGACGGCGCGTCGTCGCCCAGCTCGGCAAGGAACGCATCGGTCCGGTCCACGGTGTCCTGCCGGGCCAGCCGCGCTGGATACAGACCAACGGCGATCTGCTGGCCAATCTCATGGGTGCGGCCTGCCCAGACATCGCGGATCGAGTCGAAGTACTTCTGCGCGTACGGTTCCAGCAGGTCCGTGTTGTGCACCCGCATGAAGCCGGCGATGGCCGAGCGCTGGGCTGCGTTGGGCATGTCCGAACGCTCCACGATGGCTTCCCAAGCCGCGGCCTTGGCTTCGGCGGTGGGGATCGCGGCGCGGGCCATGGCCGCGGCGAGGGCGCCTGTTGCCGTGGCATCACGCTCAAGCTCGGCAGCGATTTCCGCCTCGCCCATCCGGCCGCCGGCGACCAGTCCGGTCAGCAGTTCCCAGCGCAGATCTGCATCGATGGACAGCCCCTCGAGGGAGGCGTTGCCGGACACCAGGTCCGCCAGGGCATCCAGGTGCTCATCCGAGGAGGCATGGGCGGCGAAGGCCTTGACGAACTGCAGCTGCGAATCCGAGCCGGGTTCCGCAGCGGAGGCCAGTTCCCACAGGCTTTCCGCGGCAGCCACGGTCATGGGGTCGCGGTCCTCGGGATTCACGTAGAAGGCCAGCGTGGTGGCCAGCTGCCGCAGGAGGACCTGCACCACGGTGGAATCGGACTCGGACGCAATGTTCTGCAGTACCAGTTCCACATAGTTGCGGGCCGGAACCTCGGCGTCGCGCGCCGCATCCCATGCCGCTGCCCAGACCAGGGTCCGGGGAAGGGAATCGGCAATGTCGCGCAGGCTCCGCGTGGCGGTGCGCTGGGAGACGTCGTCGAGCCGGATCTTGGCGTAGGCGAGGTCGTCGTCATTGAGCAGCAGCAGGGCCGGGCGGGACTGTCCGGCCAGCTCGGGCACCTCGGTGCGTTCGCCGTCGACGTCCAGTTCCACACGGTGGGTGCGCTGCAGCAGGCCGTCCTCATCCGGATTGTAGAAGCCGATGGCCAGGCGGTGCGGCCGCAGGACCGGGTATTCCTCGATGGCGCTCTGCAGTACGGCGAAGGAGGTGATGGTGCCGTCCGCATCGGTTTCGAACTCCGGGCGCAGGGTGTTCACCCCGGCGGTCTCCAGCCACTTGGCGGACCAGTCCTTCAAGTCCCGGCCGCTGGCCGCTTCCAGTTCGGACAGCAGATCGGAGAGTTCGGTGTTCTGCCAAGCATGCTTGCCGAAGTATTCGCGCACCCCGGCCATGAACTTGTCCTGGCCCACCCAAGCCACCAGCTGCTTCAGCACCGAGGCGCCCTTGGCATAGGTGATGCCGTCGAAGTTGACCTGCACGTCTTCCAGGTCGCGGATCTCGGCGACGATGGGGTGAGTGGTGGGCAGCTGGTCCTGGCGGTACGCCCACGCCTTCTCCAGCGAGGCGAAGGTGGTCCAGGCCTGCTTGAATTCGGTTGCTTCGGCGGCGGCGAGGGTGGACATGAACTCGGCGAAGGACTCGTTGAGCCACAGGTCGTTCCACCAGCGCATAGTGACCAGATCACCGAACCACATGTGCGCCAGTTCGTGCAGGACGGTGACGGCACGGCGTTCCACGGTGGCTTCGGTTACCCGGGAGCGGAAGACGTAGCTCTCCAGGAAGGTGACTGCGCCGGCGTTTTCCATGGCACCGGCATTGAACTCCGGCACAAAGAGCTGGTCGTACTTTTCGAAGGGGTACGGGGCGCCGAACTGCTCTTCGTAGAACGCAAAGCCCTGCCGGGTCAGCTCGAAGATGTTCTCGGCATCCATGTACTGCATCAGGGAGCGGCGTGCGAAAACGCCCAGGGGAATGGTGCGGCCGTCCGAGCTTGTGAGCTCGCTGCGCACGGACTGGTACGGTCCGGCGATCAGGGCGGTGATGTAGGAGGAAATCCGCGGCGTGGGAGCAAAGGACCACGTGGAGCTCGGCTTGGAGTCTGTCAGGTCTCCGGCCGGCACGGGCTCCGGGGTGGGGGAGTTGGAGATAACGTCCCAGTGCGACGGCGCCGTCACGGTGAAGCGGAACGCCGCCTTCAGGTCCGGCTGCTCGAATACCGCGAACATGCGCCGTGAATCGGGCACCTCGAACTGGGAGTAGAGGTAAACCTCATTGTCCACCGGGTCCACGAACCGGTGGAGGCCTTCGCCGGTGTTCATGTAGCGCGCGTCGGCATCCACAACCAGCTCGTTGGACTCGGCCAGGTTCGGCAGCGAGATACGTACGCCGTCGGATACCTCTGCCGGGTCCAGGTCCACCCCGTTGAGGGTGACCCGGCGGACCGTGTCCGTTACGGCATCAATGAAGGTCGAGTCGCCCGGGCGGGCTGTGAACCGCACAACGGTGGTGCTGCCGAACACCTCGTCACCGCGGGTCAGGTCAAGGTTGACGTCATAGGACTCTACGCTGATGAGTTCTGCACGTTCACGGGCTTCGGAGCGCGTGAGATTCATACCTGGCAAGGTAAGGCCTTTCGAACGGAAAAGGAGGCCGGCAATTTCAACGGATTGCGTGGGAATAGCCGGACACTGTTGATCTTCTAAACATCATCTCACTGCTAAGCAACCTGCCAAGCGCAGAACGGCGGATTGCTGTGCAGCAATCCGCCGTTCAGTAATTCCTTATGCCGGAATTTGGTTATGCCGGGACTTAACGCACCACGCCCAGTCCGGTCCCGACGCCACGGGTCCAGCGCCCGGTCATGGGGGAATCACCCGGGTCGCCGAACAGAACGTTCCAGTCCGCCGCCACCCTCAGGTTGCTGTTGCTGAGGTACCACATGTTCTGGCGCTTCACGCCAATAGTGGAATATCCGTCCTGGTTCCAATCGCCGGCTACCGGGATATCGTTTCCGTTTCCCAGATGGAAGGCACCGTTGACGTCCGGGCGGATGTTGCTGTTGGTCAGGAAGAACCGTTTGGCACCGCTGTCGGGCCGTGCCACCCCGAGGGTGTCGCAGCCGTCGCCGTCCCAGTCTCCGACCACGGCGGTGTCGCCACGGTCACCGAAGTAGATCTGGCCGTCCGGCGCGCCGTTCGAATTGGAGTTTTTCAGGAAAACCGTTCCGTTGCGGAAGACGCCCACGCTGTCCCGGCCGTCGCCGTCCCAGTCTCCGCAGATGGGCTGGTCGCCGGTGTCTCCGAAGGCGAATACCGGCTGGGAAGAGTTTCCGGTGAGGCTGGTGCGCAGGGTCCACTGTCCGTTCCGGAACGCAGCCGGTGTTGCCACGCCGTCGCCGTCCCAGTCACAGGTCAGGAACCTGTCTGCAGGGTTGCCGAGGCTGGTGCCTGACACGGGGCTGGAATTGAAATACAGGTCCCCGCTCTTGGCTTTGATGGTCACCGACGCCGAGGAAGCATTAACGTAGTCGATTTTCACTGTGGTGCCGGACGAGGTGGTGAAGGTCTGGCCCGACTGCCACGCCATGTTGGAGTTGTAGTAGCCGGCGAACGGCCTGGTGGACGGCGTAATGATCAGGGAATTCAGCGCCCAGGAATTGGCGGCATCCGCTTTGACGATCTTGACGCCGCGGTTGCCTGCGCTGTCCCACTGTAAGTGCTCGTCATACCCGGCAGGCTGCCGCAGCTCAAGGTAATACACGTCCCCCGAACCGGGATCGGTGAATTTGACCGCGCGGTTGGCGGCGGAACCTCCCCATGGCGTCAATGTGTACGAGTGCGGTGATGAATCCGCTGTGCCGGCATTGAGGATTTCATTGCCGCGGCCAAATCCGCCCTTGTCCCAGAAGAAGGAATTAATGACGGGGTGGTAGTACTGGGCCGAACCCATCAGGTCCAGGGTGTCTGCGTATTCCCTGGAGGTGCAGGCAGGATCGCTCCAGCTGCCGGCGCCGTTGCCCGTGACGTCGGAGCGTCCGTTGCTGCACTGCAGGCCGTTCGCGTGCAGGAGCCCCAGGACGTGGCCGAATTCGTGGGCCACCACGTTGTTGGTGAACCTCGACGGCGCGGGCATGATCACTGAGCCGCTGGTGGGCCCGGCGGTCCAGCCGCCGCCCAGGATGCCGCCGTAGCCGCCGCTGCGCAGCTCCCCGGCCGGCACGAAGACCAGCAGGGCTGTATTGGCGCTGTCCCGCCAGCCGAGGTCGCCTTTGATGGTGTTCATCATGTCCGAATAGTCCTGCCAGGAACTAGCAGAGCTGTTGATGCTCCGGGTACCGGAAATCGACATGCCCAGGCGACCGTCGGACATGGCCCGCCAATAGCTGTTCGCAACGGAGACCGACGCGTTGGCCGCCTCCCTGTCGATCCCGCCCCGGTTGTCGGTCAGCGTTGCGTAGACCACGGTGACCTGGATGGTGGCGCTGCGGGCCGCGGCACCCATGGTGCTGGCCCCGCCGGTGGGGGAACTCAGAGACCGGGCTGCACCGTGGTCGTGGGCGGCGGAGTCCACGGCTGAAGCAATGTCGCTCTCGACCGCGGGACGCACGCTGCCGTCAGGATCGGTGATCAGCGGGGTGTTGGGGCCCGGCACGGGGAAACCGCCGCCAACCACCGGGTCGTACCCGCCGTCAGCTTCGGGATCCTCGGTCTCCGCTGGAACGGTCACCGGATCGGTGGCCGCTGCAGTTGCCGTCGCCGTCGGCACGGAATCCGCTGCCGGAGACGTGGCACCCGTTGTCGGGCCAGTGCCCTCGCTTGGAACGGGGGACGGCACAGGATCAGTGACAGGAGCCTCTCCTGTTCCGGCGACGCCCGTGGGTGCCGGCTGCGGCACTTCGAAGGGGCCCTGGGCAGGGAGGCTGCCGGCCGTCAGAGTGGCGGCCAGTACGGCCAGCATGGCGAGTTTTGCACTTTTCAATGGAAATCCTTGTAGGCGAGACCTGGGGGCGCGGCGCAAACAGTGCTGCTGATGGCAGCAACTACGTCCGGTGGTCCGGCCGGTTGTCTGCCGTGGGCGAAATAGTCCTACCTGCTCTATCGGCAGCGGCGGCACTACGGTAAGCGCAATAGCATGTTTTCACGATTTTTTAGCCCCTGCAGAGGCTGAAGCTACGCTGGAAGTGTCTTCTGGCCCCAACACCGAACGGACTTACCTAGAATGCGCGTGCACATTGCAACCGACCACGCGGGCATGGAACTCAGTTCCCACCTGATCGGACACCTGCGGGAGAACGGCTACGACGTGGTGGACCACGGCCCGCAGGAATACGACGCCAACGATGACTACCCAGCCTTCTGCATCAACGCCGCACAGGCGGTGGCGGATGACTGGAAGGCCGGCGTCGATGCCTTGGGCATTGTCCTTGGCGGTTCCGGCAACGGTGAGCAGATTGCCGCCAACAAAGTCCGCGGCATCCGGGCCGCGCTGGCCTGGAACCTGGATACGGCCAGACTGGCCCGCCAGCATAACGACGCCAACGTGGTGGCGGTGGGCGGGCGGCAGCACACCGTGGACGAAGCCGCGGAAATCATCGACGCCTTCCTCGCCGAGCCGTTCAGTGGAGATGAACGCCACGTGCGCCGGATCGGCCAGATCGCGCGCTACGAAGCCACCGGCACCACCGCCTGATGCCCGAAGGGCACTCCATCCACCGGCTGGCCCGGCAGTTCTCCTCCGCCTTTGCCGGCGCGCGGCTGGCGGTCAGCAGCCCGCAGGGGCGTTTCGCTGCCGGAGCCGCCCGGCTGGACGGCCATGTCCTGGAAACTGCTGAAGCACACGGCAAGCAGTTGTTCCTGCACTTCGACCATGACCTTTACCTGCGCATCCACCTTGGCCTGTACGGTGCCTTCGATTTCGGCGGTGATGAAACTTTTGCCGGTGCTTCCAGCATCGGCGCGCCCCGCCGGGTGGGGGAGCGGGAAGTCGCAGGTGACGACGACGGCGCCGGGTACGCCGGCCCGCCCGAGCCCAAGGGTGCGGTGCGGGTGCGGCTGGTGTCGGAGCACGGCTGGGCGGACCTGCGCGGACCGACGGCGTGCGAGGTCATCACGGGCTCGGAACGTGCTGCTGTCCTGGCGCGCCTGGGGCCGGATCCGCTGGGACCGGACGCCTCTGCGTCCGCATCGGTCCAGGAATTCGTGCGGCGTGTGCGCGGCAAGGGCTCACCCGTGGGGCTGCTCCTGATGAACCAGGAGATCCTGGCCGGGGTGGGCAACGTTTACCGGGCGGAAGTGCTGTTCCGGCAGAGGATTTCGCCCTGGCGCCTCGGCCGGGATGTGACTGTTGCCGAGGCGGAAGCCCTGTGGGCCGACGTCGTGGCCCTGATGAACGACGGCGTGCGGCAGGGCCGGATCATCACCACCGAACCGCAGGACCGGGCAGACCCGGCCGAGCCCGTCCCGGTGGCCGAGGCGCACTACGTGTACAAGCGGACCGGACTGCCGTGCCGGCGGTGCGGCACCGCAGTGGCGGGGACCCAAATGGGCGCCCGGAAACTGTATTGGTGCCCGGCCTGCCAGGCGGACTAGGGGCTGGGTGCGGCATTAACGCAAGAAGGGCCTTTCCCTGTGGAAAAGGCCCTTCTAAGGTGGAGGGGATGACGGGAATCGAACCCGCGTAATCAGTTTGGAAGACTGAGGCTCTACCATTGAGCTACATCCCCGGCGCCGTAAGGCAGGTTTTACCTTAGCACGGGAAAACCTGCCCTGAGTAATCGGTGCGGAACAGTGTTGCCGGTCAAGGGCCGGGCCGGTCCCGAACCGGGCCTTGCACCGGACCAACACCGGACCAACACCGGAATCGACAGCTGCGGAATTCGTCATACCCGCTTTCGGGCAGGTAGGCTGTCAGGTGCACTGACGGGGTGTAGCTCAGCTTGGAAGAGCGCCTGCTTTGGGAGCAGGAAGTCGCAGGTTCAAATCCTGTCACCCCGACTCTGTATAACCATGGTGCAGACCAATCCCAGAACCCTCAGGAGAACTTACGCTGTGAAGAGCGCCGTAGAAAACCTCACACCCACGCGGGTAAAGCTCAACGTTGAAGTTCCGTTCGAGGAACTGAAGCCGAGCATCGACGAGGCCTACAAGACCATCGCCACCCAGGTGCAGGTCCCGGGCTTCCGCAAGGGCAAGGTTCCCAACCGCATCATCGACCAGCGCGTAGGCCGCGGCTACGTCCTCGAGACGGCTATCAATGACGGACTGAACGGCTTCTACGCAGAAGCAGTACAGGAAACCGGCATCAGCCCCCTGAGCCGCCCCGAGGTTGAGATCACCGAAGTTCCGGACCCCGCCTCCGACGAGGGCCAGCTGGTCTTCACTGTCGAGCTGGACATCCGCCCGGAAATCGAGCTCCCGGACTACGCCGGCCTAGAGGTCACCGTTGAGCCTGCCGAAGCTTCCGACGCCGACGTCGACAAGGCCCTGGACGAACTGCGCGGCCGTTTCGGCACGCTGAAGTCCGTGGACCGTCCGGCCGTAGCCGACGACTTCCTGACCATGGACCTCGTCGCCAAGGTTGACGGTGAAGAGGTCGACTCCGCAGCAGACCTGTCCTACCAGGTGGGCGCCGGCACCATGCTCGAGGGCATGGACGAGGCCGTCACCGGCCTGAGCACCGGCGAATCCGCAACCTTCAACACGAAGCTGGCCGGCGGCGAGCACGCAGGCGCCGACGCCGAGGTCACCGTGACGGTCAAGGCCGTCAAGGAGCGCGAGCTTCCGGAAGCCAATGACGACTTCGCCCAGCTGGCCAGTGAATTCGACACCATCGCCGAGCTGCGCGAGGACCTGGTCAAGCGCGCCGCCGAGTCCAAGCTCATGGAGCAGGGCGTCGAGGCCCGCGACAAGGTGCTGGAGAAGCTGCTGGAGCTCGTTGAGGTTCCGGTTCCGGAATCCGTCATCGAAGAGCAGATCGAGCAGCACTTCAACTCCGAGAGCGCCCAGGCCTCGGGCGCCGACCACGACACCGAAGAGCACCGCGCCGAAGTCCGCGCCAACACCGAGGCGGCCTTCAAGAACGAAATCATCCTCGACGCCGTGGCGGAGAAGGAAGAAGTAGGCGTCAACCAGAACGAGCTGATCGACTACATCGTTTCCAGCGCCAGCCAGTACGGCATGGATCCGAACCAGTTCGCCCAGCTGATCGACCAGAGCGGACAGGTGCCGATGATGGTTGGTGAAGTCCGCCGCCGCAAGGCCCTGGCCAAGGTCCTGGAGCTGGCCAAGGTCACCGACACCACCGGTGCCGAGATCGACCTCACCGAATTCGTCCGCCCCGCCGGCGAAGAGGCTGAAGCAGCAGCAGAAACCGAAGAGCAGAACGAAGACAAGGCCTAGCCTTCGAAGGTTCGAAGCGATACACACCGCGCCGCCGGTCCGAAAGGGCCGGCGGCGCGGTGCGTTTAAGACGGTGTGTTAAGGCGGGGCATCAGCCTGCGGCGGAGGCGTCACGGGCGCCACCGGACCCTGTGATCCACATCGTGCGCCGTCAGCGAACAGCCTGCCAAACGGAAGCCGGGCACGGCGCTGACAGGCTAGTGTCCTAGGAGAGACAAACGGCAGGAGCAGCCGGCACAGCCGGCACCTGGTTCCTGCCAGAGCGAGAGGTCACTCATGGCAACTGCACCGAACACACCCACTATGGCAACGGTGGACCCGGCCGGCCGGGACGACTACATCTACAACCGCCTGCTCAAAGAGCGGATCATCTGGTTGGGCTCGGAAGTCCGGGACGAGAATGCCAACGCGATCTGCTCCCAGCTCCTGCTGCTCTCGGCCGAAGATCCCGAGAAGGACATCTACCTGTACATCAACTCGCCCGGCGGTTCGGTGACGGCCGGCATGGCCATCTACGACACCATGCAGTTCATCCCGAATGACGTGGTAACCGTGGCAACCGGCCTGGCCGCATCCATGGGACAGTTCCTGCTGTCCTCGGGCACCAAGGGCAAGCGCTACGCCACCCCGCACGCCCGCATCCTGATGCACCAGCCCTCCGGCGGCATCGGCGGCACGGCTTCGGATATCAAGATCCAGGCCGAGCTGATCCTGAACATGAAGCGCGTTATGGCCGAGCTGACCGCAGAGCAGACCGGCCAGAGCGTTGAAACCATCCTCCGGGACAATGACCGCGACAAGTGGTTCACCGCGCAGGAAGCCCTGGAATACGGCTTCTTCGACAAGATTTCCGCCCACGCCGGCGGAGTCACCGGAGGCGGCGGAACCAACCAGGACCAGGCAGAGGGCAAGGACGAGGACTAGGTCCGCATCCTGCCATTCCTCCATTTGCATACTTCAGGAGTAATTCATGAACCATAACTTCGGCACCGCCGGCTCCGCCGCAGCACCGCAGATGCCCACCAGCCGCTACGTCCTGCCGCAGTTCGAGGAGCGTACGCCCTACGGTTTCAAGCGCCAGGACCCGTACACCAAGCTTTTCGAAGACCGCATTATCTTCCTGGGTGTACAGGTGGACGACGCTTCCGCGGATGACATCATGGCCCAGCTGCTCGTGCTTGAGTCCACGGACCCGGACCGCGACATCACCCTGTACATCAACTCCCCGGGCGGTTCGTTCACGGCCATGACGGCCATCTACGACACCATGCAGTACATCCGCCCGGAGATCCAGACCGTTTGCCTCGGCCAGGCAGCCAGCGCCGCAGCCGTGCTGCTGGCCGCCGGTACGCCGGGCAAGCGCCTGGCACTGCCGAACGCCCGCGTGCTGATCCACCAGCCTTCGCTGTCCGGCGGACAGGGCGGGCAGGCCTCTGACCTGGAAATCCAGGCCGCCGAGGTCATGCGGATGCGCACCTGGCTGGAAGACACATTGGCGCTGCACTCCAACCGCACCTCCGAGCAGGTGAACACCGACATCGAGCGGGACAAGATCCTCACCGCCGATGCCGCACTGGAATACGGCCTGATCGACCAGGTACTGGATTCCCGCAAGATCAAGACGCCGGCCATCAACAAGATGTAGCCGGATCCGGGCGGGGGGGGGGGGGGGGGGGTCTGGCCGGCCGGCCCCCGGGGGGGGGGGAAAAAAAGCAAAAGCGAAAGGAG
>NZ_JASKLW010000006.1:0-370399 GCF_030125565.1 Arthrobacter sp. zg-Y1143 | reverse complement strand
CCCCCCAAACAACACTGTGGGCGGGGCGGGGGGGGGCGGGTGGTTTTTTTTCCCCCCCCCGGGGCCGCTCGGTTGCTGAATAGCTCTGCCAAGTGTCCTAGAGTGGAACATGGTTGGCTGGCTTGTGCTGCGGAACCGCTTTTTGAAGGACCATCTAAGGGGACTGAACTATGGCTCGCATTGGTGAGAGCACGGATCTGCTCAAGTGCTCTTTCTGCGGAAAGAGCCAGAAGCAGGTGCGGAAGCTCATTGCAGGCCCCGGCGTATACATCTGCGACGAATGCATTGATCTATGCAACGAGATCATTGAAGAGGAGCTCTCCGAGGTAGCCGATCTCGGTACCTTCGAGCTGCCCAAACCGCGGGAGATCTTCGACTCGCTGCAGGAATACGTCATCGGCCAGGAACCGGCCAAGCGTTCCCTCGCCGTCGCCGTCTACAACCACTACAAGCGTATCCAGTCCGGCCACGCCACCCGCAGCACCGGCAACCTCTCGGACGCCGTCGCTGCGGACGAGGTGGAGATCGGCAAGTCCAACATCCTGCTGATCGGCCCCACCGGCTGCGGCAAGACCTACCTCGCGCAGACTCTGGCCCGCCGGCTGAACGTACCGTTCGCCGTCGCCGATGCCACCGCCCTGACCGAGGCAGGCTATGTGGGCGAAGACGTCGAGAACATCCTGCTCAAGCTCATCCAGGCCGCTGACTACGACGTCAAGAAGGCCGAGCAGGGCATCATCTACATTGACGAGATCGACAAGATTTCACGCAAGAGCGAGAACCCCTCCATCACCCGCGACGTTTCCGGCGAGGGTGTGCAGCAGGCGCTGCTGAAAATCCTGGAGGGCACCGTGGCCTCCGTGCCGCCGCAGGGCGGACGCAAGCACCCGCACCAGGAATTCATCCAGATCGACACCACCAACGTCCTCTTCATCGTGGCCGGCGCCTTCGCCGGACTCGAGGAAATTATCGGTTCCCGGTCCGGCCGCAAGGGCATCGGCTTCGGCGCGCCCCTGATCGAGACCACCAAGGGCACGGACTCCTACGCCGAGGTAATGCCCGAAGACCTGCTGAAGTTCGGGCTGATCCCGGAGTTCATCGGCCGCCTGCCGGTGATCACCACGGTGTCCAACCTGGACCGCACGGCACTGATCCGGATCCTCACCGAGCCGAAGAACGCCCTGGTCAAGCAGTTCCAGAAGATGTTCCAGCTCGACGGCGTCGAACTGACCTTCGAGCAGGGCGCCCTGGATGCCATTGCGGACCAGGCCCTGGCCCGCGGCACCGGCGCACGCGGCCTGCGTGCCATCCTGGAGGAAGTCCTGCTGCCGGTGATGTTCGACCTGCCCAGCCGGGACGACGTTGCCACCGTGGTTATCACGGCGGATACCGTCGAGAACAAGGCGGAGCCCACGCTGATCTCCCACGCGGTCGCTACCAAGCGCAGGAACAAATCTGCCTAGAGTGCGGTTGCACACGGTACTGACCACGGCATCCAACGCCGTCGACGACCTTTGAAGGAGACCCGCATGAGTGCTGACCGTTCTGCGTCCACTGCCGATTTCTGGTTTGATCCCATGTGCCCGTTTGCCTGGGTAACCTCCCGCTGGATGGGCGAGGTGGAGCAGGTCCGGGACGTAACCACCAAGTGGCACGTGATGAGCCTGTCCGTCCTCAACGAGGGCCGCGACCTGCCCGAGGAATACCGGCAGCGCATGGACAGCGGCTGGGGCCCGGTCCGCGTGATCATTGCCGCACAGGAACTGCACGGGGACGAGTACGTCAAGAAGCTCTATGACGCCATGGGCACCCGCATCCACGACGGCGGCAACGATGACTTCCCCGCCGTGATCCGCGAGTCCCTGGACGAAGTAGGTTTGCCTGCCGAGCTGGCGCGCTTCGCCGATACGGACGAATACGACGCCCAGCTGCGTGCCTCCCACAAGGAAGGCATCGAGAAGGTGGGCGACGACGTCGGCACCCCCGTAGTGGCCTTCAACGGCACCGCGTTCTTCGGCCCGGTCCTGACGCGCATTCCGCGCGGCGAGGAAGCCGGCACCATGTTCGACGGCGCCGTGATGCTGGCCTCGAACCCGGCCTTCTTTGAACTCAAGCGCAGCCGTACCGAAAATCCCCGCTTCGACTGACACGTCAATTCGGCTGACACGTTAAAAGGCCCGGCCGGATATTTCCGGCCGGGCCTTTCGCGTACCTGCTACTCCGCGGGCGGTGCCAGTTCGACGTCGGAGACGGTCAGCTCGCCCTCGCCGACGGACAGGTTCAGTTCGCGGACATTGCCGGCGGCCTTCAGATCGGCGGAGCCGGCACGCAGCCGCGCCACGGCCCCTTCCGGAGCCGTTACCGTGGCCTTGAGGACCTCGGTGCGCTGCTTGACCTTGGCTTCGGACTT
The DNA here is from genome assembly GCF_030125565.1 of Arthrobacter sp. zg-Y1143. Taxonomy (NCBI): domain Bacteria; kingdom Bacillati; phylum Actinomycetota; class Actinomycetes; order Micrococcales; family Micrococcaceae; genus Arthrobacter; species Arthrobacter sp. zg-Y1143. The sequence goes on along the minus strand of NZ_JASKLW010000006.1, from coordinate 367,989 downwards.
GGCCTTGCGGATGCCGCCCAGGGCGGCGGCGACCGTTCCCAGGATCCCGGCGTCGGCGTCTGCCACGGCCGTGGACAGGCCGTCCACGTTCGGCCACGGTGCCCGGTGCACCGAGCCGGCACGCCACCAGCCCCAGACCTCTTCGGTGGCGAAGGGCAGGAACGGTGCGAACAGGCGCAGCAGCGAATCCAGGGTGGTGGCCAGGGTGGCCAGCACCGAGGCCTGCTCCGCGTCTCCTGCGGCTCCGTAGGCGCGGTCCTTGATCAGCTCCACGTAGTCATCGGTGAAGGACCAGAAGAAGGACTCCGTCAGCTGCAGTGCCTTGGCGTAATCGTAGCGTTCAAAGGCGCTGGTGGCCGCGTTGACGACGTCGGTCAGCTGGGCAAGCAGTGCCAGGTCCAGTGCGTTGGTGATCACCGAGGCGTCATCCAGCGCCACGTTCTTCTCCGTGGCGCCCAGGTTCAGGACGAACTTGGAGGCGTTGAGCAGCTTGATGGCCAACCGGCGGCCGATCTTCATCTGCGCAATCTCGTACGCGGTGTCCGCGCCCAGCTTGGCAGAGGCCGCCCAGTAGCGCACCGCATCGGAGCCGTATTCGTTGAGCACATCGGTGGGGACCACCACGTTGCCCTTGGACTTGGACATCTTCTTGCGGTCCGGGTCCAGGATCCAGCCGGAAATCGCGGCGTGCTTCCAAGGAGCGGCAGCGTTCAGGGCGTCCGCGCGTACCACGGAGGAGAACAGCCAGGTCCGGATGATGTCGTGGCCCTGCGGACGGAGGTCGAACGGGAAGACCTTGGCAAACAGGTCTTCCTCCACGCTCCAGCCGCCCACAATCTGCGGGGTCAGCGAGGAAGTGGCCCAGGTATCCAGGACGTCGGCGTCGCCGATGAACCCGCCGGGCTGGTTCCGCTGGGACTCCTCGTACCCGGGAGCAGCTTCGGCGGCGGGATCCACCGGCAGGGACTCTGATGCCGGCAGCACGGGGTGGTCATAGTCCGGGTTGCCGGATGCGTCCAGCGGGTACCAGACCGGCACCGGAACGCCGAAGAAGCGCTGGCGGGAGACCAGCCAGTCGCCGTTCAGGCCCTCGATCCAGTTCTCGTAGCGGGAGCGCATGAACGCCGGGTGGAAGTCGATTTCCTTGCCCCGGGCAATCAGGCGTTCACGGCGCTCCTCGTCGCGGCCGCCGTTGCGGATGTACCACTGGCGGCTGGTGACCACTTCGAGGGGCTTGTCGCCCTTTTCGAAGAAGTTGACCGGGTGGGTGATCTTCTTGGGCTCGCCGTCGAGGTCGCCGCTTTCGCGCAGCATCTCCACGACGGTCTCTTTGGCGCTGAAGACCGTCTTCGTGGCGAGGGCTGCGTAGTTTTCCTTCGCCTTCTCCGTGGCAATCCACTCCGGAGTATCGGCGAGGACGCGGCCGTCACGGCCGATCACGGCGCGGGTGGGCAGGTTCAGCTCGCGCCACCAGGTCACGTCGGTCAGGTCGCCGAAGGTGCAGATCATGGCGATGCCCGAGCCCTTGTCCGGCTTGGCCAGCGGATGCGCCTTCACCTCAACCTCGACGTCGAACAGCGGGGACTTCACCGTGGTGCCGAACAGGCGCTGGTACCGCTCGTCGTCGGGGTGCGCCACCAGTGCCACGCAGGCCGGCAGCAGTTCGGGACGCGTGGTCTCGATGAAGATCTTCTCGCCGTCGGGGGCATGGAAGCTGATGCGGTGGTAGGCGCCGGGCTGCTCGCGGTCTTCCAGTTCGGCCTGGGCCACGGCGGTGCGGAACGTGACGTCCCAGAGGGTGGGGGCTTCGGCCATGTACGCGTCGCCGGCCCGCAGGTTGTCCAGGAAGGCGCGCTGGCTGACGGCACGTGAGTGGTCGTCGATGGTGCGGTAGGTCCGGTTCCAGTCCACGGACAGGCCCAGGGTGGAGAAGAGGTCCTCGAAGACCTTCTCATCCTCCACAGCCAGTTCCTCGCACAGTTCGATGAAGTTCCGGCGGGAAACGACGTCGAAATCCCGCTGGTTCTTCGCGGCCTTGGCCGGCGGGCGGTAGCCGGCGTCGTACGGCTTGGTGGGGTCGCAGCGCACGCCGTAGTAGTTCTGCACGCGCCGCTCGGTGGGCAGGCCGTTGTCATCCCAGCCCATGGGGTAGAACACGTTCTTGCCGGTCATGCGCTGGTAGCGGGCCATCACGTCGGTCTGGGTGTAGGAGAACATGTGTCCCACGTGGAGCGAACCGGAGGCCGTGGGCGGGGGAGTGTCGATGGAGTAGACCTGCTCCCGGACGGTGTCCGGATTAAACGCGTACGTTCCCTCCTCGCGCCAGCGGCGGCTCAGCTTGGACTCGAGCCCCTCAAGAGCGGGCTTGTCGGGGACGGAAACGGTCTTGGGTGCGTTGTCGGGCGTGTCTGTGCCCGGGATATGTTCAGCCATGGTTTCCATTCTTCCATGCAGGCGTATGCTCTGCGGCACTGTCGGGACCGGGTTCGCCGGCAGTAGCATCCCGGTATGGCTGCCAGCAGGGAATCCTCATCCTGGAACGTGCGGATCCGGCGGATCTATGAACCGCCCGACGGCGGCTTCCGGGTCCTGGTGGACAGGCTGTGGCCGCGCGGGGTGTCCAAGGAAAAGGCGAGCCTGGATGAATGGCTGAAGGACGTGGCGCCCAGCACCGGCCTGCGCAAATGGTTCGGCCACCGTCCGGAGCGCTGGGAGGAGTTTGTGCAGCGCTACCGGGCCGAACTTGCGGACAATCCCGGGGTGGCAGACTTCAACCTCGAGTGCCGGTCCCGGCCGGATACCGTGCTGCTGTACGGGGCGCGGAACGAGAAAGAGAACGAAGCAGTGGTGCTGCGGGACTATCTGCTGGCCGTTCCCGGTCCGGGGGCGTAGGGCTCGCAGGGCAGGGCAGGGCAGGGTTGCCCATGCCGGGCCCTAGCGGTGTCGGAGCCCCAGGGCAGGCTTGTTGCCAAGGCGTTCCCGGCCGAGGGCCCTGGAATTTCCCACGCTTCGGTACGGATGTGGCTGTTGGGACCCCATCAGTCACAGGAGTCCCAGAGCGTGGGAAGTTCAGTTAGGGAAGCTGCCGGGAGAAGGGGCAAGGACCAGGGTGCGGCTGCGGGAGGCTGCCGGCAGAGGGGAACTTCGGCAGGGAGACGGCCGGGAGTGGGGGAGGACGGGTAGAGAGCCGGCTGGAAGTTGGGAGATGTGGAGATAGAGTCCGGCTTGTACCCAGGATGGTTCCAGCCCGATCGCGTGCCTGGAAATTCCCACGCTTCGATACGGATGTGGCTGCTGTGACCCCATCAGTAACAGCAGTCCCGGAGCGTGGGAAGTTCAGGTAGGGAAGCTGCCTGGTGCGGGGAAAAGTGAGCAGGTGCGGCTGCAGCTGGGGGTTTGGAAAGCCGCCGGAGTGGGGAAGAGCGCAATTGCGGACTGAGCCGGCGGCCGGGAAAGAGCTCAGTTTCGAGGCCGGCCGGGTTGGTCACTGTCCCTCCAGAGCAGAGGAATAGGCCACGATGCAGTCCGTTCCCTCACCTGACAGTTCACTGCTCGACCGGAAGATGAGTGCAACTGCGAGGGTGGGGGAATGCAGGAACTCGAGGCATTCCTCAGGTCCAGGCACTGTCTGGCCAGGCAACACACCCTCATAGCAAACGGGTTTTCCCAGCGGCAGGTGGATGCGGCCGTGCGTTCCGGGCTACTTCGGCATGTTGGTCGGGGCCTCCTGGCATTGGAAGGTGCCGATCCGGCCCTGATTGGGGCGGCCTGCAACGGGGCATCGCTGTCCTGCGTTTCCGCGGCCTCCCTCTTGGGCTGGTGGGTGCTGGCACCGGCCGGCACGGTTCATCTCCGGTGCGACAGGGCACTCACCCTCCCGGACGCAGTGCTGCATCGTGGGCGCCGCTCGGGCCACCGGCTGATAGCAGCACCCCGGGAGATTGTCCGCGACGCGTTCCGCTGTCTTCCCAGCGTGGAAGCCCTGGTGATCGCTGAGTCCGCCGTGGTCTGCAACGCCGTGGGGCTGGAAACCCTGAAACAGGAATTTTCAGGACCGAGGGACTGGCGAATCGCCCGACTGCTTGAAACCGTGCGCCGGACGACTGCCTCCCCTCTGGAGGTCTGTGCCCGGTTCCACCTCCTTGCCGCCGGTTTCCGCCCGCAGGAGGAGGTGCTGCTGCCCGGAGTAGGCCGCGTGGACTTCCTCATTGACGGATGGCTGATCGTTGAGATTGACGGCTACGCCTTCCACAGCGGGCGGACGGAATACCGGAAAGACCGGCAGCGCTGGAACTGCTCGACCTCCGGCGGATTGGTCACCTTACGGGTTACTGCCGAGATGATCCTGCACAGTCCGGTCAGCTTCATCGAACTGGTACATCGCACGTGCCGGACCTGGAATCCGCTCTACCCCCGTCTGGGACCGGATGCGGCAGGCGCCGGCGGTCTGGGCCCACGAACCGGTCCGTAACGAACACGGGGAAGAGGCAAACGCTGGCTAAAGTAGCTCCCATGACTGAGATCACACCCAAGCGGGCCGTAGTAACCGGAGCAAGTTCAGGCATTGGAGCCGCCGCAGTGCGGGCGCTGCGTGCCTCGGGCTGGGACGTGGTGGCGGTGGCCCGCCGCGCAGACCGGCTGCAGGCGCTCGCAGAGGAGACCGGCGCCGTCGCCATGGCAGCGGACGTCACCGATGACGCCTCCGTGGCGCGGCTGGCCAGCGAGGTCCTGGCGGACGGGGGAGTGGATGCCCTGATCAACAACGCAGGCGGAGCCTTCGGACTGGACCCGGTGGCCACCGGAAGCATCAGCGACTGGCAGCGGATGTACGACGTCAACGTCCTCGGGGCCCTGCGGATGACCCAGGCCTTCCTCCCCGCCCTGCGGGACAGCGGACGCGGCTCCGTGCTGCTGCTGACCTCGACGGCGGCGTCCACTGCCTATGAGGGTGGCGCCGGCTACTGCGCGGCCAAGTCGGGCGAGGAAATGCTTGCACGGACCCTGCGGCTGGAGGAAGCCGAGCACAACGTGCGCGTCATCGAGATTGCCCCCGGCATGGTGCGGACCGAGGAGTTCTCCCTGAACCGGCTGGGCGATCCGGCCGCGGCCGACAAGGTGTACGCCGGAGTGAAGAAGCCCCTCACCGCCGAGGACGTCGCCGAAGTGATGGCCTTTTCCCTGAACCTGCCGCACCACGTGAACCTGGACCAGGTTGTGCTGCGCCCGCTGGCCCAGGCGGCCCAGCACAAAGTCATCCGCACCGGGCAGTAACCGGGCAGTAACCGGGCAGTAACCGGGCGAAGCCTGCCCCCGCGGCAGACTCGGTGGGCAGGCTTTCGCCGCGCCCGGTTCGCCTGCCAGGGGCAGTGCTTCGACAACCGGCGCGGGCGTGGCCTAAACTTGTGCGAAGCAGCACTGACCCGGCCATCACCGGTGAGCTTCCGGAAGAACAGCAGGCAGCCAAACGTACGGCGGCAGGCCCAGTAGAACCGGACGGGTAAGCCCGTCACAGCAGTCAACGAGCGGCAGTCGCGCGTATCCCGGCCCCGGCCGGTGTGCACACGGCGGCAAGCGAGGTGGTACCGCGGTTTACCGCCGTCCTTCGGGGCGGTCCGGAAACGCCGCCCTCGCATCCTGAATTCCACAGCCAGATTTACTTGCCGCTACCAGGATGTCGAAAATGCCTTCTGTATACCCCAAAGCCAGCACCGGCGACGGCGCTGCCGTCCCCTCCTCGCCCCGGTTCCCCGAACTCGAAGAACGCGTTCTGAAGTACTGGGACCAGGACGGCACTTTCCAGGCCTCCATCGATGCCCGCCCCGCCGGCCGCGACGGCGACAATGAGTTTGTCTTCTACGACGGCCCGCCCTTCGCCAACGGCCTGCCGCACTACGGCCACCTGCTGACCGGCTACGTCAAGGACCTGGTTGCCCGCTACCAGACGCAGCGCGGCCGCCGCGTGGAGCGCCGCTTCGGCTGGGACACCCACGGGCTGCCCGCCGAGCTCGAAGCCATGAAGCAGCTGGGCATGAGCGACAAGGTCCAGATCGAGAAGATGGGCATCGACAAGTTCAACGATGCCTGCCGTGCCTCGGTGATGAAGTACTCCGGCGAGTGGCAGGACTACGTCACCCGCCAGGCCCGCTGGGTGGACTTCGAAAACGACTACAAGACGCTCAACGTCGAGTACATGGAGTCGGTCATCTGGGCGTTTAAGACCCTGCATGAAAAGGGCCTGACCTACAGCGGTTTCCGCGTGCTTCCGTACTGCTGGAAGGACGAGACGCCGCTGTCCAACCATGAGCTGCGCATGGACGACGACGTCTACAAGATGCGCCAGGACCAGACGGTCACTGTCACGTTCCCGCTGGTCGCCGGAGACAACGTACTCTCCGCCGAACTCGAGGGCGTCAAAGCCATCGCGTGGACCACCACGCCGTGGACCCTGCCCACCAACATGGCCCTCGCCGTCGGACCCGAGGTCCGCTACGCCGTCGTGCCCGCTGGCCCGAACGGCACGCAGGCAGGGGAGGGCCGGTTCCTCCTGGCCGAGGACCTCGTCGGTTCCTACGCCAAGGACCTGGGGTACGACGACGCCGAGGCCGCCCGCGCCTCCGTCAGCGCCGTGCACCTGGGCAAGGACCTTGCCGGGCTGCGGTACGAACCGCTGTGGAACATCTACACCGACACCGAAAAGTGGGGCACCGAAAACGCCTGGCGGATAGTCACGGCGGACTACGTCACCACTACCGACGGCACCGGTGTTGTCCACCAGGCTCCGGCCTATGGTGAAGATGACCAGAAGGTCTGCGAGGAGAACGGCATCCCCGTGATCCTGTCCGTGGACGAGGGCGGCAAGTTCCTGCCCATGTTCGCCCAGACCGCGCTGGAGGACATCGCCGCCCTGCAGGTCTTCGATGCCAACAAACCCATCACCAAGGTGCTGAAGGCCGAAGGCCGGCTGCTTCGCCAGGCCAGCTACGAGCACAGCTACCCGCACTGCTGGCGGTGCCGGAACCCGCTGATCTACAAGGCTGTCTCCTCCTGGTTCGTGGAGGTCACCAAGATCAAGGACCGCATGGTCGAACTGAACCAGCAGATCAACTGGATCCCGGAGAACGTCAAGGACGGCCAGTTCGGCAAGTGGCTGGAAAACGCCCGCGACTGGTCCATCAGCCGCAACCGCTACTGGGGCAGCCCCATCCCGGTCTGGGTTTCGGATGACCCCAACTACCCGCGTACCGACGTTTACGGTTCGCTGGCCGAAATGGAAGCCGACTTCGGCCGCCTGCCGCTGAACAAGGAGGGCAAGCCGGACCTGCACCGCCCGTTTATCGACGAGCTGACCCGGCCCAACCCGGACGACCCCCGCACCCCGGAAGAGGGCCAGTCCACCATGCGCCGCGTGGAGGACGTGCTGGACGTCTGGTTCGACTCCGGATCCATGCCGTACGCCCAGGTCCACTACCCGATGGAGAACGCCGACTGGTTCGAGCACCACAACCCGGGCGACTTCATCGTGGAGTACATCGGCCAGACCCGCGGCTGGTTCTACACGCTGCACGTGCTCGCCACTGCACTGTTTGACCGGCCGGCGTTCCGCAACGTCAGCAGCCACGGCATTGTCCTGGGCTCCGACGGGCAGAAGATGTCCAAGTCGCTGCGCAACTACCCCGACGTGTCCGAGGTCCTGGACCGCGACGGCTCCGATGCCATGCGCTGGTTCCTGATGGCCTCGCCCATCCTGCGCGGCGGCAACCTGATTGTCACCGAACAGGGCATCCGCGACGGCGTCCGCCAGGCCATCCTGCCGCTGTGGAACGTCTGGCACTTCTTCAGCCTGTACACCAACGCCGCGAACAACGGCAACGGCTACGAGGCGAAGGCCCGCTACGACTCCACCGAGCCGCTGGACCGCTACCTGCTCGCCGCCACCGGCGACCTGGTGCGGGAAATAACCACGGCCCTGGACACCTACGACGTGTCCGTGGGGTGCGAGATCCTGCGCGCCTACATGGACACGCTGACCAACTGGTACATCCGCCGCAGCCGCACCCGGTTCTTCGACGAAGATCCGCAGGCGTTCGACGTGCTGTACACGTGCCTGGAAACGGTGTGCCGCGTGGCTGCCCCGCTGCTGCCGCTTATCGGTGAGGAAATCTGGCGGGGCCTGACCGGCGGACGCTCGGTGCACCTGACGGATTGGCCGGATGCGGACCTGTTCCCGAAGGATCCGGACCTGGTGGCACGGATGGACCTGACCCGCCGCATTGCCTCGGTGGGTTCCTCCCTGCGCAAGGGCGCGAACCTGCGGGTCCGCCTGCCGCTGTCCGAAATGACCGTCGTCGCGCCTGACGCACAGTCCCTTACGGGCCAGTTCGCCGCGATCATCGCCGACGAACTGAACCTGAAGAACGTGCGCCTGGTAGACGCCGCGTCCGCGGACCCGGCCGAGTTCGGCATCAGCCAGAAGCTCGTGGTTAACGCCCGCGCTGCCGGCCCCCGGCTGGGCAAGAACGTGCAGACGGCCATCAAGGCCGCCAAATCGGGCGACTGGTCAGTGGACGACGCCGGCACGGTCACCGCGGGCGGGCTCGCCCTTGAAGAGCACGAGTACACGCTCGAAACCGTGGTGGAGTCCGGCGAAGGTGAATCGGCCAAGGCCGTTGCCGTGCTGCCGGGCGGCGGGTTCCTGGTGCTGAACACCGAGGTCACCCCCGAACTGGCCGCCGAGGGTACCGCCCGCGACGGCATCCGCGCCATCCAGCAGGCCCGCCGGGACGCCGACCTGCACATCAGCGACCGCATCCGCACCCGGATCAGCACCGGCGAAGCGGAAGCAGCAGCCCTCGAGGCCAACATCAGCCTGATCAAGGCTGAAACCCTCACCGCGGACCTGATTGTTGTCGGTGACCTCACGGTCACGGACGACGAGAAGGACAGCGGGAAATTCATCGTCACAGTGGAGAAGATCTAATGAGCGCAGCAGACCGTCCGTCCGGTTCGATTGACGGTTTCTCGGTGGAGAGCGTGTACGCCGAGCTGCTCAGCCGTGCCCCGGAAAACAAGATGGAGCCGCGCCTGGCTCCGCTCTTCCGGGCCATGGAAGTGCTGGGGGAACCCAACAAGGCGTTCCCGATCATCCACATCACCGGCACCAACGGCAAAACGTCCACGGCCCGCCTGATTGAAGGCGGGCTGCGCGCCTACGGGCTGCGGACCGGCCGCTACACCAGCCCGCACCTGACCCGGGTGACGGAGCGGATCAGCATTGACGGCGAGCCCGTCAGTGACGAAACGTTTGTCCGGATCTGGGATGAAATCCGCCCCTACCTGGACATTGTCGACGGCGAGCTGGAAGCAGCGGGGGAGCCGCGGCTGACCTACTTCGAGGCCCTGACCATCCTGGCGTTCGCCGTCTTCGCGGACGAGCCCGTGGACGCGGCAGTCATTGAGGTGGGACTGGGCGGCATCACCGATGCCACGAACGTGGGCGACGGCACCGTTTCCGTCATTACGCCCATCTCGCTGGACCACACCGAACTGCTCGGTGACGACGTCGCCGACATCGCCTATGAGAAGGCGGGCATCATCAAGGAGGGCGGTTTCCTGATCAGCGCCGCGCAGCCCATGGAGGCCGCGACGGTGCTGCTGGAGAAGGCACGCGAGACGGGCGTACCGTTCCGGTTCGAAGGCGTGGAGTTCGGCGTCGAATCCCGCGTGATGGCCGTGGGCGGACAGATGGTCACCGTCAACGGCCTGGCCGGGCGCTACGAGGAGCTGCTGGTTCCCCTGCACGGCGCGCACCAGGCGCAGAACGCGGCAGTTGCCGTCGCGGCCCTGGAAGCGTTTATCGGCGGCGGTTCCAAGGAGCTCGACGTCGAACTGCTCCGTACCGGGTTCTCCACCGTCACCTCGCCCGGCCGCCTGGAAGTGGTCCGCACCGCGCCCACCATCGTGGTCGACGCCGCGCACAACCCGGCGGGCGCCCGCGCCTCGGCCGAGGCGCTGCGTGAGTCCTTCAACTTCACCACTTTGGTGCTGGTGGTGGGGATCCTGGCGGAGAAGGACGCCGTCGGGATCCTCAGCGAGCTGCGTGAGCAGCTTGGGGACCTGGTCAGCAGCGTTGTGCTGACCCAGTCCAATTCCCCGCGGGCAATCCCCGCCGAGGAACTGGTCCAGGACGCAGTGGACGCCGGTTTCGCGGACGAGGACATCCGGGTCGAAGCAGGACTGGACAACGCACTGGAGCTGGCCGTGGCCAAGGCCGAAGAGAACAACGACCTTGCCGGCGGTGTCCTGGTGGTCGGTTCCATTACCCTGGTCGCCGAAGCGCGCACCCTCCTCGGAAAGTAGGTTCGCAGATATGGCAAAACTGACCAAGGCGCAGCGCGAATGGCGTCCGGGCATGCCCAAGAAGCGCCGTTCGGTGAAGGTAATGTTCGCATCCACGGTGCTGACACTCGAAGCGTTCGTAGTGCTTTTCGGGACCCTCGCCGTTTTCGGCCTGCACCGCGGGACCGTTTCGCCCGTGCTGCTGCTGGGCGGGGGCATCCTGCTGGCGGCGGCACTGGTTGGCACCTGCGCCGTGCTGTCCAAGCCGGCCGGACCGCTGATCGGCTGGATCCTGCAGCTGGTCATCATTGCCTCCGGCTTCCTGGAGCCGACCATGTTCTTAGTAGGCGTGCTGTTTGCGCTGACCTGGTGGTACGGCCTGCGGGCCGGGATGCGGCTGGACCGGGAGAACCGGGAACGGGACCGCATGCAGGCCGAGTGGGAGCAGGCCCATCCGGAAGAGGCCGGGCCTTCAACGGCACCGGGCACCGACTAGGCTTAGAACCAGTTACCCGAACTTCCAAGGAGATACACCGTGAGCATTGAGCGCACACTTGTCCTGGTTAAGCCCGACGGCGTCGAGCGCCGCCTCACCGGCGCCATCCTGGCCCGGATCGAGGCCAAAGGCTACACCGTGGCTGAACTGAAGAAGACCGCAGCCACCCGGGCCATCCTCGAAGAGCACTACGAGGAGCATCAGGGCAAGCCGTTCTACGAGCCGCTCGTTGAGTTCATGCTCAGCGGTCCGGTTGTAGCGATGGTCCTGGAAGGCGAACGCGTCATCGAGGGCTTCCGATCGCTGGCCGGCACCACGGATCCGACGACGGCGGCCCCGGGCACCATCCGCGGCGACTTCGGCCGTGACTGGGGTACGGCCGTGCAGCAGAACCTGGTCCACGGTTCCGATTCGCCCGAATCAGCCTCCCGGGAAATCGGCATCTGGTTCAAGTAACCCGTCAGGCAGAAAAAAGGGCCGGCCCCCAGCGGGGTGCCGGCCCTTTTTCTGCCCGGGGGAGGGGCACTGCTACGGAATGAGCTTTTCGTCCCGCAGCCGTGCGAAGAGTTCCTTGAAGGCGTCTTCGGTGCGGCGGTAGCCGGTGAAGCCTGCCAACCGGCTCTTGCTCATGTCGGTCAGCACCTCCACGTTCCGGCCCAGGTCGGCGTCGGTGTGCCACCATGACGCCAGCCTGGTGATGTCGGTTTCGGCGAGCCCGTGCCGGACGGCCAGCTCCTTCCAGGCCTCCTCCATGCCGGCCATCTGCTCCTCGAGCGGACGGGGAACGGTGTCGAAGCCTTCGGGCGTAACGCCGAATTCTGCAGCCAGCCGCGGCCAGAGTGAACGCCAGCGGAAAACGTCGCCGTTGACCACGTTGTAGGCCTCATTGGCGGTGTTCGGGTCCGTGGCCGCCCAGAGCATGTGCTCGGCAAGCAGCCCGGCGTCGGTCATGTCCGTGATCGAGTTCCACTGGGTTTCCGAGCCCGGGAAAATAAAGGGCAGGCCCAGTTCCTTGCAGAGGGTGGCCTGCACAGCGAGGGTCTGGCCCATGTTCATGGCGTTGCCTACGGCGAAGCCGATCACCGTGTGGGAGCGGTGCACGGACCAGGCGAAGCCCTGCCGCTGCGCCGCGGCCATCAGTTCGTCTTCCTGCGCGTAGTAGAAGTTGTCCACGGGCAGTCGCGGTTCCTCTTCCGAGAACGGCGTATCCGGCATGGGGCCTTCGCCGTACGCTTCGAAGGGGCCCATATAGTGCTTGAGGCCGGTCATCAGCGCCACGTGTTCCAGCGGCGCGTCTTCCAGTGCTGCCAGGAGGTTCCGGACCATGCCGGCATTCACCGCGATGTTTTCGACTTCGGTTTCCTGCCGGGACCAGGAGGTGAAGAAGACGTGCGTGGGACGCGCATCCTTCAGCGCTGCTGCGAGCGACGCCGGCGAGGTCAGGTCAGCGGCTACGGGGACGACCCCGGGCCGGGACGGATCGGGGCTGCCGCCCTTGCGTGAGAGGGCCAGCACTTGCCAGCCCTCCCGGGTGAGCAGTTCGACCAGCGCCGCGCCTGCGATTCCGGTGGCACCGGCCACGAGCGCTGTGCCCGGTGTGTTTGGGCCTGCGGATGTTGTCCTAAGCATGGATCTCCTTACGGTTTCCGGCGGCAGAAAGTGCCTGCGCCTTCCTTTGCGGCAACCGGAATTGCAGCGGGGATATTCCACCCGCACGCGCTGATCATGCCTATGCTGTCCGCATGGCACTCATCTATGACGCAGAGCTGCGTCCGGGAAAACTGGAACTGATCTCCGACTGGCTGCCGAGGGCGCGGTGGTTTCCCTCGACGGAACCGGTCACGGCACGGAAACTCGGGGCCTTCCGCTTTGAGGACCCGGAAGGCGCAGTGGGGATTGAAACCCTTATTGTTGCCGCCGGTTCACGGGTGGTTCAGGTACCGCTGACCTACCGGGATGCACCGCTGGCCGGTGCGGAGCGGTTCCTGATCACCGAGATGGACCACTCGGTGCTGGGCCGCCGCTGGGTCTACGACGCGGCCGGGGACCCGGTGTACGCGGCCGCGCTGGAAGCGGCGCTCTTCTCTCGGCAGGGCCAGGCACCCCAATACACCGAGCGCGACGGCGTGCGCGAACTGCTGCCCGAGTCCATGCGGGTCTTCACCAGCGGGATGCCCGACGGCGCCGAACTGGCGGACGCGCCGGCGGAAGAACCGCAGGACTGGACCGTGTCCGTGCTGGAGCAGAGCGGCTGGGAGCTCTCAGTGGTCCGGCTGCTTGACCTGGACGGACGCACGGCACCGGACCCCTCGCTCCAGGCGACCTGGGAAGGCCAGGATTTCCCCGTGGTGCTGGCATGGGGAATGCCGAACGCGGGCTAGGCAGGGAGGGCCGGGCACCGCCGCCGGCGGCTACGCCGTTAGCTTCCGATGAAGGAATTCATAAAGCGGAAGAAGATGGACGCCGCCGTGGCCACCCAGAGCAGGACAACGATGGCCCAGGCCCACTCCGTGAGGAACCGCACCAGCCCCGCCGGTGCCGGAATGACGCCCGCTGCAAGGTTACGGATGGTGGTGAACACGAACAAAGGAATCATTGCCGCCCACACCACGATGCAGTAGATGCACAGTACGTAGATATCGAACAGGGCCTGGCTCCACAGCCACACAACGAAGACCATGCCCAGCGTGACGCCTGCCTGCAGGCCCACCCAGTACCAGCGGGCAAACTGTGCGCGGGCCAGCAGGCCCACGGCGGTGGTAATGGTGACGGCGAAGGCCACAATGCCGATCAGCGGGTTGGGGAAGCCGAAGAGCGAGGCCTGCCAGGTCTGGAAGACCGTTCCGCAGGAGACCCAGGGGCTGATGTCACAGCTGGTGATGTAGTTTGCGTCGGCGTACACATGCAGCCGTTCGATGACCAGGATGCCCGAGGCAAGCCAGCCAATTACGGACGTGGCGAGCAGGGTCCAGATAAAGGGCCGCCGTTCCGGCCCAACGGCCTGTGCCGATGCCGCCCGGGACGGGGCGGGGTCAGCCGGCCGGACGCCGGAAGTTTGACGGGCTGCGCTGGAGGGCACGGAAGCTCCTTTTACCGAGTAGTTGTCTGCGTCGAGTCTAAGGGTTCATACGGGCCAAAAAGGCGGCCATGTGAGATAATGTCTTTGGCTGGTGACGGAACCACATTCCGCCATCGGTCCAGCGACAGGCTTCCGGTTCTGCCGGTGACGCTTCCCATGCAGTTCGCCCATCAATCCGGGTGGGAACCAGGGAATCCGCCGATCAGACCGACCCATAGCCGTGCCGCTGGTCTTCGAGTGATCCCGCGCCCCACAGTCGGCGCGACCTCGGATGACATCCAGACGACTTCCGGCCGGCGGGCAGGCTGCGATGCCACCGCACGGCCGACACATTGCCCTTCGGCATTGGAATGTGGCCAGTGCCGCAGGGCCGGAGCATAGGCCTAAATGAATAACCAGAACGACTTGACCAATGAACTAGTTGCAGAAGGTACCGCCGCAGGGGAAGGGGCTTCGCAGGCCCAGCCGGCCGTCAAGAAAGCCACCCGCACCCGCCGCAAGTCATCATCGCCGGTCACCTCGCCGGCAAAGACGCAGGAACCGGCGCAGGAACAGTCGCCGGAAGCTGCCGCCGTTCCTGACGCCGAAGACTCGGCTGCCGCCGTTGCCGAAAAGCCCAAGCGTGTCCGCGCCCCCCGCAAAAAAGCCGTATCCACGACTGCCGTGTCTGCACCGGTTGAATCTGTAGCAGCCGAACCGGCCGCGGGTCCGGAGGCCGTCCCCGCAGCGGTAACGCAGGAGCATGCAGCAGGCGACGCCGTCGAGCCGGCTGCCGTGGAAGCGGATGCCCCCGCCAAGGCCGTGCGCCGGCGCCGCGCCCCCGCCAAGAAGAAGCCAGCGGAAGCGCTTGAAGCCGAGACCTCCGCTGCCGCAGCTGAGCCGGTGCATGCCGCGGTACCCGCAGCAGAGGAAGTGCCTGCAGCAGATGAAGTGCCTGCATCAGATGAAGTGACACTGGCCGCCCGCCCCGAGGCGGAAGCCGAAGCCCCGGCGCCGAAGACCCGAACCCGCCGCCGTGCCGGCACGCCCGCCGGTCCGGCCCGCTCTGCGGAAGCAGCAGTTCCGTCCGCCGAAACCGCCGCGGAGCCCGTACTCCCGGACGCAACTGAGTCGGCCGCGACCGAAGCGGCTGCACCCGCAGGCCCCGCATCGGCACTGGATCCGTTTGCGGTTCCCGAATCACCCACCTCGGTGCTCTTCCATGCCCCGGACCTTTCCGCCGTCCGCTCCCTGCCCGTGGTCAAGGCTGCGGACACCGACCCGGCCGCAGAAGACGACGAAGAGTCTGCCGATTCCACCCGGTCCCGCTCGCGCCGCAGCCGGCGCAGCCGCAGCCGTGCCGGGGCCGAGGCAGGCACCGGTGAGGAGAACGCTTCAACCGGACCGGAGGACAGCGAGGCCGGCGGCGTGACCTCCCGCCGCCGCCGCCGTCGCCGGCGTGGAGATGCAGATCTGGAACTGACCGGGGGAGCGGACGACGATCCGCCCAACACGGTTACCCGGGTCCGCGCCCCGCGCGCCCATGCCGACGCACCGGCGTCGGACCGCGTGACCAGCGTCAAGGGTTCCACGCGTCTGGAAGCCAAGAAGCAGCGCCGCCGCGAGTCCCGCGAGTCCGGCCGCCGCCGCCACGTGATCACCGAGGCCGAGTTCCTGGCGCGCCGCGAATCCGTTGACCGGCAGATGATTGTCCGCCAGCGCGACGAGCGGATTCAGATCGGCGTGCTTGAAGACGGCGTGCTGGCGGAACACTTTGTATCCAACACCCAGCAGGACTCCCTGATTGGCAACGTGTACGTGGGCAAGGTCCAGAACGTGCTGCCCAGCATGGAAGCCGCCTTTGTGGACATCGGCCGCGGCCGCAACGCCGTGCTGTACGCCGGCGAGGTCAATTGGGACGCCGCCGGCCTGGACGGCCAGCCGCGCCGCATCGAGCTGGCGCTGAAGTCCGGCGATTCCGTACTGGTGCAGGTCACCAAGGATCCCGTAGGCCACAAGGGCGCCCGGCTGACCAGCCAGATCTCCCTGCCCGGACGCTACCTGGTGTACGTGCCGGGCGGCTCCATGACCGGCATTTCCCGCAAGCTGCCGGACGTGGAACGCAACCGGCTGAAGAAAATCCTCAAGGACCACCTGCCGGAGAACGCGGGCGTTATTGTCCGCACGGCTGCCGAAGGTGCCAGCGAGGAAGAGTTGATGAATGACATCAACCGCCTGCGTGCCCAGTGGGAAACCATCGATGCCAAGGCCAAGTCCACCAAGACGCTGCCCCCTGAACTGCTCTACGGCGAACCGGACCTGACCATCAAGGTGGTCCGTGACGTCTTCAACGAGGATTTCTCCAAGCTGGTGGTTTCCGGCGAGGAAGCCTGGGACACCATCGAGGCCTACGTGACCTACGTGGCCCCGGACCTGGTGGGACGCCTGGAGAAGTGGACCAAGGACGAAGACATCTTCGCCGCGCACCGCATCGACGAGCAGATTGCCAAGGCACTGGACCGCAAGGTCTTCCTCCCCTCCGGCGGCTCGCTGGTGATTGACCGCACCGAAGCCATGACCGTGGTAGACGTGAACACCGGCAAGTTCACCGGCAGCGGCGGCAACCTGGAAGAAACCGTCACCAAGAACAACCTGGAGGCAGCCGAGGAAGTGGTCCGCCAGCTGCGGCTGCGCGACATCGGCGGCATCATCGTCATCGACTTCATCGACATGGTCCTTGAAGCCAACCGCGACCTGGTGCTCCGGCGCCTGGTGGAATGCCTGGGCCGCGACCGGACCAAGCACCAGGTAGCCGAAGTGACCTCGCTGGGCCTGGTCCAGATGACCCGCAAGCGGATGGGCACGGGCCTGCTGGAAGTCTTCGGCGAGACCTGTGAACACTGCGAAGGCCGCGGCGTCATCACGCAGGATGTCCCGGTGGAACACCGCCGCAGTACCAGCCACACGCCCGCTGCCGCCCCGGCGCATGCCGTTGGCGAGGACAACCATCAGCAGCACCTCAAGCAGGAGAAGCAGTCCCGCGGAGACCGGAAGCGCAACCGCAGCCGGGATCGGGACCGTGTGCAGCCGGTCCAGCCCGCTGAGCAGCAGCCCGCTGCGGAGGAGCCGGACCATGGGGACGCCGAGCGCCAGGCAAAGGCAGAGGCGGCCCGTGCAGCCCTGGCCAGCATTGCCGCAGCAACCGCGGCCGCCCACGAGGTGGTCGAAGCTGCCGCCAACGGCAACGGGGTATCAGATGCCGCCGCAGCCAGGGCAGACGAAGCCCAGGCAGACGGAGGCGACACCGAGCCCGGTGCCGTCCTGAACATCCAGGGTGAGACCGTGGTGGTGCCGCGCCGGCAGCGCCGCCGCCCGGTGAAGGAAGAGCCTGCCCTCACGCTGGAGAGCCTCACGGAGGCCTTCAACGAGGTGGCTTCCGCCGTTGCCCACGAACCGGCCGCTCCGGCGGCTCCGGAACAGCGCAGTGAGGATCAGGCTGCTCCGGAACAGGGCAGTGAGGATCAGGCCGCTTCGCAGCGTGCTGCCGCACCCGCGCCGGCCCGCCCGGCCCGTCGCCGCAGGGCTGCCAGCAGCCCGCAGGGCGCAGCGGAGGTCACCGCACCCCGGCACTATGCCTCTGCTGAACCGTCCCGGCATACGGTCACGGCCGAGCCTGCGGCGCCGGCGCCCCGCGAAGAGAAGGCCGGCGCCCCGGTCATCCTGGGCGTAGGCGTGCCCGCGTCCGAGCTGTAGTACCGCGAGGTGCCGGCAGCGCCGGTGCCTGTTGGGCGGCGGGGTCCATATGGACCCTGCCGCCCTTGGCATTTAATCCGGCGCGGCTGTCCGACACGGCCCGGAGGGCCGGAAGGGGCCGATGCCGGGAACAGCGCCCGGATAGGATAAAGTAGGAGCCGAGCAGTGGCACTGGCAGTCGGTGGCGCGCAGGTCCAACGTGCATATGCAGAACGCATTTGCGGGTTATGGTCCCGTTAGCGTAGCCTTGAACTTCGGTGCGAACGCCTTCCAACCGTTTATCGGTTCAGGCGGAACTGCATGGCGCAAGGCGGGCACAATTCTGGCCCCGCCAAATGCGCATCCAAGTATTAAACGTCGAGAGAAGTGAGTTCCCAAGTGGTGTACGCGATTGTCCGCGCTGGCGGCCGCCAAGAAAAGGTTTCCGTCGGAGACCTCGTAACCCTGGACCGCGTCCCCGGTGGAGCCGGTAGCACCTTTGAGCTGCCTGCCCTGCTTTTGGTTGATGGCGACAAGGTCACCTCTGCTGCACAGGACCTGGCCAAGGTTACCGTGACGGCAGAAATCATCGAGAACTTCCGGGGTCCGAAGATCGTCATCCAGAAGTTCAAGAACAAGACCGGCTACAAGAAGCGTCAGGGCTACCGCTCCTCGCTGACCAAGGTCAAGGTTACGTCCATCAACTCCTGATCCTCCGCCCCGGCTTCACAGCCGGGAACGCGGGAGTGATCCCGCCTGTGGGTTTCAATATCAGTTAGCAAAGGCAGGCAAAGAAATGGCACATAAGAAAGGTGCGAGTTCCACTCGCAACGGTCGCGACTCCAACGCCCAGTACCTCGGCGTGAAGCGTTTCGGCGGCCAGGTTGTCAAGGCAGGCGAAATCATCGTTCGCCAGCGCGGCACCCACTTCCACCCGGGTGAGGGCGTTGGCCGCGGAGGCGACGACACCCTGTTCGCCCTGGCAGCAGGTGCAGTTGAATTCGGCAGCCGTCGCGGCCGCCGCGTCGTGAACATCGTGGCTCCTGCAGCCGCCGAGTAATCACCGGCAATTAGCTTTTCCGACGGGGCGGGCCTTGATGGCCCGCCCCGTCGTTTTTTAAGCCAAGTAGAATTGGCATGATCAAGAAATTCCTTTGAAGGAGAACCATGGCCAGCTTTGTAGACCGCGTAGTGCTGCACGTTTCGGGCGGTACAGGCGGCCATGGTTGCGTGTCCGTCAAGCGTGAAAAGTTCAAGCCGCTGGGCGGGCCCGACGGCGGCAACGGCGGCGACGGCGGCGACGTCATCCTGCGTGTTGACTCCCAAACCACCACCCTGCTCGATTACCACCACGCCCCCCACCGCCACGCCACCAACGGCGGCAACGGCATGGGCGACTGGCGCGCCGGCAAGACCGGCGAGACGCTGATCCTCCCGGTTCCGGACGGCACCGTCGTGAAGAACAAGGACGGCGAAGTGCTGGCGGACATGGTCGGGGAGGGCTTCGAATACATCGCTGCCGCCGGTGGCCAGGGCGGCCTCGGCAACTCCTCCCTTTCCTCGCAGAAGCGCAAGGCCCCCGGGTTCGCGCTGCTGGGTATTCCCGGCGAGGAAGCGGACATTGTCCTGGAGCTGAAGTCCATCGCCGACATTGCACTGGTGGGCTTCCCGTCCGCCGGCAAGTCCTCGCTGATTGCGGCCATGTCCGCGGCCCGCCCGAAGATTGCCGACTACCCCTTCACCACGCTGATCCCGAACCTCGGCGTTGTCCAGTCCGGCGATGTGCGCTTCACCGTGGCGGATGTGCCCGGCCTGATCGAGGGCGCCTCCGAAGGCAAGGGCCTCGGCCACAACTTCCTGCGCCACGTTGAACGCTGCGCCGCCCTTGTGCATGTGCTTGACTGCGCCGCCCTGGAGACGGACCGCGACCCCATCGGCGACCTGGAAATCATCGAGCGCGAACTCGAGAAGTACGAAGTGGACATGAGCTACGCCGGCACCGACGGCGACGTCGTGCCGCTGAACCGCCGCCCGCGCCTGGTCGCACTGAACAAGGTGGACGTCCCCGACGGCCGCGACATGGCCGAATTCGTCCGCCCGGAACTGGAAAAACGCGGCTACCGCGTGTTTGAGGTCTCCGCCTCCAGCCACGAGGGCCTTCGTGAACTCGGGTTCGCCATGGCCGGGATCGTCAAGGACGCCCGTGACGCCGTCGAGCAGGCTCCGCCGCGCATCCAGCCGCCGGTCCTGAAACCGCGCGGCGTCAACTACAAGGGCGGCTTCATGATCCGCCGCGAGGAACGCAACCTTGAGCCGCTCTTCCGCGTCCTGGGCGAGAAGCCGGTGCGCTGGGTCCAGCAGACCGACTTCACCAACGATGAAGCCGTTGGCTACCTGGCCGACCGCCTCGCCAAGCTGGGCGTGGAGGAGAAGCTGTTCAAGGAAGGCGCCAAGCCCGGCGACGCCGTGGTGATCGGCGAGGGCGACGGCGTCGTCTTCGACTGGGAGCCGACCATGATCGGCGGCGCGGAACTGCTCGCTGCCTCCCCGCGCGGCAGCGACATCCGCGTGGAGGACTTCTCCCGCCCCACCCGCGAAGAGAAACGCGAAGACCACCAGAAGCGCAAGGACGCCCGTGCGGCGGCCCGCGCGGAACTCGAATCCGAGCGCCGTGCCGGCATCTGGACCGAGTCCGTGAACTACAAGCACAACTCCCGCCCCGCAACGGCCGATGAAGCGGCAGAGGGTAACGAAGGGGAGTAAGCCCTTCACAGTCCGGCCACGGAGGAGGCTCAGCGCTTAGGCTGGGCAGGTTATGAGTGAACTCACCGAATCACCCCCGCCTGCCCGCCGTGCGCTGACCTCCCGTTCCGGATTGGCGCGCGCCCGGCGCGTGGTGGTCAAAGTAGGCTCCTCGTCGCTGACTTCCGTGGCCGGCGGCATCTCCGATGCGGCGCTGCGGTCCCTGGCGGACGTGCTGTCCGCACGGCACGCGCAAGGCACCGAGATCATCTTGGTCTCCTCCGGTGCCATCAGCGCCGGGCTGGCCCCGCTGGGCCTGGCTCGGCGCCCCGCGCAGCTTTCCTCCCAGCAGGCGGCCGCCAGTGTGGGGCAGGGCCTGCTGATGGCCCGGTACACGGCTGCGTTCGGGGCCCACGGCGTCACCGTGAGCCAGGTCCTGTTGACCATCGAGGACCTCATGCGGCGTACCCACCACGCCAACGCGCACCGCGCCATGGAACGGCTCCTGAACTTCGGTGTACTGCCGATCGTCAACGAAAACGACGCCGTCGCCAGCCACGAAATCCGCTTCGGCGACAATGACCGGCTGGCCGCCCTCGTGGCGCACCTGGTCAAGGCCGATGCGCTCATTCTTCTTTCCGACGTCGACGCCCTCTACGACGGTCCGCCCGGCGAGGGTGCGCGCCGCATTCCCGAGGTCACCGGCCCGAAGGACCTTGCCGATGTACGCATCGGCAAGGTCGGCAAGGCAGGGGTGGGCACCGGCGGGATGGCCACCAAGGTGGAAGCGGCCACCATTGCCGCAGAATCCGGCATTCCCGCATTGGTGACCTCCACGGCCAACGCCGCTGCCGCGCTGGCCGGTGAGGACGTCGGCACCTGGTTCACCACCCGCGGGCGCCGCCAGTCCATCCGCCTGCTATGGCTGGCGCACCTGGCCCGGATCCAAGGCACCCTGGTGCTGGACGACGGCGCCGCGCGCGCTGTGGGGGAGCGGCACCGTTCGCTGCTGCCGGCAGGGATCGCCTCGGTGGAAGGACGCTTCGAACCCGGAGACGCGGTTGCCCTGGCCGATACCGCCGGCCGGGTGATTGCCCACGGGCTTAGCAACTACGGGTCCGATGAACTGCCCTCCATGCTGGGCCGTTCCACCCGGGAACTGTCCCGTGAGCTCGGCCGCGGCTACGAACGCGCCGTGGTGCACGTGAATGACCTGGTTCTGCTGCACCAGGCCCAAACCGCCGTACCCGCCCCTGAAACCGGTGCCGGTCCTACACTGGAGGCATGAATTCCGTGAACACAAGCGAGGCAAGCGTCGGCACCGGCACTGACGGGACAGCTGCAGCGCCGGAGCCCGAAGCCGGTGCGGTCTCCGCGGAGAACGTCGAAGCGCAGGTCCACGCCGTGGCCGACCGTTCCAGGGTTGCCGCGCGGCGGCTCGCGCGCGCCAACCGGGCGTGGAAAGACCGCGCCCTGCTGCGGATTGCGGACAACGTCAGGGCCGGACGGGAAGTGATCCTCGCGGCCAATGCCCGGGACCTGGCCGCCGGCCGCGAAAACGGCACCTCTGCAGCCATGCTGGACCGGCTCGCCCTAACGGCTGAACGCATTGCCTCCCTCGCGGCGGCACTGGAGAACCTGGCCGGCCTGCCGGACCCGGTGGGCTCCGTAGCCCGCGGCCAGACGCTCCCCAACGGCTTGCGGCTGCGCCAGGTGCATGTGCCCATGGGCGTGGTCGCGGCCATTTACGAAGCCCGGCCCAACGTCACCCTGGACATTGCCGGTCTGGCGCTGAAGAGCGGAAATGCGGTGATCCTGCGGGGCGGCAGTGCCGCCGCGGCCACCAACGAGGTGCTGGTGCAGATCATCCGGGATTCACTCGAGGATGCCGGGCTGCCCGCGGACGCCGTGCAGAGCGTGGACCGGTACGGCCGCGAAGGCGCCGCTGTCCTGATGAAAGCCCGCGGCCGGGTGGATGTGCTGATTCCCCGCGGCGGCCGCTCGCTGATCCAGTCCGTGGTTACCAATGCCACCGTTCCGGTGATCGAAACGGGGGAGGGGAACGTGCACATTTATCTGGACCGCACCGCACCCGTGGAAATGGCCGTCGAGATCCTGCTGAACTCCAAAACCCAGCGGCCCAGTGTCTGCAACACGGTGGAAACCCTGCTGATCCATGAGGCAGCTCCGGCCGCTCCCGACGTCTTGGCTGCCCTCGCGGCGGCCGGGGTGCGCCTGCACGCCGATGCCCGGGCCATGACGCTGCTGCCAGACGGCGTCACTGCGGCACCTGCCGACGACGCCGACTGGGGGCGCGAGTACATGGATCTTGACCTGGCTGTGGCGGTGGTGGACAGCCTGGACGAAGCTGTGGACCATATCCGGCGCTGGACCACCGGCCATACCGAGGCGATCATCACCAATGACTTGGCCAACGCGGAACGTTTCATAGCCGAGATCGACTCGGCGGCAGTGATTGTGAACGCCTCTACCCGCTTCACGGACGGGGGAGAGCTGGGACTGGGCGCCGAAGTGGGCATTTCGACCCAGAAGATGCACGCCCGCGGGCCCATGGGACTGAAGGAACTGACCACCACCAAATGGATCATCCAAGGCGACGGACAGATCCGCGGCTAGCGGCAGCCAACCGCGGCCGGGAGCGGCCCGGCTGCGATGTGCATCCCGTTACGCGTACCATTGACTTAGAAACCGAACGCCGGCCACCCGGCGGAACCTACAGATCCCTAGGGGAGATACATGCTGATCCAGCTTACGGGCGCCGTGCTTCATGCTGCGGAGATGGCCGAAGAACACCACGTCGAGCTTCCGGTGTCCCCGTACGTCTACGGCGGGGTCATCATGGCGCTGCTGCTGCTCCTGATGCTCGTCACCGTGTCCTTCACCAACGTCGGCAACCGGCACGAGGCCGAAGCGGAGCATGTGGATCCCCAGCGCCAGTTCGCGAACAAGCATGACCACGGCCAGGCAATCCAGGACTGACGTACCCGGTGCAGTCAGCGGAGGCATTTATCCCCATGGGTGAGCCGCAGCGGACAGACGTCAACGGAAAACGAAGGTTCCGTCTGGGAGTCATGGGCGGAACGTTTGATCCCATCCACCACGGCCACCTGGTGGCGGCAAGCGAAGTGGCAGACCGGTTCGACCTGGACGAGGTGGTTTTCGTACCCACCGGCGAACCGTGGCACAAGCCGGCGGCGCAGCAGGTAAGCCCGGCGGAACACCGGTACCTGATGACCGTCATCGCGACGGCTTCGAATCCCCGGTT
Source organism: Arthrobacter sp. zg-Y1143 (assembly GCF_030125565.1). Classification (NCBI taxonomy): domain Bacteria; kingdom Bacillati; phylum Actinomycetota; class Actinomycetes; order Micrococcales; family Micrococcaceae; genus Arthrobacter; species Arthrobacter sp. zg-Y1143. Next base: position 344,340 of record NZ_JASKLW010000006.1, on the reverse strand, counting down.
TACTGTCAGCAGGGTGGACATTGACCGGCCCGGGCCCACGTACACCATTGATACACTGCGGGACCTGAAGGCGGCACGGCCCGAGGCCGATCTGTTCTTCATCACCGGAGCGGATGCCATGGCCCAGATCCTTTCCTGGAAGGACATCCAGGAGCTGTGGTCCCTCGCCCACTTTGTGGGGGTCACCCGGCCCGGGCACGTCCTGGAAAACATGGGGCGGGAGGACGTATCCCTGATGGAGGTGCCGGCCATGGCAATCTCTTCCACGGACTGCCGCCGCCGAGTGGTTGAGGGCAAGCCCGTCTGGTACCTGGTGCCGGACGGAGTGGTGCAGTACATCGCCAAGCACCGCCTCTACGCCGCCGGCCGGAATACTCCGGACCCGGCGGAAACCGAAACAGTAGCGTAAACAAATACCGGATGGGTAGGAAATGACTAACGGTCCAGAGTCCGCGCCGCGGCGCAGCCGCCGGGCGGCTGACGTACCGGTCGATTCCCCGGCGGGGCCGCGGGAACGGGAGTCCCAGCAGCGCGCCCGCGACCGGGAAGCGTTGCGTGCGTCCAAGGCCCTGGCCGAGACGCAGGAGCGCCGGGACAACGGACGCGACACCGGAACGGCTCCGCCTACCCGCCGGCAGCTCAGGCTTCAGCAGCAGCGCGCTGCAGAGGCCGGGACCGCCGCCGTGCGTGGATCCGTTGCCGCCGCAGACCCTGCACCTGCTCCCGTCGAGCCCCTGCGGCGCGAACGGCGCCGCGCGCCCGAAACCTCCGCACCGGATGTCCCCGCACCGGATGTCCCCGCACCGGCCCCCTCCACGCCGCCCTCGCGGCGCAGCGCCCGCAAGGCTGCTTCCCCGGAGGCAGTTGCCCGGGACGCAGTTACCCGGGAGGGTGCAGCTTCTGAGGCCGGGAACCGCCCGGAAGCCAAGCCTGGCGACACCAAGTCCGCCGAAACCAAGCCTGCCGATGCCCAGCCGGCGGACACCAAGCCGGCGGACACCAAGGCCGCCGAAACCGGACCGGCCCGCGGCGCGGACCCTAATGCCGACGTTGCGGGCATGAGCGTTGAACAGGCACTGGCTGCCCGCCAGGCGCTGGAAGGCCAGGCCCGCAACCACGTTGCCGCCATGGAGGCCATGGCCGCAGATGACCCGGACGCCGTCGACCAGGAACTGCTGGCCCAGCAGAAGGCTTTGGCGGAGCGCGCGAAGGTCCTCAACCGCCGGACCGAAGCCATCCGGAAACTCTCGCAGGAGAACGAGCGGCGCAAGCCCTCCTCCAGCGATCCCACCACCGCCCACAACCTGGCGATGGTGACACCGCTGGAATTCGTGAAGGTTCCGGGGATGGAACACCCGGTCATGAAGGCGCCGCCCACGTCGCATGTGCCGATTGTTACTTCCGCCACGCCCCAGGTCGGTCCCGCGGGCCCGGCCGCCCGTTCCATGCCCGCAGTCCCGGCGAACGGTCCGGCCCAGCGCCCGGCCGCGCCCCGCCGCAGTTCGGCGGACGCCTCGGATGTGCGGCACTCGCGCATCCTGGCCCGCGCCGACGCGCTGGTCAATGCACCCCTCGAATCCGAAGAAGCGGCGCGTCCTGTAGGCGCCCGCAGCGCCTTCGGGCTCGACCCCCTCGATGTTATGACGGCCGGACTCGGCCGTACCCGGAGGCTGCGCTTTGCAGTCTTCGGTGTTGCAGGTCTGGGCACGCTTGCCCTGATCGTCGGAGTACTAATGATCGTCGGCGGCCTTGGCGGCTGACCGATTTCCCCAAGGAGACACACTTTGAGCGCCACCGAATCTTCCATTGACATTGCACGGGCGGCGGCCAAAGCGGCGTCGGACAAGATTGCCGATGACATTGTCGCCATTGACGTAAGCGAACGCCTGGCCATCACGGATGTCTTCCTCATTGCATCGGCCTCGAACGAGCGCCAGGTCAACGCCATTGTTGACGGCATTGAGGAGGAGCTGTCCAAGAAGGGCCTCAAGCCCGTCCGCCGCGAAGGACGCAGCGAAGGCCGCTGGGTGCTGCTGGACTACGCCAACGTAGTGGTACACGTCCAGCACGAAGAAGACCGCGTCTTCTACGCCCTTGAGCGCCTGTGGAAGGACTGCCCTGTGGTGGATCTCCAGCTCGAAGACGCCTCCGCCGCGGCCGAGTCAGAGTAAGCCTGCCCGTGAGCGCTCCAGCCCCCTGGGATCCCGGTTCTGCGTCGCGGCGCGTGGTGTTTTGGCGCCACGGCCGCACCGAATGGAACCGGGTGGGGCGCTTTCAGGGGCAGCAGGACATTGCCCTTGATCCCTCCGGTGTGCGGCAGGCAGCCGAGGCGGCCGCCGTGCTCCGTTTCCTGGAACCTGCTGCGATCGTCTCGTCCGATCTGGGCCGTGCACTGAACACGGGCAGGTCCCTCGGTGCGCTCCTCGGCCTCGAGGTCGCCCAGGACAAGCGCCTGCGGGAGACCTTCGCCGGGACGTGGGAGGGCCGCACCTTTGCGCAGATCGGCGAGCAGGACGCCCCGCTGCTGGCTGCATGGTCAGCCGGCGTGGGCAGTGTCCGGGCCGGCGGCGGTGAAACGCGTGTCGACGTCGGCACGCGCGTGGCCGCAGCCGTGAACGACGCCGTTCAGGGCGTGGAGCCCGGCGGCACGCTGGTGGTGGTCAGCCACGGGGGAGCCATCCGTGCCGGCATCTGCGCACTGCTGGGACTGCCCGCTGAGTCCTGGGCCGTAATTTCCGGGGTTTCCAACTGCCACTGGTCCGTACTGCAGGAAGTTCCCGACCGGCGCGGGCAGCCCGCGTGGCATCTGACCCAGCACAACGTTGGGCTGGACTCGCTTCCCACCGGACCGGTGGAGGGCTGAGAAGCGATTTTGCGCTCCTGCGGATTTGTACTAAGGTAGAGGAGTTGCTTCGCCCCAATGAGGGGAAAAACGGGGTAAACAACCAATAGTTTTGGGGCTGTGGCGCAGCTGGTAGCGCACCTGCATGGCATGCAGGGGGTCAGGGGTTCGAGTCCCCTCAGCTCCACCAAAACCTTCGGGACACCGAAGGATTTGCGGTGGAAACACTAAAAGTTTGGGGCTGTGGCGCAGCTGGTAGCGCACCTGCATGGCATGCAGGGGGTCAGGGGTTCGAGTCCCCTCAGCTCCACCAAGCAAAACTCCATAAGTGTCAAAAACTAAATAAGCGTTAACAGACATTTCCAGGAAATTAGCCTCGCCGGCCGGCGGGGCTTTTTTGTGTCCGCGATTCTATGCCGCCGGTCCGGCGCCATAGGTTTTTGCAGTGAGCCGGTGATGCAGATCACATATTCCCCCGGACATGGCCCTTCCCCGATCAGCTCTGCTGCCCTAGGGTGTTTATTGTCAGAGTGACAATAAATATGGAGGACGACATGAACGCAGTACTGGATTGGATGAACTCCCCGGCAGCAACGCTGCTTGGAGCACCGGTCAGCTGGATCGAAGTCATCGGGTTCGTTACCGGTGCAGCCTGCGTCTACGGCGTTGCCCGGCAAAAGTCCTGGAACTGGCCGGTCGGCATCGTGAACAACGTGGCGTTCATTGTGCTGTTCTTCGGTGCCGGACTGTACGGGGAGACACTGCTGCAGGCTGTGTTCGCCGCTGTATCGGTCTACGGCTGGTACAACTGGGTGCGGGGCGCCAAAAGCACGGACGGAAAGGGTGACCTACCCATCCGTGACGGCCGCAGGGCTGAGATTGCCGGCGGCCTCGGCGCCGTGGTGCTGGCTACCGTGGGCATTGCCCAGATCCTCCTGCACGGCACTGATTCCCAGGTTCCCTGGCCGGACGCCTTCGTCCTGGCAGCTTCGCTGCTGGCTACCTTCTGGCAGGCCAAGAAGATCTTCCAGCACTGGTACGTGTGGATTGTGATCGACCTGGTCAGCATCCCGCTCTACTTCTCCCGCGGACTTAACCTCACCGCCATCCTCTACATCGGCTTTACCGCCCTCTGCGTCTACGGTCTCGCGGGCTGGACGCGTACCCGCAAGGCAGCGGAGACGAGCACCGGCATGGGGAAGGTCGCGGCATGAACCGCTTCGGGCAGGGAGTAGTCATCGGCAAGTTCTATCCGCCGCATGCAGGCCACCGTCACCTCATAGCCGCTGCCGCCGGGCAATGCACCGGTCTCGCCGTCGTTGTCCTGGCCAGCCGGTTCGAAAGCATCAGCATGGAGAACCGGGTGAAGTGGCTGGCGGCGGAGTTCGAGGGTTCAAACGTCACGGTCATCGGCATGCCCGATGACTGCCCCGTGGACTACGGCTCCCGGGCCATCTGGAAGGCGCACAACGAGGTGCTGCGCCTGGCCCTCAAGATGAAGGGCATCACGGCCGTAGACGCCGTGTTCAGTTCCGAGGATTACGGCCGGCAACTGGCAGGGGATTTCGGTGCGGCCCACGTGATGGTGGACCGGGAGCGGATGGACCATCCGGTCAGCGGAACCCTCTGCCGTGATGACCTCCGCGCTGCCTGGGCCGACGTCATCGGGCCTGCCCGGCAGGACCTGGCCGTGCGGATCATCGTGGTTGGCGCCGAGTCCACCGCGACCACCACCCTTGCCGCGGCCCTGACCGGGCACTATCGGAAGAGCTACCCGGATCTGGCCGACGTGCCGGAATACGGCCGCCAGTTCACGTACGACAAGTTCGCTGCGGCGCAGGCGGCGGACCCCGACGCCGTCCTCACCGACATGGTATGGACCGCCGCGGACTTCGCACACATCGGCGAGCGGCAGAACCAAATGGAAAACGATGCAGCCGACCGGTGTCCGCTGGTTATAGCCGACACGGATGTGATCACTACCGCGCTCTTCGAACGGGTATACATCGGCGAACAGAGCTACGGCTCCTACCTTGCCGTTGAGCGTATTCCACGCCGTGACCTCTACCTCATCACCGACCACGAGGGAGTGCCGTTCGAGGACGACGGCTGGCGTGAGGCAGAGCATCCGCGGGCTGAGATGACCGAATGGTTCAAGGAGGAACTCACCGCGGCAGGCGCGTCCTGGATCCTCGTTTCCGGCACCCGGGAAGAGCGCTTGGCCACGGCAACTGAGATCATTGACTTGATCATCGCCCGGCGGAACCACTTCACCTCCCCGCCCTGGGCAACCCGCACCGTACTGGCAGGACGCTGATGGACACTGAAGAAGAACGGTTCCTCAAGGACTACATCCCCCGGGAGTATCCCTCCGTTGCCCTGGCCGTGGACCTGGTGGTCTTCGCCGTCACCGGGGGTACCTTGAATGCCGCCTTCGTGCGCCGCGGCGCACATCCCTTCAAGGGCTCCCTGGCCTTGCCCGGCGGATTTGTTTCACCGGACGAGGACGCCTTGACCGCCGCCTGGCGGGAGCTTCAGGAGGAAACCGGGCTGGAGCTGGGGGCGCACCGCGCCCACGTTGAGCAGCTGGCTACCTTCAGCGCACCGGCGCGTGACCCCCGGATGCGGGTGGTTTCCGTTGCCCATCTGGCGCTGCTGGCAACCGACGGCCGGGCACTGCCGGACCTGGAGACCGGGAGCGACGCCGCATCGGCGCAATGGCTGCCCGTATACGACGTCCTGGCCCGGGAAAGCCTGGCCTTTGACCACCGGGAGATCCTTACCGCCGCGCTGGACCGCCTGGCGGGCAAGATCGAATACACGCTCACTGCCGCCAGGCTCCTGCCGGAGGAATTCACGCTCAACCAGCTCCGCCGCGCTTATCAGGCGGTATGGAACACGAATAAGCTCGACGCCGGGAACTTCACCCGGAAAATGACCGGCGCGCTGCAGGACACCGGCCGAAAAGTCACCCGGGGAAAGGGCGCCCCCGCGTCGGTGTTCACTGTCAAGGACGAGTACTTAAGTCCGCCGCTGATCCGCCCGGCAGCGTAGCCGCACGGCCGGCTGGGCGCAGGCGGTGCAGGACCCCGGCAACAATGAGTCCCTGCCCCGCGCAGTAGGTCAGCATCACCATGGCACTGGTCCAGCCGGGCATGGCATCGGGCATGAAAATCCGGAAGGACAAGATGGTGTCCGATGCCAGGAACAGCACGCCGCCGGCGGCCACCACCGGCCCGCAGCGCGACGCCGTTGCTGCGGTTCCGGCCAGGACAATCCCGTAAGCGGCCACTGCGAGGGACAGCGAACCGAGGACCGGCCACAGCACCACCAGCATCAGCACCCACCACAGCGGATACACCAGCGCCCAGCGCGGGAACCGGCGGCCGGCTGCGTACTGGGCCATGAGCCAGATGTAGCAAAGGTGAGCGATGCCAAAGGAGCCCAGCATGACCGGCAGCTCAGGTGTAAACGGGACGAAGGTGGCGGCGCCGTCGCCCAGCCAGGAAAACAGCAGCGCCCCGAACAGCAAGGCTGCGGGCAACAGGGCGGGGCGCGCAGCTTCGGCGGGGCGCGCAGTTTCGGCGGGGCGCGCAGTTTCGGCGGGGCGCGCAGTTTCGGCGGATGGCTCGCCGGTCTGCTGCTGCTCGGAGGTGCCGGCACTGCGCAAAGCCCATACTGCGGCGACCGCGAGCAGCGGCATCAGGGCCAGCTTGGTGGGGCCGGCGAGATCGTCGGCACCCGCGGCGCGGGCTCCGACATGGATCGCCGAGAGCACGGCAAACGGTACAAACCCCCACCACCGGGAGGGGGACAGGGCTCTCTTCTGATGTTCCGGCGCGGTGGGCACGGCACTCCTTCGGGTCGTCTGGGGCCCATGCTACGGGGTGTGCGCCGTCTTTTCCGGCAGGCCGGTGCGTTCTCTTACGGACCCAGCACCCGCTCCAGATAAGCGTTCCCGAAGACCCGGTCCGGGTCCAACTGGTCCCGGACGGCAAGGAAATCAGCAAAACGCGGATACCGCTCCGCCAGGGCAGATGCGTCCAGCGAATGCATCTTGCCCCAGTGCGGACGGCCCCCGTGGGCGAGCATCACTGCCTCCACTGCCGCGAAATACTCCCGGCAGTCCTCACGGTAATAGCGGTGCACTGCCAGGTAGGCGGTGTCCCGGCCGTAAGCCGTGGACAACCAGCGGTCATCCGCTGCCGCCCAGCGCACCTCCACTGGAAAGGAAATCCGCCACCGGTGCCGGTCAATTACCTGCCGCAGGGCATCGAATACCGCAGGCAGCCGGTCTGCGGGCACCGCATACTCCATTTCCCGGAACCGGACGGTGCGCCGCTGGGTAAAGACCCGGGGCGAGGCATCGGAGTACTCACGCCCGCCAAGGAGCCGTGCAGCGGTTTTATTCACGGCGGGTATCACTGCCGGCACCGCCACACCGGCAGCACAGGCGGCACGGAAAACGGTGTTGGAAAGCAGTGTTTCGTTGATCCAGCGGCCGGCGGGGCCCAGCGGCCTGCGCTGCGCGGTGCCCGGCAGCCGGGTGTTGGTTTTCGTAGCCGCGCGGTCCGTGTGGGGAAACCAGTAGAACTCGAAATGGTCCGCCGCCTTCACCCGGTCCGGCAGCCCCTGAAGTACCTCGGCCAGCGGCTCGGAGCGTTCCTCGGCATGCAGGACAAACGCGGGCACGCACTGCAGGGAGATGTCGGCGATGACGCCAAGTGCCCCCAGCCCGAGGGCAGCGGCGGGCAGCAGGGGATCGCCGTCGGCAAGGGTGAGCACGCCGCCGTCGGGCTGGATCAGCGTCAGCCCCGCCACTTGGGTGCTGAGACCGCCGAAACCGGCCCCCGTCCCGTGCGTACCCGTGGACACCGCACCGGCAATGGACTGCCGGTCAATGTCGCCCAGGTTCGGCATGGCCAGCCCGTAGGGCGCCAGCAGGTCCGGTATCCGGTGCAGCCGGGTGCCCGCGTGCAGCCGCACGCGCCCAGTTCCCGGCTCCACCCCGATCAGTCCCTGCAGGCGCTTCAGGTCCAGCAGGACTCCATCCGTGGCGGCAATAGCGGTAAAGCTGTGCCCTGCCCCCACTGCCTTGACCCGGCTACCCGCGGCTGCGGCCGCGGCGACCGACCGCTGCAGGGCGGCGGCGCTGTCCGGCTGCTCCATCCGCAGGGGAACGGCCGATACGCTGCGGCCCCAGTTCCGCCACGGGCGGGCAGTCTTTCCTCCGGAGATGCTCACAGGAACGCCTTTCCCTCGCCGCGGTAAGTAGGCAATTCGGCGACGATGCGCCTGGCTTCACCACGTGGTATCTCGTGACGTGTTCGGCGGGTTCGCCGCTTTTTGCGTGCCGGAACCAGACGCGGTCCCCGGCGCGCAGGGCGGCAGCGCCGGCTCCGCGCAGGGGAGTCTGGACTTCTCCGGCGCCTTCGCGGGGCAGCAGGCGCAGGCCCTGCGGCCACACCGGCTGCGGACTGCGGCCCGGCCCCGGCGGACCGGAGGCAATCCAGCCCCCGCCGAGGACCGTGGCGATCTGCGGTGCGGGGCGCCGTACGACGTCGAACGCATAGGCCGCCGCGGGAGCGGGAGTAAAGGCGCGGTAACCGTCAAAGAGACGGCCGGCGAACAGGCCGGATCCGGCGGTCATCTCGGTGACCACAGGGTCGGCACGGGTAGCCTCGAGCGAACCGGTGCCGCCGCCGTTGACGAATTCAAGATCCGCGACGCCGTGCAGCCCGGCCGTAATCCGGCCGCGGCGTTCGCGGAGCTCGGTCATGAACCGGGGCTGGATCCGGCGCATCATGGCATTCATGGGACCGGCACCCGGAACCGCGTCTCCGATCCCGGCTATTTGGGCTTCGTACATCATCAGCGCGCCAGCCGGAATCCGGGGCGGTCGGCAATACGGGCACCCATCCGCACTGCGTCGGCAGGGCGGTGCAGGGGAGAGCGGCGGGTGCCGATGAAGCCCAGGACCGGCGCACGCCATGAGGCGTCCGCATCCAAGCAGATCCGCAGTTCGGGACGCCGGGAGGGCGGGAGCACGGCGTCCACCAGGTCAAGCTGGGCCTCGTCGTCAACCATTAGCGTGACCCGGGAAGCAAGGAGTTCGTCCGCCAGCAGGCGTTCCAGCGCGGGGCGGTCGGTGCTCGGATAGCCCACCAATACATCATCACAGCGCTCGGCCAGCCATAAGGCTTCTGCCAGGGTGTAGGCGAAAACCCCGCGGAAACCCGGATGCTGCAGCAGCTCCTCCATGACTGAGCGGACCCGCAGCGACTTGCTGGCGACCCGCAGCGGTATCCCGGCGGCCCGCCGCAGCAGGTCCGCCGCATTCCAGCGCAGCGCCTCCAGGCCCAGAACCGCCACGGGCGCCGGCAGTGCCGCCGTCGCTCAGGAAAGGCCCGGCCAGTACTCCCCGGTGTCCAGCCATGGCTGCGGAAGGGCGGTGCCGTACGCCGTCGTCCCGTCCGGGCCGGCATGCGGGACCAGCCGCAGTCCGGCGTCCCGAGGCCCGCCGTCGACGTGCTCTGCCATGGTGTGCTCCTTTGTTTGGCAACACCATAGGCGGGATTCCGCAGCCGGAGAGCCTAGGCGCGCAGGCGAACGACAGTCAACCGCGGCCACGGTAACGGTACGGTCACAGACAAACACCAGCCTTCCGGGTTAGGCTAGTCACATCTGTAGAGCGAATCCGCTCGTTAGGGCGGCTGGGAAGTCGTAGAGACCACCAGAAGGCCGCATGAGCACAACCGCACCCTCCACCGCATCCTCCGCCGCAGTTCCGGCTGGGACCCCGGGGGAAAAGAAGCCCCGCCGCAACATCACCAGCACCTACTCCGGACTCCTCAAAGCGGTCCGTGACGAGGGGCTGCTGAAACGCCGGCGGTCCTTCTACATCAGCACCTTCATTTTCCTGTGCGCCGGCCTGGTGGCTGCTGCGACAGGCTCCTTCTTCATCGGGGAAAGCTGGTTCCAGCTGCTTATCGCGGCCGCGCTGGGCATCCTCCTGACCCAGCTGGCCTTCATTGCGCACGAGGCCTCGCACCGCCAGGTCTTCGAATCAGGACCCGCGAATGACCGTGCCGGAAAGTTCGTAGCGAACGCCGTCGTCGGCATCAGCTACCAGTGGTGGATGAACAAGCACAGCCGGCACCACGCCAACCCCAACACGGTGGGCAAGGACCCGGACATTGATATGGACACCATCTCCTTCCTGCCGGAACAGGCGGCACGCCAAAAGGGGTTCATGGCGTGGTTCGCCCGCCGCCAGGGCTGGCTGTTCTTCCCCCTGCTGATGCTCGAGGGCATCAATCTGCACGCGACCTCCATCAAGCACCTCTTTGCAAACAAGGAGGTCAAGGGCCGTATCTCCGAACTGGTGATGGTGTTCACGCGCCTGGGCCTGTACTTGGCTGCCGTGTTCTTCTTCCTGCCGGTGGGAATGGCCTTCGCCTTTATCGGCGTACAGCTTGCGGTGTTCGGCGTCTACATGGGCGCATCCTTTGCGCCGAACCACAAGGGCATGCCGATCCTCCCGAGGGACTCCAAAGTCGACTTCCTGGGCCGTCAGGTACTGACCTCCCGCAATATCGTGGGCCGCGGGATGAACACCCTGATGGGCGGACTGAACTACCAAGTGGAACACCACCTGTTCCCGAGCATGCCCCGGCCGCACCTGGCCCGGGCCAGCCAACTGGTGAAAGAACACTGCGCCAAGCATTCCATTCCCTACACAGAGACCACCCTGGTGCAGTCCTACGCCATAGTGGTTCGGTACCTCAACGAAGTGGGCCTCTCCGCCCGGGACCCGTTCGATTGCCCGATGCGGTCCAAGTACCGCATCTAGCCGGGCCGCAGCGAATAGCCGCGTTCAAAGCTTCTGACAGACTGGGAACATGACAAAAAACCCCGCAGCCCGCCCGGCGGACACAACGCAGGTGGCACACCTCGGCATGCGCATGGAGGATTCCATCCATGCCTGGCGCGATGAACGCGCCCGCAAACGGGGCGACGTGCAGACCGTCCTGCCGTTCACCGGCTACGGCTCCACCGAATGGGTACGGGTCCTGGGCCGGGTCATCCTGGCCAAGCCCGGTTACTTTGACGGTGCAGAAAAGTCGATGGCGTCCAAGGCGATCGCCGACGGCATCCGCGGCTGGCGGAACTTCATGAGCCCGCCCGTCAACAAGGCGACGGTCACCGTCATTGTGGGCGGCCAGAAGCATGTGGTCACCGCAGACCGCGGGGGAGTGGTGGATGCCATCCTTCCGGCGGATCTTGCGCCCGGCTGGACCACCGTCCTGCTTCGTTCCGAAGACGGCGAAGAAACCACGGCACCGATCTACGTGGTGGACCCTGCCGCTGAGCTGGGCGTGGTCTCCGACATTGACGACACCATCATGGTCACTGCCCTGCCCCGTCCAATGCTGGCGGCGTGGAACACCTTTGTCCTCGACGAGCATGCCCGCACGCCCACCCCCGGAATGGCCGTGATGATGGACCGGCTGGCCAGGGAAAACCCCGTGGGCCCGGTGCTTTATCTTTCGACCGGTGCCTGGAACGTGGCCGCCACCCTGACGCGGTTCATCACCCGCAACCTGTATCCGGCCGGTCCGCTGCTGCTCACCGACTGGGGCCCCACCACTGACCGCTGGTTCCGCAGCGGGCAGGCGCACAAACGCACCCAGCTGGAGCGGCTGGCGCAGGAATTCCCGGACATCAAGTGGCTGCTGATCGGCGATAACGGCCAGCACGACGAAGAGATCTATGCAGACTTCGCCCAGCGCCACCCGGAGAACGTCCGGGCCATCGCGATCCGCCAGCTCTCGGCAGGCGAAGCGGTGCTCGCCGGCGGCCGGACCGGCAAGCCGGGGGAAACCCCGGTGGAGGTGCCGTGGATCTATGCTCCGGACGGCGCCGGGATGTCCCGGCAGCTAGCCGAACTGGGCCTGCTGCCCGACGCAGGCTAGGGAAGCAGATTGCTTGGGCGTCTTCCCTCGCAACTGCCCCTTGGCTTTGGCGACGGCCATACCCTCGCAGGTCCTCATGCCAATGAGATCGGCCCCAAATTCAGCGACCATGCCGAGGACGTAGAAGAAAAGGCGCCCAACGGGATCCGTGGGACCGTAGACGCTGGGAGCCAGGCTCAGCGATACGCCCTTGCGTGTGCCACTCTGGATATGAAGCTTTGCTGGAGTGCATAAGTGCACGGTGAGTGACCGGCCTACTCGTGGGGTGCCCTAGTTCAGCCTGATCCGGTCCAACGTGAAAATGCAGGACTGCGGTCACTGACCATCGAGGAGTGTTTCGATAAACGCCTTGTCGATATCGTGCAGCCGGGTCAGCGTGGGACTCAGCGTTGAATTCGGCTCTGTAAGCTGCCAGCGGTCGTCGACGTCATCGTCAGTGATGATTGCCTCAACATGAACGTCCAGGACATTCATGTGAAGGCCGTGCAGAACAGTCTGCAGCTGCTTGGCGCCCTTGCCTCCGCCCCGGGTGCCATACGTGAAAACGCTGGCCGGTTTGTCCCACCACTCGACATACAGATAGTCCAGAGCATTCTTTAGGGCTGCAGGGTAGCCCCAGTTATATTGCGGAAAGACGAACAGGAACCCGTCCAAACCGGTTATCCGTCGGCTCCACTGGTGGGTGTGTTCGTGCTGGTACTGCTGCAGGGCGGGCTTCAACGGTTCATCAAGAAGAGGAAGGCCGACCTCAGCAAGGTCAAGCAGCTCATACTGAAGCGGACTTCCGTCTTGCAGCGAGTCTCGAACCCAGGATGCGACAACACCGCAGATCCGGTTCGGTCGTGTGCTGCCGACCACCACGGCGATCCGGCTGACTTGTTCCATTAGTGACCCATCTCAGAATCCGCGCCCGCCTTGTCAATGACACTTCAACCGTACGTTCGCGCAAAAGAGGACGCACGGCCCGCAGCGCGGTTCCCCTGTTCATCCGGCCAATCTGGGCGCTTACAACACGACCGCAGTCCCAGACACATGAAGGGCAGCAGAGAAGGTTTGCCCGTCCGCCTGCACGGGGTGGCGGGGTTGTTAGCCGAGTTCGACGAGCATATCGGCGTCGTCGTAGGAGCCTGTTGGTGTTTTCGTTCGTGCCGCGTTGGCAGGACCAGCGCTGCGGACTCCAGGACTCCGCCTCTGAGGGTTTGGCCCGGGCTCGCGGGGCCGTTAAAAGATGGATGCGGGAATAACACCACGTGGTTCCCGCTTGCTTTACAGTCCTCCGCGATCACGAAGGAAATCTATGGGGCGCGGTGCGTCTCTTCGAGTGTGCGTTTGCCCGGGCGCAGTGCGCTAGCCCGAACCGGGGCCTGTACGAGGATCTGTTTCGGCTCATGGACGCAATGCGTGCTGTCCCTGCCCCGTTCGGGCAAGTCAGGCGTCGTCCGTCTCCGCGGTGATGATCCGCAGGATGCGGCGCAGGTCCATGGCCAGCGCCGCTGTCGAGTCCACTGGGCTATCGGCTGAGGCAGTGGTGTTGACCAGGCGTACCAGGTCCACCAGAGCCTCCGTTGCCGCCGAGTGCTCCTCGCTCTGCGGATCCCAGACCTCCACCGCCTCGCCGCACGCATTCACGGCGTCGGCCAAAGGCGCGATCAGGGATGCCGGGACGGCGACATGCTCCGGGTTGCGCCAGATCGCGTCGGTGAGCACTTCGGTCATGTCCTTCACATGCCTGGTGGCACGTTCCATGGCCCGCAGGGCACGGTAGTCAGCGCTGATGTCACGCCGGTATTTGCGGCGGCGGATATTCCCGTGCCTGCTGTTGTCGGCGAGCTCCACGGCCTCACGGACCTCCCGGGTCAGGGCATCGAGCTCGTTTTCCCGCTGGGCCCAGTCATCATGTTCGGGCGGCCAGGTTTCCTCCAGCGCCCGGCCCATGTCCCGAAGCTGGCGCGCCAGCGATTTTCTTAGGGTCACCAGCCCGTTAACGGCGCCGTTCAGGTGCAGCGGCGGGAAAATCAGGGCGTTGACCGCCAGTCCAACCACCACCCCCACCAGCATCTGCACGCCGTAGCCGAAGGAGTACCCGTCGGGATCATCACCGCCCAGGACCAGGACAAACAGTGCGGCCATCGGCACGTATTCGCGCCCGGAGGCACCGAGGAACGACAATCCGCCAAGGAGCACGCCGATGCCGACAATCACGGAGATGGTCCACACGTTCGGTGTGCCGATCAATAGGGCTCCGAGTGCCAGGAGCATTCCGGTCACCAGACCCGCCAGCGTCTCCATGCCGGTGCGGAATGACCCGGACACGGTGGGGTACATGCTGATGATGGCGCCGAGGGGCGCGTAGTACGGGTACTGCGAAGCTACCCCTGGGACGTGGGGGGCAATAGTCCAGGCAATGCCGACAGCGAGCGTCGCCTTGAAGGCAAGCTGGAAGCGGGTGTAGCGCAGGACTCCGGTCACACGGTTGGTAACGGCAGTCAGTGACCGTTTGGGGAGGATTTTTTCACCGGTGGTCATTCCGCCAGTATTGCGCGGGCACGGCCCGGACGACGATTTTTCAGGCCTGCTGCGGCCCGGATGTGGGCATCGGCACAATGCTCCGCCGGCCCAGTATGTCCGCCAGCCGGTCCAGGAAAAGCCGGACCTGGACGTTCTGCTCGTGGATCAGCAGCGCGAAGATGCTGCGTGCAAGGCGGATTTCGGGAACGTCCAGCACCACCGTGCCGGCCGGCCGGTTCAGCATGGCCAGCTCCGGCACCAGCGCCGCGCCCAGGCCCGCGGCGGCCATGGCCAGGCTCGCGTTGAAGTCATCGCACCAGGCCGCCACCTGCGGGTGCAGGCTGCAGCTGGCAAAGAGCCGCTCGATCACCAGCGCATCCGGGGTGCCCGGGTGGTGCATGATCCACGGCATGCCGGCCAGCTGCTCCGCGGTGACCTCCGAACCGCTGCGGATGCCCCAGGATTCGGGCAGCACCACCCGGAAGTCGTCGTCGCCCAGCCAGCGCCGGCTGACGGTGGTGGGCCAGGCCAGCCCGCCCTGGCCCACCTGGTAAACCAGCGCGACGTCGAGGTCCCCGCCGCTGCGCAGCCCCTGGATGGTCTGTGCGGGTTCCGCCACGGACAGTTTCAGGTCGATGCCCAGGTTCTGCCATTCGGGCGAGGCCATCATCTCGGGCAGGGCGAACGTGGCC
This sequence comes from Arthrobacter sp. zg-Y1143, assembly GCF_030125565.1. NCBI lineage: Bacteria > Bacillati > Actinomycetota > Actinomycetes > Micrococcales > Micrococcaceae > Arthrobacter > Arthrobacter sp. zg-Y1143. Next base: position 329,323 of record NZ_JASKLW010000006.1, on the reverse strand, counting down.
AGGCTGGGGAAGATACCCAAGCGCAGTTCGTGCCCCCGGGTGCTGCCGGTCCGTGCCGCGGCGGCAATGAGGGCGTCCATGTCCGTCAGCACCTTCACGGCATGGCGGGCCATAACGACGGCGGCTTCCGTGGGGGAGGCGGTCCGCGCCGAACGCTCGAAGAGCAGTGCGCCGGTGTCCTTTTCGAGAGCGGACATCTGCTGCGATACCGCAGATGCCGTGTATCCCAGCCGCAGAGCGGCGGCAGCGAAGGACCCGGTGCGGATGACCTCCAGCAGGGTCTTCAAATGGACCGGATTCACCATCTCAGCGTCCTCCTTCTCAGCCCGGCGGCGTCGACCACAATATCTAGTGTCCGGGGGTACTAGGCTCGACACGCCCACGGTACGCGACACGCATGAATCTTGCCTGTCTCGTCACACGCCCGGGCAGGTTCTGCACAGGCTGTGGAGAACCGGCTCCCGGGCGCGGAAATCCCCGGAATTACTGCGCTGTTCCCTGTGCAAAAACTGTGGACGGAGACCCTCTGTAATGACATACTTGTAATACATCATGTAGGGGTTCCCCCTCTGGGGGCGCACTAGATGTAGTGTCTGGGCATGTGACTGGATGTAGTATCTAGGAACAGACTTCGAGCTTCACCAAAGCTTCAACACAGCTTCACAGCAAGCTTTCGCAGAGCCTGCAAACACGCTTCAGTAAACAGACTTCACGCTTCACTAGGGGAGACCACGCCATGACCGTTACGGTTTACACCAAGCCCGCCTGCGTACAGTGCAACGCCACTTACCGTGCCTTGGACAAGAAAGGCATTGTGTACCAGAGCGTGGACATGTCGCAGGACCCCGAGGCCCTCGAGCGCGTCCGTGCCATGGGCTACATGCAGGCACCCGTTGTCGTCACCGAGCAGGACTCCTGGTCCGGCTTCCGGCCCGACAAGATCGAAGAGCTGGCCCAGGCGCAGGTTTCCTCCGTCGCCTAGGACTGCCCCCCGGGCAGGACAGGGGTGCGGTTTTCGCGCACCGCTTCCGGCCACGCACCACCCGCGCAGAACCGTCAGGAGCGCAGCAACCATGACACTGGGGATGGCAGACCAGGCCGGCTATCCGGCATCGGCATCCGCAGGGGAGAGGCAACCGGAAACGGATGCGTCCCTGATCTATTTCTCTTCGGCTTCCGGGTACACCCGCCGCTTTGTGCAAAAGCTCGGGATCCCTGCGGCCCAGCTCCCGCTCCACACCGGCCAGCCCACCCTGCTGGCCCGCCGTCCCTATGTGCTGCTGCTCCCCACTTACGGAGGAACCGCAGCCCAGCCCGGGGCCGCGGCAAAGGGTGCGGTTCCCAAACAGGTCATCAAGTTCTTGAACAACGAAGACAACCGGTCCCTGATTCGGGGCGTGATCGGGGCCGGCAACACCAACTTCGGGGACTCCTACTGCCTCGCGGCGGACATCATCGCCGTGAAGTGCAAGGTCCCTGTGCTGTATCGATTTGAACTCATGGGCACGTCCGAGGACGTTGCCAAGGTTAACGAAGGATTGGAAAAGTTTTGGACACATCAGTCGCAGAAGCCGGCATGACGGACTCCAAGGAGCTCCCGGAGGCTTATAAGGGGTTGGGCTATCACGAGCTCAACGCCATGCTGAACCTGTACGGCAAGAACGGCGAGATCCAGTTCGACGCCGACCGCGCTGCTGCGCGCCAGTACTTCCTTGAACACGTTAACAACAACACGGTGTTCTTCCATGACCTGGAAGAGAAGCTCGAATACCTGGTGAAGAACGACTACTACGAGCGGGAAACCCTCGACCAGTACTCCATGAACTTCATCAAGGACCTGTACCAGCGGGCCTACAAGAAGAAGTTCCGCTTCGAGACCTTCCTTGGCGCCTTCAAGTTCTACACCTCGTACACGCTGAAGACCTTCGACGGCAAGCGGTACCTGGAGCGCTACGAAGACCGCGTGTGCATGGTTGCCCTGCACCTGGCCCGCGGCGACGAGCAGCTGGCCATCCAGATGGTGGATGAAATCATCGAGGGCCGCTTCCAGCCGGCCACCCCCACCTTCCTCAACGCCGGCAAGGCCCAGCGCGGCGAGTTGGTCTCCTGCTTCCTGCTGCGCATCGAAGACAACATGGAGTCGATCGGCCGGTCCATCAACTCCGCACTCCAGCTCTCCAAGCGCGGCGGCGGCGTAGCCTTCGCACTGACCAACATCCGCGAGGTCGGCGCGCCGATCAAGCAGATCGAGAACCAGTCCTCCGGCGTCATCCCCGTAATGAAGCTCCTCGAAGACAGCTTCTCCTACGCGAACCAGCTCGGCGCCCGCCAGGGCGCCGGCGCCGTGTACCTGCACGCCCACCACCCGGACATCAACAAGTTCCTGGACACCAAGCGTGAAAACGCGGACGAGAAGATCCGCATCAAGACCCTCTCGCTCGGCGTCGTGGTTCCGGACATCACCTTCGACCTGGCCAAGCGCGACGAGGACATGTACCTGTTCTCCCCGTACGACGTCGAGAAGGTTTACGGCATGCCCTTCTCCGACATCTCGGTCACCGAGAAGTACTACGAGATGGTGGACGACGCCCGGATCAAGAAGACCAAGATCCGTGCCCGCGAGTTCTTCCAGACCCTCGCCGAGATCCAGTTCGAGTCCGGCTACCCGTACATCATGTTCGAAGACACGGTGAACCGGGCCAACCCGATCGACGGCAAGATCATCATGTCCAACCTGTGCTCCGAGATCCTCCAGGTCTCCCAGCCCACCACGTATAACGATGACCTCTCCTATGACGAGACCGGCAAGGACATTTCCTGCAACCTCGGCTCGCTGAACATTGCCAAGACCATGGATTCCCCCGACTTCGGCCGGACCATCGAAACGTCCATCCGCGCCCTGACCGCTGTGTCGGACATGAGCCACATCGGTTCCGTGCCGTCCATCGCCAAGGGCAATGACCAGTCGCACGCCATCGGCCTGGGCCAGATGAACCTGCACGGCTACCTGGCGCGCGAACGGGTCCACTACGGCTCTGAAGAGGGCATCGACTTCACGAACATCTACTTCTACACGGTGGTTTACCACGCCGTGCGGGCGTCGAACCTGCTGGCCATTGAAACCGGCCGCAAGTTCGCCGGCTTCGAGCGTTCCAAGTACGCCTCGGGGGAGTACTTCGACAAGTACGTCAACCAGGAATGGCTGCCGCAGACCGAGCGTGTGCGTGAACTGTTTGCGAACGTGCACATCCCCACCCAGGCCGACTGGGCGGCGCTGAAGGCGTCGGTGATGGAGCACGGCATCTACAACCAGAACCTGCAGGCTGTCCCGCCCACCGGCTCGATCTCCTACATCAACAACTCCACCTCCTCGATCCACCCGGTGGCCGCGAAGATTGAGATCCGCAAGGAAGGCAAGCTCGGGCGCGTCTACTACCCGGCTCCGTACCTGACCAACGACAACCTGGAGTACTACCAGGATGCGTACGAAATCGGCTACGAGAAGATCATCGACACCTACGCCGCTGCCACGCAGCACGTGGACCAGGGCCTGTCCCTGACGCTGTTCTTCAAGGACACTGCCACCACCCGTGACATCAACAAGGCGCAGATCTACGCCTGGCGCAAGGGCATCAAGACCATCTACTACATCCGCCTGCGCCAGCTCGCGCTGGAAGGCACCGAGGTTGAGGGCTGCGTTTCCTGCATGCTGTAAGGCTCTGCCCGCTGCACACCCTCCCCGGAACTTTGAAGACAAGGATTAATTCATGACCGAGAAGCTGAAGCTGATCGACCACGTGCAGGCGATCAACTGGAACCGCATCCAGGACGAAAAGGACGTAGAAGTCTGGAACCGCCTGGTCAACAACTTCTGGCTGCCGGAGAAGGTGCCGCTGTCCAACGACGTCCAGTCCTGGGCCACGCTCACACCCGAAGAGCAGCAGCTGACCATGCGCGTCTTCACGGGCCTGACCCTGCTGGACACCATGCAGGCCACCGTTGGTGCCGTCTCGCTGATCCCCGATGCGCTAACCCCGCACGAGGAAGCGGTCTACACGAACATTGCGTTCATGGAGTCCGTGCACGCCAAGAGCTACTCCTCGATTTTCTCCACCCTGGCTTCCACCAAGGAGATTGACGAGGCGTTCCGCTGGTCCACGGAGAACGAGAACCTGCAGCGGAAGGCGCAGATTGTCACCCAGTACTACCGCGGCGATGATCCCCTGAAGCGCAAGATCGCCTCCACCCTGCTGGAGTCCTTCCTGTTCTACTCCGGCTTCTACCTGCCGATGTACTGGTCCTCCCGGGCCAAGCTGACAAACACGGCCGACCTGATCCGCCTGATCATCCGCGATGAGGCAGTGCACGGCTACTACATCGGCTACAAGTTCCAGCGCGGACTGGAGACCCTGCCGGAGGAACGCCGCCAGGAGCTGAAGGACTACACGTACGAGCTGCTCTTTGAGCTGTACGAAAACGAAGTCCAGTACACGCACGACCTGTACGACGGCGTCGGCCTGGCCGAGGACGTCAAGAAGTTCCTGCACTACAACGCCAACAAGGCGCTGATGAACCTGGGCTACGAAGCCATGTTCCCGTCCACCCTGACGGACGTGAACCCGGCAATCCTCTCGGCCCTGTCCCCGAACGCGGACGAGAACCACGACTTCTTCTCCGGGTCCGGTTCCTCCTACGTGATCGGCAAGGCCGTGAACACGGAAGACGACGACTGGGACTTCTAGTTCCTTAGCTGAACCAGCACTGCCGCCGCGGCGGACCTACACGGTCCGTTGCGGCGGCTTTGGTTTAACGGCAGTGCAGCGCCGATTACGGATCCTGTTTTCCCCGTACGGCAATGTAGTGGATGCCTCGGGCCACGTCCTTGGGGAGAGCTGCCCATGCAGGGGGGATCAGGGGAGGCGGCCGGGGCGCAGCAGCGTGGGGTGCCCGGCCCGGGCTGGATCCAGCGGGACCGGACTGATCAGCACGGCGGGTCCGCGCTGCAGTACGCCGTTGGTCAGGGGCCGGCAGCGCAGGCCGCCGCGGCCGCGCATGGCCTTGTGCGCCCCGGGTGCCAGGACGGTGTCCATCCAGGCGCAGGGGTGGGCGTGCCGGCCTCCGTGGAATTCCACGCTGCCGCCGGCGGTCTGAAGAGTGAAATCCTGGCCGATGAGGGGCACCAGCTCCGCACCGCGCAGCACCACGTTGCGCCGTGTCAGCAGCGGATCGAAGGGCCCGGCCCCAAGGTCCGCAGCGATGGCCTCCAGCGACTCGGCGGCGAAGAACGTCACAGCGGCGTCCATGTGGGCGGCCTTGCCGAAAAACCGGTCTCCCACGATTCCCTTCCCGGCCACCACTTCCACCTGCCCGGCGTCGGAGGTGGCGACGTCGGCGGGCCCGTCCTTGGCGCGGCCGAAGTAGGCGTGGCTGCCGGAGACCAGCAGGTGCAGGATCTCGACGTCGTACTCGTAGGTCATGCCTCCACGCTAACCCGCCCCGGACACAGCCCTGGTACTAAGCTGTGCCTCCGGAGACCGGTCAGCCGAGGGAGAAAGCAATGTCCGATGCCGTGCGCACCTTTAAACTCCATGTGCCCGATGAAGCCCTGGCGGACCTTCGGGACAGGTGGGGCGTACACGGTGGCCGGAGCCGGAGGCAGCGGGTAAGTCCGTCGGGCACACCGGCTGGCCGCAAGGACTGCCGCTGGACTACGTCCGTGCGCTGGCGTCGGCGTGGCCGGACCACGACTGGCGGCAACTGGAGGACCGGCTCAACGCTCACGGGCAGTCACTGGCAGTCGTCGGAGGACTGGATATCCACTTTCTGCACATACGCTCGTCCCGTCCCGACGCCCGTCCGCTGGTGCTCACGCACGGATGGCCCGGATCACTGGTTGAGCCGCTGGAGGTGATGGATGTACTGGCAAACCCGCCGGACCCGGCCATGCCGGCGTTCCACGTCGTGGCGCCGTCGCTGCCCGGCTATGGTTTCGGCGGCAAGCCAGCGTCTTCGGGGTGGAACGTTGACCGGACAGCAGATGCCTGGGTGGAACTGATGAGCCGCCTGGGTTATTTCCGGTTCCTGGCTGCCGGGGGAGACTGGGGCGGCCGGGTAACCGCATCGCTGGGCCGGCGTTATCCGGACCTGGTTGCCGGGCTGCACACTTTTACCCCCTATGTGGTGGACCCGCCGGAACCGGATGGCTACGGACGGCTCAGTCCGCTGGAACGGCAGTGGGTGGCCGAACTGCAGGAGTTCCGCCGTACCGGCAGCGGCTACTCCCTCCAGCAATCCACCCGCCCGCAGGCCTTGGCTTACGCACTGACCGACTCCCCGGTGGGACAGCTGGCCTGGCTGCTCGACAAATTCTGGGCCTGGACGGATCACGGCGGCGACCCGGCAGCCGCCATCAGCCGGAACCGGATGCTGGATACCGTCAGCTTTTATTGGTTATCGGCAACGGCGGGGTCCTCGGCCAGGTTCTATTGGGAGAATTTTCCTCCGGACGATTCAGGGCCGGTCAACGTTCCCTCTGCCGTGACGGTTTTCCCTGCCGATATCGAAAAGATACCGCACCCCTGGGCGGCACACCGTTTCACCGACCTGCGGTCTTACCGGATGGCCGGACACGGCGGGCATTTCCCCATGCTCGAAGTGCCTGCCCTTTACGTGGAGGAGCTGCGGCACGGCTTCAGCCTGATATAGCGCCCGGGGGGAGGGGGGCGGCGTGCCGCTTCCGGCCCCTGCCCGTTCTGTTTCCCGGCCTTCCGGCCGCGCCGGGCTACTGGCCGGGAAACTCCGTTGTGTGCAGCCGGTCCGTGGGCAGCGGGAGGTCAACGGACCTCCGCAGGTCCGCTGACTTCGCAATGGCTCCTTCCGTGGTTGGGGCCACCTGCACCGAGCCGCGCCGCACTTCCTGGATGAGGACGGGCATCCGGCCGCCGTCGACGTCGAGCCACCAGTCCTCCGTGAACATCCGCAGGCCCAGTTCATCCAGCAAATTCTCTGCCTCGTCCAGTTCCATGGCTTCCCCGCACTGGCGGTGCAGCAGGTCGAACGGGACGAAGCCGCCGTCGTCGGCCAGATGGATGTATCCAACGTGCTCGCCGTCGTGCGAGCGGCGGTGGTCAAAGGTGTTCTCGGGAGGCAAGGGGCCGGTCATGGCAGGAAGCCTACAACCGAATCCGTCGCCGGGGCCTGTGTCGCGTCCGTGAAAGGATTCCTGCAGGCATTACGATGGCGGCGGATAAATACCCTAGTGAAAGCCCGAGCCGCATGCCTTTTGAAAATATGTCCGCATTGGCCGAAAACAACAATGACAACGGCGGATTGCTGGTTATCGGCGGAGCACTGATTGCCGCACTGCTGATTTTTGTGCTGACAAGGGTATTCAAGTCGAAAGGCACGCGACCCGGTGCGCCCGGGAAAACCGGGACACCCGGCGGAATTGCTGTGTCCGGAACGATTCCCGCACCTGGACCAAACGGTGCCCCGGTAATGCTCAAGACAGTCTCAACGGAGAATTCCGTCCTCACCGCAGAAGACGTTGTGCTCAAGCGGTTCCGGCCCACGAAATTCGTGGCCGGGTATGACCAGACCCAGGTGGATGTGTTCCTGGACCGGGCCGTCCAGGAACTCAGGCGGCTTGAAGGTGACCCCCTTCAGCTTCAGCAGCTCGGAGCTGCCGGGGTTGCCGGACCGCTGCTGACTCCGGAGCAGGTGGTGAATCAGAAGTTCGCCCCAACGCAGTTCCGTGAGGGCTATTCACAGAACGAGGTGGACGACTTCCTGGACAAGCTGGTGGTGCGTCTGCGGCAGGCGGGATAGGCGCGGGACACGCGGCCTAGGGCACCTCCCGGCCCGGGAAGCGGTCCCACAGGTTCATGGTGGTGCTCCAGCTGCGGATGGTCATGGACTTGTACAACGGGGAGGCCATGATCGCGCTTAGCCGGCTCTTGGTGCGCTCGGCACTGAGCCGCTGCGAGTAGATGACACCCTGGCCCGGCCACACCGTGTCCACGCCCTCCCGGGGGCGGAACACCGGCAGGGCCGTTTCCGCGTCTATGCCCATAAGGAAGATCGCGTCGGAGTGGTACGTGTCCGGCTGCTCCCCGAAGCTTTCCGGTTTTTGCTCGATGACGTCCTGCAGCTGGCCGCGGCTCAGGACCAGGACCCGGACCAGCTCATCGTCGAGGTCGAAATTCTCCACGAGGACGGCTTCAATCTCCGGGCCGATCCTCTGCGGTGGAGCATCGGAGCGCAGCAGGACGTTCCCGCTGGCAATGTACGTGGAGACGTCCTGGTATCCCCGGTCCGTCAGATGCTCACGCAGTGCCTTCATGGGCACCTTGTTGCGGCCGCCCACGTTGATGCCGCGCAGCAGGACCAAGTACGGCTCCACGGCCCGTCAGCCAGCCACGCGGCTGCGGGTACCGGTGTCGACGGCGGCCACCACGCCGCCGTCGACCAGCAGGTCCGTGCCGGTGATGAAACTGGAGTCGCTGCCCAGCAGGAACGCGGCGGCGTTGGCGATGTCCGCCGGTGTGCCCACCCGCTTGGTGCCCGAACCCTCAATCATCGCCCGCATCTGCGTGCCGGATTCCCCGGCCAGTTCCTGCTGGCCCATGGGCGTGGAAATCACCCCGGGGCTGATGCTGTTGACCCGGGCGCCGCGGGCACCCCAGCGCAGGCTGGCTGACTGCACCCGGACCTGGTTGGCGCGCTTGGCCACACTGTAGGCGGCTCCGGGATGGTCGATCCCGGCCACGTAGGGAATCAGCAGGAGGTCATCGGCCGGTACGGCGGCCAGGCTGGCCAGCACATCGGCGGGAATGCCGCCGCCGCCCAGGAAGGCGGCCATGCTGGCGATAACGACGCCGGCCCCGCCCGGGGCTATGACTTTTTCGAATTCCTCCAGCACCACGGCCACCCCGAACAGGTCCACCTTCCAGATGGCCTCAACCGGGGCCTGGACGGGGGAGAGGCCGGCGGTGTGCACCACACCGGTGACGTTGCCCAGCTCCCGTGCGGTGGCGGCCAGTGCCTGGACCGACTCGCGGGACGAGACATCCACCTGTGCGGATACGACGTCGTATCCGTCGCCGACGGCGCTGATCATCACGCTTTCGAGCAGGTCCTCGTTGAAGTCGGCCAGCAGCACCTTCTTTCCGGCGCCGACCCGCCGCAGCACGGCCTGTCCCATGCCGCCCATGCCGATGACTACCAGTACGTCCGCTGCCATGATGCTCCTCTGCCTGCAACCGCTGCTGTTGAGGGCGGGATCCCCCGTTGCCTAGCGTAGACCCTGTCCGTCCGCACCCCTAGGGCGTGCGTTCTGCCATGCCGGGATGGCTGGAGCAGGCACTGTGCACGTCTATGGAGCTCTTGTCCGTGCCGGCCTCGTAAACAATTGTGGTGCCGTCTGGATGGCTCAGCGTCTGGATGACGTAGCGTTCCCTATCAATCCGATCATCGAACTTGTTGGTCTCGGCGAAGCCCTGCGCTGAGAGGTGTTTAGCGGCGGCTGCGGTGGCGTCCTCCGGGCTGGGGACGCCGGGGCCGAAGATCAGGACGCTGAACCGGCGGCTGTTGTCATCACCGCAGGAGAGCGTGCCCCGGTAGCCGGTGGTGCGGGCAGGGTCAAAAACCACGCCGTTCTCGTAGGTCCAATCGCCGCCTTGGAGCCGGGCAAGCTCGTCCGTGAGGCCGAGCATCTGGTTGAGGAGATCCAGGGGAGCGGTCTGGGGTGCCGGACCGTCGGCCGGAGTGGAAATCATCGGTTTCTCCTGAGGAGTAGCGGCACAGGCCGACAGAGTCGGCACCGATAGGCACAGGACTAAAAGTCCGCACCGAGCGGTGAGGCGAGCATGGGGGACCCTTCGCAGCATCGGATCAGGGGATGGTTTCTGCCATGCCGGGATGGCTGGAGCAGGCACTGTGCACGTCTATGGAACTACGTTTGGTGCCTGCCTGGTACACCACGGAGTTGCCCTCGCTATCGGTGAGGGTCTGCATCAGGTACCGGTTGCCCTTGGCTGAGCTCTCGAACTTGTTGGTCTCGGTAAAGCCTTGCTCTGCAAAGTGCTCCGCCGCCGCCGTCGTTGCGTCCTCCGGGCTGGATACGCCGGGGCCGAAGATCAGGACGCTGAACCGGCGGCTGTTGTCGCCGCAGGACATCATGCCCCGGAACCCGGACGTGTCGGTAGGGTCGAAGAGCGTATCGTTCCCGTAGGTCCACTGGCCGCCGTGGAGTCGGGCAAGCTCATCAGTGAGGCCAAGCATCTGGTTGAGCAGATCCATGGGAGCGGCCTGGGGTGCCGGACCGCCGGACGGAGTGGAAATCATTGGTTTTTCCTGGGGTGTGGTCACGGCACATGCTGAAAGAGCCGGCAGCGAAAGGCACAGGACTAACAGCCCGCACCGAGCGGTTAAGTGCGCATGAGGGACCCTTCGCAGCATCGGATCAGGGTGTGCGTTCTGCCATACCGGGATGGCTGGAGCAGGCACTCTCGACGTCTATGGAGCTGTGTTTGGTGCCCGGATGATAGATCACCGACGTGCCGTCCGGGTGGGTAAGGGTCTGGACGAAGTAACGGTTGTCTTTGGCAGTGCTCTCGAAATTATTCGCCTCGCTGAAGCCTTGATCAGCAAAGTGCTCGGCTGCTGCCCTGGTGGCCGCCTCCGGGTCGGATACTCCCGGGCCGAAGATGTGGACAGTAAAATGCCTGCTGCTGTCGTCGCCGCAGGACAGTACGCCCCGGTACCCGGCGGTGCTGGCGGGGTCAAAAACCACGCCGTTCTCGTGGGTCCACTGGCCGCCGTGGAACCGGGCAAGCTCGTCCGTGAGCCCGAGCATCTGGCGGAGGAGATCCAAGGGAGCGGTCTGGGGTGCCGGACCACCGGTCGGGGTAGAAATCATTGGTTGCTCCTTGGGAGTAGCGGCACAGGCTGACAGCGCCATAAGGATGGCCACTAAGGCGGATGCCGCGGCAGTGCGGAAATGGCGGCTCAAGTTGGACCTTTCAGCAATTCTCACAGACGGGGCCCGTACAGCTGCGGATGCGTTAACTTGTGATGTTCAAGCGGTTCGAGGGGCATTGGGTCTATCACGTCTACCTGCTCGCCTAGCCCCAGGGAGATCCTGGCAAGGCTATCGAGGGCCTGCGTACCCTTGTCGAGATATCCTTGGCTGTCTTGCCGGTTATCCCGCCCGGTGTAAGCACTGTGCTCGTCGGTGGGCGCCAGCAGCTCGTTGCCGTCGGCACTGAAGACCTTCGCGCCAAAGAGCGGATTGGTCGCACCGAGCCGGCCGTCGCCCGTCAACTGGCTGCCCAAGATGCCCCCGCCAGCGACGTAGTCTCCGCGCGCCTGCGTGGCAAAGACTTGCGGGTTTCCGTTCTGATCGTGCGCCACCTGCATTCTGGTGGCATCACGGGTGACGTCAGTGTCCATGCCCGCAGAACCGTAGAGAACCACCGCGTCCACTTGGAAGTCGATTTTTGCAAGTCCGTCACCGGTTGTTGGCGTGCCATAGGAGTGTGCGGCGACGGTTAGGAAGGCATTGTCACCCAGAACGGTATGGATACCGGTTAGGTTGGCAGCAAGGCGTTCCCCGCCGGACCTCGCCAGGTCTGACTGCAGGACCTCAGCGGAAGAAGGAAAGAGGTCCGGGGTGGTGTAGTTCATCCACGCAATAACTGCGTGGCTTGACCCAGGATCCAAATCGTTCTGCGCGTCATAAATGCTCTGGGCAGCGTTGGTCCAGTCCGTCATCCGCTCGGTGGTGGCGTCCATGCCGGGAACATTCACGGTCACATAATCGGCCTCATCCACGTTGCCGATGGCAACCATTGCCAGCGGCGGTATGGCCAATGGGTCAAACGCGAGAAGGTAGCGCTGGCCGTTGGTTTTAGGCTGCGATACGCCGAGTGACTCAGCGATGTTCTTAAACGTGTTTTCCTGCTCCGGCGTCAGGCCGTCTTGCGCGGCAGCTGCCTGCAATGCCAACTGGTTGCCTTTAGCCCTGTCCGAATAGGGGACGCCCTCCAAATTGCCTGCCAACAGGGGTAAAGCGGCGATCACAATTTCCGGGTGCCTAAGGGACGCCCACAGGTCCTTATTTGCCGAAGGGTCCAGGCCCACCGGGGCGGCGACCAGTGCCCAGCCGGGATTGTCTGCTTTGAAAGCGGCAATCTCTTCGGGCGTCATGAGGTCCATGCTGCGCAAGAGCCGGGTCAGATCCCGCTGAGGGTCAGTGCTTCTGCCTTGGGTCAGCGTGTTGTAAACAGCGGTCGCTGCGTTAACCGCGGCATCAGGATCCGGTGGGCCGTAGGAGGCGAAGGTGCTTGTGGTGTTTCGGTGAAGGGCGTTGAGCGCGTTGACGCAGCGGTCATCGAGTGCCCTGTAGTCGTCTGCCAGGATGTTGGCCCGGTGCTGGAATAACGGCCGGTCGGTGTTCGGGTCGAACGCCAGCCCGTCGATTTGTCCGTAGCTCTCCAACTCGGCAACCAGCGCGGCCCTCCGGGCAACGATATCCAGGGCACCTTCTGCGAAGGACTTGAGTGCCTGGGCCGCCGACGCCGTGCTGTCCTGCAGCGCTTTGGCCGTGTCTTTCGGGTGTCCCAACAGGGTGCAGACCTGTTCCTGTTCAGGCGCTTTGTAATACTGGGCCATGCCTCCGGACCAGCCGCCATGGATATCCTCCACTCCGGCGGCAAAGGTGTCCCCGGCGCCGGCCAATCCAGATGCTGCGGCCATCACAGCCTCCGGATCGGGAAGCCCCTCGGTGCCGCTCAAATCCACGTCAAGAATCATTGTGCAACCAGCCGTCCCGGCTTGGCATGCTGAACCGCGCCCCGCATCGGCAGGCCCACGACTGCCCGCCGGGCCTGATCCGTCATGGTGTTGTCGGCTGAGACGTATTCGGCCATGGCAGCGTCCACACCGCCGACGGCGTTGCGGATGCGCGTCAGGGTTGCCTCGGAATCTCCAACCAACACTTCATCGGCATACCGGGTGAAGGCTGACAGGGTTTTGCTGGCACCAAGACTATTTTCCACCGCGTTAGCAGCTGCACGAATATCCGCAACGGAGATATCCGCCAACTGGCCCTGCACCACGCGGAGCGTGCCGCGGACGCCCGCAACATCTATGTCATATTCAATTGCGTCACTCATTCTGTCCCCCACAGAACTAAACGTTAAAAGCGCGCCGCAATGATTACCTCCGGCACACTCAGTGAGAATAGGGATATACCGCCCTGATGGCAAGAGGCCGCATTATTCGAGCCATGGAGATCCATACCCGCGGGATATCTACTGCTGGCGGCAATCAGCTCCCACGCGCATAATTCCGGTATGGCCGCCTCTGTAGAAATTCCCGTCCCGCCCTTGGTCCAAAGCCTTTGTCCGTTGCTGGCCGAAAACGTGGGGCCCGCTCCCTGGACCGGCCCGCGCTGGTGGTGGGCAGGGCCACTGGATGTTGAAGGGCTGGCACTGGGCTCCATGCAGATGCTGGCCACAGCAGTCGCCTCCTACTCGGAATCCACCGGGCGCCGGGACGGGATCGGCTTCACCTCCGACGGCGTCGCGGCGGCCTTTGCCTCGTTTGCGCATCTGCGGATCAACGACAAGCCGATCCAGGGGTTCGCGCCGCTGTCCGGGTTCCGCCGAACCGCTGACGGCTGGGTGCGCCTGCACGCCAACTATCCCCACCACGAGGCCGCCCTGCTCGCCGCCCTGGACGTGCAGGGCCCGGAGCAGGTGGACGATGCCGTACGGCAGCGTTCCTCGGCGGAGGTGGAGGAAGCCGTGACGGCCCGCGGCGGGCTGGCGACGGCGGTGCGGACGCCGGAGCAATGGGGTGCGTCCGCGGCCGGCCAGGCCGTGGCAGCTGAACCATGGCTACGGTTGGAGTTGCGCGATGCCCGTCCCGGATCCGCCCCGAAGCCTGCCGGCGACGGGTTGTTGTCGGGCCTCCGGGTGCTGGATCTGACCCGGGTCATCGCCGGCCCTTCCGGCAGCCGCATCCTGGGCGCCCTCGGTGCCGACGTGCTGCGCGTGGATCCTCCGGCGCTCCCGGAGTTGGAGGACCAGTACGTGGACACCGGGTTCGCCAAGCGCAGCGCGGTGGCCGACCTCGCCGACCCGGACGTCCAGCCGCGGCTGCGCGCCCTGCTCGCGGAGGCCGACGTCGTGCTCACCGCCTACCGCGGCGGCTCTTTGGCCCGGCTGGGCCTGGACCCGGTCTCGCTGCGGACGGACTATCCGCACCTGGCCGTAGTTTCCCTGGATGCCTGGGGCGACCGGTAGCCCGTGGACGGAGCGGCGTGGCTTCGACAGCATTGTGCAGGCGGCCACCGGCATTGCGCACCTATACAGCAGCACGGGGAACGACGGCGCGTGGCGGCCCGGCGCGCTGCCGGTCCAGGCGCTGGACTACGCCACCGGGCTGGGAATGTCCGCCGCCGCCGTCGCCCTGGTCGCGGGACGGCCGCGCGGCATTGCCGGTGCGGCGCACCTGTCTCTGGCCCGGACCGCCCAGGAACTGCTGCGCCTGCCCGGCCCGCCGCCCGGGACCAAAGCGTCGGCGCTGCCCGAACCGGCCCTGCGCCGCGGAGCCAGCTCATACGGTGAGTTGACCTATGTTCCGCCGCCGCTGCTGATCCGCGGTGTCCAGCTCGAGTATCCCTGGGTCCCGCCGCCCTACGGCAGCGCGGACCTGTCCTGGGACCAGCCGTTGCGTTAGTCCCGCGGCGGGCGCTGCCGCTGCTGCTTGGTGGCTGACCGCTGTTTCTTGGCATCCAGGCGCCGGTAATTCGAGCCCCGGGTGGGCTTGGTCTTGCGGCGCGTGGGCGGTGCGGGTGCCAAACCGTCTGCGACGAGGGCGGCGAGTTTGGCCAGGGCGGTCTCGCGGTTGCGCAGCTGCGAGCGCTGTTCCGACGCCGTCACGGTCAGTACGCCGGCAACCAGCCGGTTCTTCAGGCGCCGGAGCAGCATCCCGCGCTGCTCTTCTGTCAGCACCGCCGACTCGGCAACATTCCACCACAGCTCAACGCGGCTGTCCGAGGTATTAACGTGCTGGCCCCCGGGCCCGGAGGAACGGGAAAACCGCCAGTTAAGCTCCGCTGCGGGAATCGTCAGCGCGGGCGATACGACCAGGTCCATATAACCAGCGTCCCACGAAAGGACGACGCCGGGCTCACCGGAGTCAGTGGAACAGTCAGCGGAGGAAGGCGGCTGCACCGGCCATAAACGCCATTCCGGTGAGGGTCAGCGCCCAGAGCAGCTTCCGGGAGGGCTTCCGGCCCTTGCGGGTGAACAGGTAGACGGCCGCCGCTAAGCCGAACCCGGCTCCGGTGAGTGCCATGAGCACAAAGCCCGGCGGCGGAGGGGGGTTCTCCGTGCTGTCTATCTCAAGGACCCCCGTGAGCGAGAGGACAAAGAACGCAGCCCCCATGACGGTGCCGCCAATGAGGGGCGCCAGCAGCAGGGCTGGCCGCGTCTTGGGATCGCCCATGGACCGGTTGGCCCACTTTGTCCCGTAGAGCGCTTCCTGGCCGGAAAACATGGCCTCGGCGAGCGCCTCCCGCTTACGTATACCGACCAGGCACAGTACAACGAGAACCGGGCCGATGACGGCGCCGGGCCAGAAAACATCCATGCGAACCCCCGGGATGGCTATGAGACAAGTGACTACGAGACAGGTGATTGCGGGACAGACAATTGCAGGATAGAGCGTAAACCGGCGGGGGAGCGTGCGTCAGCGGCGGAGACTACCTGTTGCTGCCTGCGGTTCCGGGTATCCGCTCATAGTGCCCGAACCACCGGCAGTTCGCTCCACTCGGTGGTGTACCGCGGGGAGGAGTACTTGCGGGACATGGTCCACTCGGGTTTCGCCGTCGCCATCCCGGCCAGGCCCAGGCCGATGCTCGCAGCCCCGTATTTGTCCGTAACCCGGCCCAGCAGGTCACCCAGGTTGCGGCGCTCCTGGTCGGAGACGAACTCATCGAACAGCGGCTGTGCCCCGGCGGCCTCGAGCCCGCTGAGCATCACGCCGGCCTTGGTGTAGGAGACGCCTTCAATGACCTGGGCCTCCAGGGCACCTACCGCCGCCCGGCTCAGGATCACCGGATCCGCCGTCGGCGCCGGCAGCCGCACGGTGGCCGAGGGGAACGACGACGCGCGCTCGCTGAAGTGGGACGTGCCCGCATACGCAGTGAGCACGCGGGCCTGCTGGCCTTCCCGCGCCAGCCGGGCTGCGGCCTGCTGGGCGTAGATGCTCATAACCTGCCGCATCTCGGTATGTGTGGTGACGGGAGTGGAGAAGCTGCGGGAATAGATCAGCTGTTTGCGGTCGGCGCGCTCGTCGTCGAGCGGAATGCAGGAGGTGCCGTTGAGCTCCAGCACCGTGCGCTGCAGGATGACCGAGAACTTCCGCCGGATCATCGCCGGGTCCGCCGCCCGCAGATCCGCCACGGACTCGATGCCCAGCGCCGCCAGCCGGGTCCCCAGCCGCGATCCCACACCCCACAGCCCGGTCACCGGCACCCGGGACATGATGGTGTCCACCACCGCAGGGTCCATGGTGTCCAGATTGCAGACCCCCTGCAGGTGCCGGTTCTGCTTGGCGATCCGGTTGGCGAACTTCGCCAGGGTCTTGGTGCTGCCGATGCCTACGCAGACGGGCAGGCCGGTGTGCCGGGCGACGGCGGTGCGGATGGTCGCGCCCTGGGCGTTGAGTTCGGCCGGGGTGCCGGCCAGGCCCAGGAAGGACTCGTCAATGGAGTAGACCTCCTGCCACAGTGCATAGCGGCCCAGCAGTTCCATCACCCGTGAGCTGAGGTCCCCGTACAGCTCGTAGTTGCTGGAGCGCTGGATCAGGCCCACCTGCTGGGCGGACTCGGCTAGCTTGAACCACGGGGTGCCGGTCTTGATGCCCAGTGCCTTCGCCTCATCCGAGCGGGCCACTACGCAGCCGTCGTTGTTGGACAGCACCACTACGGGCACTCCGGCCAGCTTCGGGTCGAAGGCGCGCTCGCAGGAAACGTAGAAGCTGTTGACGTCCACCAGGGCAATCCGGGTGCCCGAGCCGGCAGGAGTTGGCCGGCCCGCCGCGGCTGGTAGATCAGACATGGTGCAGGCACCGGGTCACAACGCCCCACACCGAAAGCTCCGACGGCTCCGACACTTCAATATCGGGGTAACCCGGCGTTTCGGCCCGCAGGAGGATTTTGTCCCCGTCCAGCAGCAGGCGCCGCACGGCCAGTTCTCCGTTGACCACGGCCACCACGACGGCGCCGTCCCGCGGGGTGAGCGAGCGGTCCACGATCAATTCGTCGCCGTTGCAGATGCCGGTGCCGGCCATGGAGTCGCCCTCGACCCGCACCACATAGGTGGAGGTGGGATCGCGGATCAGGTGCCGGTTGAGGTCAATGCGGCCGTCGAAGTAGTCACGGGCCGGGCTCGGAAAGCCGGAGGCAGCGGCAGCGTCGGCCTCCGCCGGCGGGGCTGTCCTGCGGGAACGGTCTGCTGAAAACACCGCCATGCCTGCGCCCCTCTGAGGTGATCAACTAGAACAAACTTTCGAATCCCAGCCTAGCACCGCAGGAAGCCGCAATACCTACGGCCGAAGGGCAGGTGACGTATCCGACGGGCCGCGCGTCAGAAGAGGCGCCGGAGCCGCTATACGATTTAAGCCATGATCATTGAGCTGCAGATCCCGAAAAAGCTGGGACGGGAACTGGAGGAACTGGCCGAGGAACAGGGGGTTCCGGTGGAAACGCTCGTGGTCAACGGAGCGCGCCTGCTGCTGGAACACCGGTACCGCCGCAATATGCAGCCCGAGGTGCCCCAGCAGCAGCTCCCGCCTACTCCTTAAGCGGTACGCCCTTGGCATCCGTGCGGAACGACGCGGCATTGCAGAGGATCATGATGCCCTCGATGAAGCCCCACAGGCTGCCGAATCCGAAGGTGACGAGGGTTACGGCGATCTGCGCTACGCCAAGCCCGGTGTGGCCCAGGTAGAAACGGTGGATGCCCAGGCTGCCCAGGAAAATGCCCAGCAGGCCGGCCACCAGGCGTGACTTCCGCTCGTCGTAGCCCTGGGGGTACTGGCCCTGCGGGTACTGCTGTGCCTGCGGGTACTGTCCCTGGGGATACTGCTGTGCCTGCGGGTACTGTCCCTGGGGATACTGTTGGGCCTGCGGGTACTGGCCCTGCGGGTACTGTGCCTGCCCGTACTGTGCCTGCGGATACTGGCCCTGCGGGTAGCTTGAAGCCTGCCCGAACTGGTCCTGCCCGTTGCCCTGCTGGGCGTACGGCGGGTACTGCTGGGCGCTGGGCTCTCCGGCCGGGGCGGGAGTGGACTGCTGTCCGGATGCCTGGGGCTGCTGAGCCGGCTCCGG
Organism: Arthrobacter sp. zg-Y1143; assembly: GCF_030125565.1. NCBI lineage: Bacteria > Bacillati > Actinomycetota > Actinomycetes > Micrococcales > Micrococcaceae > Arthrobacter > Arthrobacter sp. zg-Y1143. The sequence continues at coordinate 310,920 of NZ_JASKLW010000006.1, read as the reverse complement.
GGCACTCTGCGGGTAGCTGTACTGCCCGTCCGCTGCCGGTGCCCCCGTCTCGGCTCCCTGATCGTTACCGGGATACTGCTTATTTTCCGACATGCTGCCCTTTCAAAAAGTTCCCCCCAGACCTGTCCGAAGGATGACTGGAATCTTCCGTCACGACACCGGGTCCGGTGCTGTGACGATGGTCGCACTCTAACAGCCCGCTGCGGCGGAGACGGGGCGCCACACGCGCCGAACCCCGCAGTTACGCGAGCGCCCAGGCAGCCAAGCGGTCGCTGAGTTCCATCCAGCCGGGGTCCGGTTCCTGTTCCCGGGGGCGGGCGTCGTACCAGCGGACAATTTCGCGGGCCCCCTCGGAGAAGGGAATCTCCGCCCGGTAGCCGGGCACCAGGGACTTGATCTTGCTGTTGTCGAAGACGGCCGAATGGCTCTTGTCTCCCAGCAGCCCGGGTCCGCGGACCGGATCATGGGCGGCAATGGTCTCGGAGGCCACGTGCACCAGGACCGGTTCGGGAACCCCCGCTGCCGCCCCGAGCGTCCGGTATACGGCGTCCCAGGGGAGGAATTCGTCCGAGGTGACCGTGTAGCTTTCCCCCAGCGCGGCCGGTCGCCCAAGCAGTCCCACGAAGGCCAGGGCAAAGTCCCTGCTGTGCGTCAGGGTCCAGAGGGCCGTCCCGTCTCCGTGCACCAGCACCGGCAGTCCGGCCCGCATCCGGTGAATGTCGGTCCAGCGCCCCAGCAGCGGCACTTTGGTGGCGTCATAGGTATGCGACGGACGCACAATCGTGGCCGGGAAAGCTTCGCTGCGATAGGCCTGGACCAGCACGTCCTCGGCGGCGATCTTGTCCCGGGAATACTGCCAGAACGGATTGCGCAGCGGCGTGGATTCCAGCACCGGGAGCCGGGCCGGCGGCTTCTGGTAGGCCGAAGCGGAACTGATGAAGACGTACTGGCCGGTCCGCCCGCGGTACAGTTCCACGGCATCGCGCACATGCCCGGCGGTGAAAGACAGAAAGTCCGCCACGGCGTCGAACTCCCGGCTTCCCAGCGCCTGCCGGACCGCGGAAATGTCGCGGACGTCGGCCGGGAGCACCTCGACGCCGGCCGGGACCGGCCGCGCCGCGGAAACGCCGCGGTTCAGCACGCTCACCCGGTGCCCGAGGGCCGCGGCGCGGGTGACGGCGGCCGAACTGATCACGCCGGTACCGCCAATGAACAGCAGATTCAGTGCCACGGGATGGTTCACTTCCTGTCCGGATTTTCCTTGACTGGGGGAGGGTGCCGGGCTTAGGTGGAGGTGCCCGGCCCGCAACTGCACCCCAGCGTAGGGCAATTCAGCCCCGGGGACGGCATCAAGGAGAGGTACCACCATGACCGAGAGCCCGCGTTCGAGCGTTCCCGAGCTGACCCTGAGCAACTCAGTGCGGATTCCGCAGCTGGGATTCGGCGTATTCCAGGTTCCGCCGGAACAGACGCAGGAAATTGTGGAAGACGCCCTGGCTGCCGGGTACCGCCACATCGACACCGCGGCGGCCTACGGCAACGAGGCAGGGGTGGGGGCGGCCATCGCGGCTTCCGGCATCCCGCGTGCCGAGATCTTCGTAACCACCAAGCTGCGCAACGGGGACCAGGGCAGGGCGCGGGCTGCGTTCATGGACAGCCGGCGGGCCCTGAAGCTGGACACCGTGGATCTGTACCTGATCCACTGGCCGGTGCCCTCGCAGGGGATGTTCGTGCAGGCGTGGAAGGAGCTGGAAGGGCTCTACCGTGACGGCTACATGCGGGCGATCGGCGTCTCCAACTTCCTGCCCGAGCATCTGGACGCCCTGGCAGACCAGAGCCAGGTGCTGCCTGCCGTCAACCAGATTGAACTGCATCCGGGGTTCCGGCAGGCTGCGCTCGCCGCCGACACGGTTGCGCGCGGCATTGCGGTGGAAGCCTACAGCCCGCTGGGACAGGGTGCTGCCCTGGCGGATGCCGAGGTGGCGGCGCTCGCAGACAAATACGGCACGACGCCGGCGCAGGTGGTGCTCGCCTGGCACCTCGGCTCGGGGCGGATCGTCATCCCGAAATCGGCGAATCCCGGCCGGCTGCGGGAAAACCTGGCCGCAGTGGACCTGGACCTGACGCAGGAGGAACTGGACACGCTGGACGGACTGGATGCCGGCAGCCGGATCGGCGCGGACCCGGCCACCGCCTCGTTCAGCCAGCTCTAGGGCGCTGTGCCGCGTTCAAGGCAACCGGGTCACCCGTTCCGGTCCGGGGCCGTGCGCTCACCCAGGGCTTCCTTGCGGCTGTTGTTCTTCCGCCGGGTCACCGCCGAGGCCCAGACCCAGGTGGAGCGGCGCACCCCGGCATCCTCCCACAGCACCTGCACGGCCCTGGCGGACCAGCTGCAGGCCTCACCCTTGACCTGCTCCGCCGCTCCCGGAAAGCGGATCCAGGCCCACACGGGTACACCGGGCACTGACGTGGTGACCGGATTGTGCTCGAAGTCCAGCTCTTCCGGGGTCAGGCCGATCGGCTCCGCCCGCCGGGCATACCTTGCGGCGAGCCGCAGCACGGCATCTTGGTTCATGCTTTTAAAAATAGAACATACGTTCGAGTAGGGATAACCGGCGCCGCCCGGGAAACGGCGGCACGAATGGTGCACAATGGGTGCCATGTGTGGACGCTACGTAATGGCAAGGGCGACGTCGGACCTGGTCTCGGCCTTCGCCGTCGAACAGACAGTGGGCCCTGACGTACAGCCGTCCTGGAACGTGGCGCCCACCGACGACGTGCGCATTGTCACGGAGCGTTTCGCCAGCGAGGAGCCCGTGCGGCGGCTGGCCACCGCCAAGTGGGGCCTGGTGCCGGTCTGGGCGAAGGACCCGAAGATAGGCTCCCGGATGATCAACGCCCGCAGGGAAACCATTCTGGAAAAGCCGGCCTTCCGCAAGGCCGCGGTCAAGCGGCGGGCCCTGGTGCCGGCGGACGGCTATTACGAGTGGGAGAAGTCCGCCGAGGGGAAAATCCCCACCTACCTGTATTCGGAGAAGCGGGATCCGCTGGCTTTCGCCGGCCTCTACGAATTCTGGCCTGACCCGGCGCTGCCTGAAGACCATGAGCACAAGTGGCTGCTCAGCGTCACCATCATCACCACTAAAGCCGCCGATGCGCTGGGCCACATCCATGACCGCACACCCCTGATCATTCCGCCGGACCTGTACGCGGACTGGCTGGACCCGCGCCTGACCGAGGGCGCCGACGTCGCACAGCTGCTCGACGCCGTCCCCGAGCCGACTCTGACACCGCGCGTGGTGTCCACGGATGTGAACTCCGTGCGCAACGACGGACCGGCCCTGATCGAGCCCGCGAGCGCCTGAAAGGCGGGTGCGGCTTCGGCGGCGGGATTGCCAGCGAATGAAAGGCCTCGACATGCCGGTGCCTGCCGAGGCGTAGGGTGTGCGCATGGTGAAGATGACGCGGAGAAACCTGCTTATTGCCTCCGTCGGGGGAATCGCGGCTGCCGGTCTGGGCGCGTGTATGGCGCCGGCTTCCCCGCCACCTGCGTCAACTGCAGCCTCACCGTCCGGGACCGCATCCCCGGCGGGCCCGCCGGATTGGGAAGGCCTGCGTTCACGCCTGCAGGGACAACTGTCCATGCCGGGTGACGAAGCGTTTACATCGGCGCGGCAGGTGGAAAATCCGCGGTTTGACGGTGCGGAGCCGCTGGCGGTGCTTTCGGCGGCGTCGGCAGACGATGTGGCCGAGGGCGTCATGTTCGCCAATGCCTCCGGGGTGCCGCTGGCCCTGCGGTCCGGAGGACACAGTTATGCCGGTCATTCAAGCGGTGATTCAGCCCTCGTCATCGATGTGCGGGCGCTGTCGGCCATTAGCGTCGCCGCGGACGGGTCCGCAACCATCGGTGCGGGTGCCCGGCTTATCCAGGTGTATGAGGCCCTGGGGCAGCAGGGCCGTGCGCTGGCCGCCGGGTCCTGCGCAACGGTGGGGATAACGGGACTGACTCTCGGCGGCGGCGTGGGGGTCCTGACGCGGGCCTTCGGGTTGACATCAGATGCCTTACGGTCCGTTGAAATGGTCTCGGCCGAGGGTATGCGGATGACGGCGAGCGCCGATGAGAACCCGGACATCCTCTGGGCCTGCCGCGGCGGGGGCGGGCAGGTTGGCGTCCTCACGTCCCTGACCTTCGACACTGTTCCGGCACCGACAATTACCACCGCCTTCCTTGAATGGTCCTTCGCTGACGCGGTTCCCGTAATCCTCGCGTGGCAGGCGTGGGCGCCCGACGCCGACCCGCGGCTGTGGTCCACGCTGAAACTCCTCAGCGGTGGCCGCCATGCCGGCCCGGCCATCCAGCTGACGGCAACATGGATTGGCCCGTCGTCCGAGCTGGATGCGAATATGGCGGGGCTGCATCAGGGATCCGGCGTCCTGCCGACGGTGAACTCAGTCCAACCGGACCGGACGTACCAGGATGTGATGTTCTCCTTCGCAGGGTGTGCCGGTGGTGTGTCAGCCGAGCAATGCACCACAGGTGCCGGCGGTCTGTTGCAGCGGGAAGCGTTCAGTGCGACCTCCCATGTCCCCACCGACCTGCTCGACCGGAACGGTGCCGCTGCGCTGGTGGAGAGGTGCATGCTTGGCCAGCAGCTGGCCGGGGCGAGGGAGGTCTCAGTGTCCCTCGACGCGCTCGGTGGAGCCGTGCGGGACCTGCACGAGGAGACAGGGTTTGCCCACCGGGATGCCTACGCCACGGTGCAATACACTGCCACGTTCGAGGACTCAGCGGACCCGGCCCCCTATGACGTGTTCGTCCGGGAATCCCGGGCCGCGATGGAGCCGTGGTGGGGCACCGGGGCCTATGTCAACTATCTCGATCCCTCGATTACTGACCCCGGCGCCGCGTATTTCGGCAGCAACGCGGCCCGCCTCGCCGATATCCGTTCGTCAGCAGATCCGAGCGCCCGCTTCGCGCTGCCCGGGTTCGCAGCAGTGTAGCCGGACCGCGGCTACCAGGCGTAGTCCTCCGGCGCGGTGCGGTGGCCCGGGAAGATCCCGTCCAACCGGTCAAGGGCGTGCTGATCCAAAGTGACGTCCAGGGCAACCAGTGCTTCATCGAGCTGTTCCTGGGTGCGCGGGCCCACCAGCGGTGCGGTGACGGCCGGCTGGTGCAGCAGCCAGGCCAGGGCCAGCACACCGGGTGCAGTTTCCAGCTCCGCCGCGAAGTCTTCGTACTGCTGGATTTGGTCCCGGTGTTTTTCCAGCAGGTCCCGCACCCTGCCCTCGGCCCGCCGCCCGCCGCCGTCGGCCTCCTTCCGCAGGATCCCGCCGAGCAGGCCGCCCTGCAGGGGGGACCAAGGGAGCAGGCCCAGCCCGTACTGTTGTGCGGCGGGGATGACTTCCAGCTCCACTGACCGGTTAATCAGGTTGTAGATGGACTGTTCGCTGACCAGCCCGGTGAAGTTCCGCCGCCGGGCGTTCTCCTGGGCGCGGGCGATGTGCCACCCGGCGAAGTTGCTGCTGCCGTTGTAAATGATCTTGCCCTGCGCCACAGCCACTTCCATGGCCTGCCAGATCTCGTCCCAGGGCGTGTTCCGGTCAATGTGGTGGAACTGGTAGAGGTCAACGTAGTCCGTCTGCAGCCGCTTCAAACTGGCATCCAGGGCCCGTCGTATGTTCAGCGCCGAAAGGAACGTGTCATTGGGCCGCTCGCTCATGGACCCGTAGAGCTTGGTAGCGATGACCGTGTCCTCGCGCCGGCCGCCGCCCTTGGCGAACCAGCGGCCAATGATCTCCTCCGTCCACCCCTTGCGCTCCCAGCCGTAGACGTTGGCCGTGTCGAAGAAATTGATGCCGGTGTCACGGGCGGAGTCCATGATGGCGTGCGCGTCCGCCTCTTCGGTTTTGGGACCGAAGTTCATGGTGCCCAGGCACAGGCGGGAAACGGACAGGCCGGACCGGCCAAGATGGGTGTATTCCATCCGGCCATTGTGTCCCCGGACACGCGGCGGGACCAGACACGCCGGGGTGCTGATGTAGCCTGAAGGCCAAATAAGGACCGGCAGGGAGAAGCAAAGCACGTGGCTGAATCGTATTACCGCTCACTGGGCAACGGGGTCTATGAGGCCACCATCCACACGCAGGGCGCGTGGAACCCGCACGAGCAGCACATGGCACCCATCTCGGGCCTGCTGGCGCACTGCCTGGAGGAATTCCAGCCGCGGCCCGAGCTCCGGATGGCGCGCATCAGCTACGACATCCTGGGACTGATTCCGCGCACGACCTTCGAAGTGAAAACCACCGTCCTGCGGCCCGGACGTACCATTGAACTCCTGCAGGCCGAGATGGTTGCGGACGGGCGCACCGCGGTACGCGCCACCGCATGGCGGCTGGCCCGGGGAACCACGCCGGAAGTGGCCGCCGTCGAAGATGAGACCATGCCCGGCCCCGCAGAGGCAGGGTCCCGCGAAAGCCTGACGGCGTGGCCCGGGGCGTTCATCGAATCCCTGGAAATGCGGGCCCTGCCCGGCATTCGGCCCGGCCGCGGACGGGGCTGGCTGCGCACCCCGCACGAAATGGTGGAAGGCACTCCTACGTCGGACCTGGTGAAGATGATCGGCATGGCTGACACCGCCAACGGCATCTCCACCCGCGTGCCCCCGGGCGGGGACAGCTACATGTTCCCGAACGTGGACCTGCAGCTGCACCTGCACCGTGAACCGCGCGGCGAATGGCTGGGACTGGATACCCGGGTCACGTTTGGGGCGGACGGCATCGGACTGACCTCGGCGGTCCTGCATGACCTGCAGGGTCCGTTCGGGCGCAGCGAGCAGATCCTCACGGTCCGGCCCCTCGGCGGGGCCTAGGACGTGCAGCCCGCCCTGACGGTGGTCCGGCAGCAGCGGTCCCTCGGAGCTGCAGAGGACCTGGACTTCGCGCTGGCGATGCTCGATGCCGTCCGGCGCGGGGAGCTGGGCCCCACCCTGCGCATCTACCGCCCGGTTCCCACTGTGGCGCTGGGGCAGCGTGATGCCAAACTCCCCGGTTTCGCCGCCGCGGAGGCTGCTTCCCGCCGGCACGGATTCGCACCCCTGGTCCGCAAGGCCGGCGGCCGGGCTGCCGCCTACCACCGGGACTGCCTGATCCTGGACCATGTGGAGCCGGAGGCTGATGCCCTGTCCGGGTCCCGGAAACGCTTCGCCCGGTTCGCTGACCTCCTGGCCGGGGCGCTGGCCAAAACCGGGCTGACCGCCGGCGTCGGACCGATCCCGGGTGAGTATTGCCCGGGCGAGTTCAGCGTCTACGGCGAAGGAGCCCCGGGGGAGCGGATCAAGCTGGCCGGCACGGCCCAGCGCGTGGTTTCCGGGGCCTGGCTGTTTTCCACGGTGCTGGTGGTCGGCAACGGTACGCCGCTGCGCCGGGTGCTGACCGACTGCTATGCCGAGCTGGGGCTCGGGTGGGATCCCCGTACCGCGGGCGCGGCCGCCGACCTGGTCCCGCAGCTGACCACGGACCGGGTGGAGGACGCCGTGCGGGCCGCGTACGCAGGTTATGCCGCCCTGAATGAGGGCGATTTCACTGCCCTCACGGACCTGGCCGGGCGACACTAGGGGCTCGGTGCTTCCTGCGTCCGGCGCCCCCGGCTAAGGTGGATGACTGTCAGCAGGCTTATCGGCACATACGTTACGAAGGAATTCCATTGGGTTCAGACACCGTTGAAAATACTGCCCTCCGGCTGCGCGCGGTCCTCGAAATCCTCGCCGCGGAGGAGCCCTCCGCCGCCGGGAAGATCAGCCGGGGCAAGGTTCTCGGCGCCGCCCTGGCCCGGGTTCCGCTGACGGGCAGCGAGGCCGAAACCCTGGCCAGCGGCACCGCCCGCGGTGAACGGGCCCTGGTCAATGCCACCACCAAGCTGGTTAAAGCGGGCTGGATCCTCAAGGAAGCCCGCTCCGGCTGGAGCATTACCAACGCCGGCCGGCAGGCGCTGAAGGATTTCCCGGAGCCCGCCCACCTGGCCGCGGCCCTGAACGGTAAGCCCGTTCCTGCTGCCGCCGCCCCCGACCAGGCGTCGCCGGCGGAAGAAGTCGTGGAGGAAGTGGTGGAGGAAGCGCTGCGCGACGCCGTTTCCGTCCCGGAAGTTCCGGCCGAGCAGCACGGCGCGCATCCCGAATCCGTCCCCGAACCGTCCTTCCCGCAGCCGGAGTCCGTGGTCCTGGCCGGCGGCTTCTGGTCCGCCCTGGGCATCGATGACTGGGATCCGGCCGGAACGGACCTGCGCTTCGCCTTCGACCGGCACGATGAACTGTGGAAGCTCACGGTGGAACTGCCCGAGGGAACGTATGAGTACAAGGTTGCCCTCAACGGTTCCTGGGACGAGAACTATGGACACGACGCACACCGCGACGGCGGCAACATCGAAATGCAGCACGCCGGCGGACCGTTGACGTTCCTTTATGACCACGCGACCCACTCGGTCATCACCAAGCCCGAGGTCAGCGCCTAAGACCCGGGACGGGGTGCGCCGGCCGGGCCGGGTCCCTCAACCGGATCCACCAGGGTCCCGGCCGGCTCCCGGACCCACCAGACCCCCTCCGCGCGCAGTTCAGCCGGGGTGGAATAGCGGTACCGGTATACCTGGGCACGGATCCAGCGCGGCGGCACTCCGTTGAACGGGTCCCGCCGCAGCAGGCGCAGGGTCCGGCGGTCACCGGCGAGCAGCTTCCGCAGCAGCTCCGGGAACCAGGCACCGTAGGAGCCCAGGGCCAGAAACCACATCAGCCAGTCCAGCCGCAAATGGTAGGGCGCGAACTGGCGCGGCATCCGCCGCGGGTCCCCGGGTTTTCCCCGAAATCCGTACTCACGCCAGCGGGCACCGGGCCCCGGCGGGTCATTGGTCCCCTCGATCACCACCTCGTTCCGGTGCCGGGTGATGCTGCCGAACGCGCCGTAAGCGTTGGAGAGGTGCCAGCGGTTGAAGCTGGCGTTCATCAGCTGGTTGCGGCTGAACAAATTCTTCAGCGGCGCCCAGGCCCAGTAGAGCATCGCGGCGGTTGCCGCCAGGACGACGACGGCGTAGGCCACCGGCACAGCAGTCGGGTCCTCCGCGAACCGGATGCCCGGCAGCACCGCCTGCACGGCCGAGTCGCTGACCGCAGTGAACGCGAGCAGGACAGTCAGGGCGTTCAGCCACGCGAAGTTGCCGGAGAGGATCAGCCACAGCTGGGTGATGATGATGACCGCGGCGGCAACCGAGGCCACCGGTTGCGGGAAAAACAGGAAGAACGGCACCACCAGCTGGGCGAAGTGGTTGCCCAGCACCTCCACCTTGTGCAGGGGCCGGGGCAGGTGGTGGAAGAACCAGCTGGCCGGATTCGGCATGGGCTGGGTCTCGTGGTGGTAATACAGGGCCGTGAGGTCCCGCCACACCTTGTCTCCGCGCATCTTGATCAGGCCCGCACCGAACTCCAGCCGGAACACCAGCCAGCGGAAGAGCCAGAGCACGGTCACCGGGGGAGCGACGTCGTCGGAGCCCAGGAACGCGGCCAGGAACCCCGCTTCCAGCAGCAGCGACTCCCAGCCGAAACCGTAAAAGGTCTGCCCGATGTTCACTATGGACAGGTACAGGCCCCAGATCAGCAGGAAAGCCGCCAGGGGCAGCCACCACGGGCCGGACTGCGGCACTCCGGCCACCAGCAGTGCCGAGACCGCCGCACCCGTCCAGGCCACTATGAGCAGGAACCGGTCCGAGTAGTGCCAGCGGAACAGCGTGGGGATGCCGCGGCCCTTGATTCGGGCCAGGAACCGCGGCGCCGGCAGCAGCCCGTTTTCGCCCAGCAGCGCCGGGAACTGCGCGGCGGCGTTGAGGAACCCGATCAGGAAGACGGCGGCGATGCCGCGCTGCAGCACCTGGCGGGCGAACTCGTATCCTTCGGCGCTGAAGAGCTCCATGGCCATCCAGCCTAGCTGCCGCTGCCGGACGCAGCGGCACTACCCTCCCGCATTTTCCGGCTGCCCCCGATACTGGCGGTGCGCCGACGGCAGATCCGTACGGAGGCACCGAGCAGACAGGGGATCAGCCATGAGGATTGTGGTGACGAGTATTTTTGTGGACGACCAGGACAAGGCACTGGATTTTTACACGCGCGTGCTGGGATTCGAGCCGCGGCAGGATGTGCCGGCGGGCGGGGCACGCTGGCTGACGGTGGGCGTGCCGGGGGAGGAGGGCGGCGTGGAGTTGCTGCTGGAACCGGCCGGGCATCCCGCCGTCGCTCCGTTCACCCAGGCGCTGGTGGCGGACGGGATTCCGTTCACGTCCTTCGCCGTGGACAGCGTGCAGGATGAATATGAGCGCCTGCTGAACCTCGGCGTGGAGTTCACGCAGCCGCCGACTCAGATGGGACCAATGACGACGGCGGTGTTCTCGGACACGGTGGGCAACCTCATCCAGATCGCCGACAGCAACGGCTGACCTTCCTCCGCCGCTGACACGAATGCCTACCCATCGAGGTCCCGACGGCGAAAACCAGCGAAACCGATCAGTAGGAACACAGCGGTGACGGCGGAGATTCCTGCCAACCCGGCCCACCCGGCCTCGTCGACGGAAACGTTGGGAACGTGCCAGAACGGACTGATAGCAAGCACCCAGTCCCAGAGCCTGAACGTCGGGCCCAGCAACGTGAGCGCAAAGGAAATGAACACGCCCGCCCAAGACGCGATCACCAGCCGGGGGCGGGCGCCGACGACCGCTGCGGATACGGAGGTGGCCGTGCACACGGCCGGAACCGTCACCACGGCCTGCAGCAGAACCCTGCCGGCGTCGATGCCCAGTTCTCCGGAGGCCAGCACCGCGATGATGGCTCCGGCCAGGAGCAGGTAGATGGTTGGTGCGGCCAATGCGAGGATGACGTTCGCCGTGAAGTAACGGGAGCGCGGAACGGCGGCGGCCAGAACCGGCTCCAGCCTGCCCGCCAGCTCCTCGGTCCGCACCTTCTGCACGATCTGCACGCCCGGAATGGCGGCGAGAATACCGACCAGACTCAGGATCGTCGTCAGGAAGGCCGGCGCGAGAGCATCCGGCGTGGCGGCACCGGAGGCGAGAACCGAGGCGGCTGCGCTGTCACCGCTCAGGATGTCCTTCAAGGAGCGGGCAAAAAACCCGAAGACCACCCCGATAACCATGAATGCAACGGTCCATGTCAGGAGCGGGGCGCGGTTCAGCCGGACCGCCAGGCTCCACGGAGTCCCACCCCTGCCCCGGGCGGGGCCCGGTCCGGGGACGATGGCCCCCTGCCCGAAGTCGCGCCGGGACTGCAGCAGGAAGGCTATACCGAGCAGGACCAGAGTAACGGCCATTGCGGGGAGCAGCGGCCACCAGTGGTTGCCGCTGGCCGGCCGGGTTTCCGTCATCCAACTCAACGGATTTATCCAGGACGTCCAGTCCGGTGCCTCCACCGAATACAGGAAGCCGCGCAGCAGGAACAGCGCGCCGAAGGTACCCACAGCCAGCGAGTTGGCCGTCCGCGCATCGGATCCTAGCTGCGCCGTCACAGCGGCGACCGCAGCGAACATCCAACCGGTGGCAGTGAACGTTGCTCCCAGCAGCAGGGACGCATTCCAGCTGCCGCCGCACCAGGAAGTGACGACTCCGGCGACGCCTCCCAGAGCCACCGAGCCGATCAGGGCCAGGCTCACTCCCGCCAGCAGACGGCTGTTCCGGCCCAGTACACCGGATGCCAGAAGCTCCGCCTGTCCGGAGTCCTCCTGACCCCGGCTGGACCGGGTGACGGTGAAAATCGATCCGAGTGCGGCGAGGAATCCGCCCAGGGCGAGGCTGCGCCAAGCGTTGAAACCGTCGTCGGTGCTCAGATCATAGGCCGGCCCGAAGATCAGGCCCAGTGCCGGGTTGGAGCCAATGGCAAGGGCTAGCCCGAGGCGGTCCTGCTGGGTGGGAAAGACCCATGGGTAGACGAGCACGGAGGACGCAGAGAGCGCCGTCGCGATCAGGATCCACGGTACAAAGCTACGTCCGTCGAACCGGACAGTAGCGCGCAGCAGGGGTCCGGTACCCGTCAGGGCGTTACTCATGGGCGCGCCCGTGTGGAGGGGGTGTCATCGTCGTACAGCCGCAGGAAGAGGCTCTCCAGCGAGGGCGGTTCAACGGTCAGCGATGTGATGCCGAACGGGGTGAGTGCTGCCATTGCCTCACCCACCCGTGCGGACTCCACCACGGCCGTGAGTTTGCCGCCGTCCAGGTGCACGTCCCCGAATGCGGTCAGCTGGCCGGGCTGTGGGTCACGTTCCAGAGTGGCGCGGACGGCGGCGGTGGTATGCCCGCGAAGCTGGGCCAGCGTGCCTTCCTCCACGATCCGTCCGTCCCGGATAATGCTCACCCGGTCCGCGAGGGTTTCGACTTCGGCGAGGATATGGCTGCTGAGCAGCACCGTGGTGCCGCGTTGCTTTGCCTCACCGATCACTTCCTGGAAGACGTTCTCCATCAGCGGGTCCAGGCCGCTGGTTGGCTCGTCGAGGATTAGGAGCTCGACGTCGGAGGCCAGGGCGGCGACGATGGCTACCTTTTGCCGGTTCCCCTTGGAGTACTGCCGGCCCCGCTTCGCGGGATCCAGCTCAAACCGCTGGATCAGTTCCGCCCGCCGCCCCTCGTCCAGCCCGCCGCGGAGCGATCCCAGCAGGTCGATGGCTTCGCCGCCGGTCATGCCCGGCCATAACGCGACATCGCCCGGTACATAGGCAAGCCGCCGATGCAGCGGCACGGCCTCCCGCCACGGATCCTTACCCAGGACATGCAGGTCTCCGGCGTCGGCCTTCAACAGCCCCAAGAGCACACGGATAGTTGTTGACTTCCCGGCGCCGTTTGGCCCCAGAAAACCGTGCACCTGCCCACGCTCAACCTGGAGGTTCAGCCCGTTCAGAGCCTGGAATCTCCCGAAAGACTTTTCCAGCCCCTGAACACTGATGACTAACTCCGCGCTCATAGCCTCCCCGTTCTCTAGCCATCCCTACAGCTAGTGTGCTGGCAAATCCGCCATGTGTTCATGGGTGTCGGCCAAATCCTCGTCCATGCAGTCATCTCGAACATCCGGCTGAAGTGGTTCTAGAACCCGGAATGCCTTGATTCAGCTCCTACCGGTCGACCATGGCGGCGATAGAGGAAATGAGCACGCCGGGGTCGAGTCCTGGATCGAGGGCGATCCGGACCACGTAGCCTTGGGCCGCAGACAGGACAGCATGGGCAGCCGCAGTGGCGGCCTCCCCAACATCCTGCTCGGCAGGAGTGGTGTGAGCACGCACCCAATCCAGGAGGCTCGCTTCAGCCGCCGATTGAATGGCCCGCAGCTGGTCCTGCACCATGGAGGCCGTTTCCGGATCCCGTGCAGCCTCGGCCCACACCTGAAGCAGAAGCCTTGCGCGTTCGCGATCGATGGAGGCAAGGATGGTTCGCACCACATCGCCGGGGGTGGCTGCAGCGCCCAGACCGGCGGTCCGCTCCTCCAACAATTCTGCGGCAACGCTCCGCATCAGGTCGGCCTTGCTGTCGTAGTGGGAGTAGATCGAGCCAGCGGAAAGCCCCGACTCCTTGATGATCTCCGCCATCGACGTCTCACTGAATCCGTTGGCTATGAAACAACGCATGGCAGCGGCCGCGATCTGCTCGCGGCGGGCGGCGCGACGGGAATCCGTAAGACGAGGCATCCAAACAGAATACCCGTTCTGTTACGCTGGGATGCAAACAGTATGGTTGTTCTTTTTGACTCTGGAGATTCCCATGTCTACCCAGCTCCATTCCCCTCCCACCAAGTGGTCCAAGGCTGCCGGCCTCGGTGTCGCCGGCTCACTTATTGCCCTGCTCGTGGTCTTGGCATTCCTCTGGCCTTCGAAGGTCACGACGGCGCAGCACCTGCCCGTCAGCATCGCCGGCCCGGCCGCGGCAGTGACTGCTGTCCAGGACATCATCGGCGCACAGTCGCCCGAGACATTCGATTTTGTGGATGCAGCGGACCGCGATGAAGCTGTACTGCAGATCGAATCCCGCGAATCCTACGGCGCCATCATCCTGGGAGAGGGCACGACGGCGCCCGAGGTGCTGACTGCCCCTGCCGCCAGTGCCGCAGCCACCCAGTTGCTGAACGGTGCCGCTGCTCAATTGCAGGCCCAGCGGACCCAGCAGGCTCTTGCCACCGGGGGCGATCCCGCAGCAGCCACGGTCACCGTCACTCCGGTCGTGCCGCTCTCTGATTCCGACCCGTCCGGCAGCGGGCTGGCCGCTGCCTCATTCCCAATGACGATGGGCGGCATGATTGGCGGCGTCGTAATCTCGCTGTTGGTTGCCGGAGCCGCCCGAAGGCTGGCCGCCCTTGCCGGATTCGCCGTCGCAGCGGGTCTCGGCCTCACCCTTGTCCTGCAGCCGTGGTTCGAATACCTCCAGGGGCATTTTTGGATCAATGCCGCCGCGATGGGACTGTCGGTTCTCGCAACCGCTTCGTTCATCGTGGGCTGCAAATCGCTGCTTGGGGCCAAGGGTATCGGCGTCGGTGCGGTACTCACTATGTTCATCGGGAACCCGATCTCCTCTGCGGCGACACCGTGGCAATTCCTAGCGGAGCCTTGGGGCCAGATCGGGCAGTTCTTCGTTCCGGGAGCGTCGAACTGGCTCGTTCGATCCCTGAGCTATTTCCCCCATGCGAACCTCGCCCCGCAGTGGTGGATCCTCATCGGATGGACCGCCGTCGGCGTCGTCCTCACGCTCACCGCCCATGCCCGGGCATCCGCAGCGACGTCCGCGCCGCACGGCCAGCGTGATGACGAGACCCGTGAAGTAGTGTCTGCGTAGGCGGTACGCAGAGGGTTTGGTTGCCCATCGCCTCAGCCACCAGCACCCTAGTCGTATCTGCGGACACCAGAAACAACACAGCTATCTACAGTCGGGCCTTGAGAGAAAGCACGCTGTAGACGTACCACCTGAGGAACGGCTTATTACATACGTAGAGTCGCGAAGTTTTAGGTGTAGGTCAGCGGAAGCCGCCAACCTGCCTCTCGACCGGAACGGTGCCCTCCACGACGACGCCGCCGGTGTGCGCGGTAGTGACGGTTTCAATCAGGACAATCTCAACCTCCTCGTCCGCGATCGGATTGTGCTGCACCCCGCGGGGAACGACGTAGAACTGGCCAGGCATGAGTACGACCTCCTCAGCATCGGGCAGCTGGATGCGTAACCGACCTGAGACGACGAGGAACATTTCATCCTCCGCGTCATGGGCGTGCCAGACCAGCTCACCGAGCAGCTTCGCGACCTTCACGTACTGATCGTTCACGCGCCCAATGACCCGTGGGGTCCAATGAGAGTGGACCTGCCGGAGCTCAGCGGCGACATCGATTCCGTGGAGAGAAGTCTTGGGGCCATCATCGGCCCCAAGACGCGCGTACGACGAATCGACCCCACCGACGATAGAAGATCTCCGTCATCATCCGGGCTTGCAAGATCGGACTGTCCCGCAAGGGATTCCTTGCGGGGCTCGGGATGAGGGGTTTTCACCCGTAGAGGCGGGCAGGGTCTCCCGAGAGGGAGGCCTTGACGAAACGACTCGGTTCATCGACGAGGACTTCGATTGCCCCGGCCTCGACCCCGGCGAGGCTTCCTTTGGCCACGTTTGCCGGATCGATCTTGGGGCCGTCGACGCCGGCCATCATGTCCGTATCAGCTCCTGCAAGGTGCACACCCTGCACGAGGATGTTCCGGCCGGTCAGTTCCACGCGCACCCCATTAGTCATGTTCCACTCCGCAGCTTTAGCCACAGAGTAGGACCCGGACCCCTCAGTGGTCGCAACCCAGGACAGGACGGACAGGACATTCACTATCGCCCCTGTCCCCTGAGCCTCGATCACGGGTGCGAATGCTCGAATAACCCGCAGAGTTCCAAACAAGTGCGTTTCCAGGTCCGCCCTTATCTCACCCATGGGTGAGGTCAGAAGGTCAGCGCCCGTTGTGATGCCGGCATTGTTGATCAACAGATCCACGTCCGATGCGCCGACAGCAGCTTCCTTAATCGACACCTCATCCAATAGATCAAGGCGCAGCGGTATGACTCGGGAATCACGGATGTCGATCGTCTCCACGTCACGGGCCGTGGCGTACACCTTCCGGGCTCCGCCTTTGAGGAGCTGATCCACGAAACTCTTTCCAATGCCACGATTCGCTCCGGTCACGAGGGCTGTAGCCCCATTGATGTGCATAGCTCTTCCTTCTGCTCGTTGATGAGGGCTCGTTCGCCCGCTAGCGCTACGTTAGAAGTTCACGTCGACGTGAAGTGCAAATCGCCAACATCGAACTAGTGACTGGGAGCTTTTGAGGATGAGAATCGGAGAGCTGGCAAGACGGGCAGGAGTCAGCACACGGGCACTGCGCTACTACGAGGAACAGGGTCTTCTCACACCGGCCAGGACCACGGCCGGGCACCGGATCTACACTGAAGCCTCGCTAGCGCGGGTCCAGCTCATCCAACTGCTTTTCACAGCCGGCCTGAGCAGCCGCCTCCTCGTCCGGCTTCTGCCCGCGATCGATGCCAAATACCTTGAACTCGACCTGGTAGCCCGTTTGGAGGCCGAGCGCGCGCGTCTCGCCGCTGATATTTTCGAGCTCCAGGCAGCTCACCGCCGGCTTGGCGTCCTCCTCGACATCAGCGCCGACCCGGACGACAGGGAATGCGCTACAACCCTCGACTAGACCACGGACGAGCATCTGGCGTGCCGGAATTGCCACCGCCATTGAGCCATCACAACCATGGATGCGGAGCCCGCGGGGTCGATGCCCATTGCATACGGCCCGCCCCTCGCCTTCCATCTGGACGTGCTGCCCTGACTGGCTAGAGTGCTCGGCATGAATGAACTTGTTCAAGCACAGCTTTCTGCCATCACGGAGGTTCTACACGCAGCAAAAACATTGGGGATCGAGATCTGGTTGCGTGGAGGTTGGGCGATGGACTTTTACCTCGGCCAGGTGACTCGTGACCACGAAGACATAGATTGGTTCGTCTGGCAGAAGGACTTGCCCGGGGTTTCTGGGCTGCTTATCTCCCGAGACTGGGTTGATCTCGCCAGGCACCCACTCGATCAGCAACGCGATCTTTTTCGCGATGGGGTTGAACTCGGCTTTGCGCCACTGGCTCGGACTGATTGCGGTGATGTGGTCGTGGGTGGGGGCCCGTTCATGGGTGAACCATGGCCTAAAAACATGATCGGCAATTAGGGGCAGGAGCGCGCATCTCAGAACCGGAACAGTGAGTTGATGTCCTGTTTGGCGTCATCCACGTACACGTCGGTGCGTTCATCAAAGAGGCTAACCAGGTCCTTCAGTTGGGCCGAATCGGGCAGTACAGCCTCATAGGACCACGCCAGGTCAGTGCCTTCGGGCCGGTCGGTGACGGACCAGTAGGAAGCGGTGCCTTTGTAAGGGCAGACCGACTGCTTGAGGGACGGATGCAGGGCGTCCCAGTCGACGTCGCCGCGCGGGAAATAGGTGCGGACCGGCAGCATGGTCTCGTACACGAAAACCGGTTCGCGGGTTTCGGCCAGGAGCTGCCCACCCAAGTGCACCCGCACGTTCCGTGAGGACTGCCGGGCATCCACCCGGTGGAAGGGATCGCGCGGGTGGCCTTTGATCTCCTGGTCCTCTTCCATCCAGCGGTCGAACGCGTCAAAGTCCAGCAGAACGTAGCCGCCAAGGTCCGGATCGTCCGGACGGAAACCCGCGCCCGGCAGGACATGGGATCCGGCATGCAGGTCCAGTCGCTGCCCCGGTGCCGTGTGCGCGGCGAAGGGGTAGCGGGGATCCATTAGTGCCTCCGGCGGCACATCAGCGAGCGGATCCCGGCCGGGGGGATCAGCGGGGATCAGCTCCGCAGCAATGTCCCGCGCCGGGACGGCGTACAGCGGCGTGACCCGCCGCGGCTCGTACGCCAGCACCGCACTGGTGGAATCCACAACCGTGTTGTCCCCGAGCTGTGCCCGGATGCGCCGCGGAGTCGGCTCGTACCGCAGCTCGGGCAGGAGTTTCCACATGGAGGGGCTTATTTGCAGTGCCATGTGCCCAGTGTCTTGCGGGAGGAAACCCGATTCAAGGGGCTGCGGATCGGGATGTTCCGGCGACGCCGGAAGGCCGGCCCCGAGGGGACCGGCCTTCCCGCAGCGGGATCCCGCTAGTTGCTATGGCCAACGGTCCCTCGCCGAAGAACGCCCGCAGGGGTGGTTCTCCGCGTGCCGGTGCGGAGCACCGCCGGCGGCGGTGCGGAGAAGTGCGAGGTTGGGGGACAGCGCCGGGAGCAAGACGACAAAAGGCGGCGTGTGGGTTAGTTGTTTCGCCGCATCCGGGCCAATTCGGCCTCGATACGGCTATCCGATATGGCCGGACGGCGTGAGTAGGTGGGGATCCCCGCGACGACCGCGGCGATGAGAGTCCCCAGAATGGGCCAGATCGGCCAGAAGTAGCCACCCGGCGTCGTGAAGTACCAGATCGCGACCTGAAATACTGCGAGCAGCAGCCAGAGGCCGACCACTCCCTTGTAGACCGTCTTCGCGATGACGTGCCGCCGGGCAAGCTCGTACGATTCATTCGGTGTCGACATGGTATTGCCTTCCGTTGTGATGGGATATTCGAGGTGGTTCATGCTGCGCCGGACGGTGGAGGACCATGTCGCCGGAGGAATCTCGGGATTGGATAGTTGACTATCTAATGTGTACGATAGTCCAACTATCCAATGGAGGCAAGATGCAGATATCCCAACTGGTCCAGCAGGCCGACGTACCGTTGGCGACGGTCAAGTACTACATTCGGGAGGGCCTGCTCCCTGCCGGGCGTGCAACCAGTGCAACCCGTGCCGACTACGATGAGAATCACCTGGAGCGGTTGCGGCTGATCCGCTCACTCACGGTCGTGGCCGGCTTGCCCCTGAACCGGGTGAAGAAGATTCTCGACGTGATCGATCACCCTGAAGGCAGTGTCTACGAGATGCTGGGGACGGCCATCGACGCTCTCGCGGGCTACCTGCCGGGCGAAGACGGCCCCGACCGCAGTTGCCCGCGCGCTGAAGCAGCCCTCGCTTCGCTGGGGAGTGCCTACAACGCCTCGGATGATCGGATGGCTGCCTTCGCGCAGCTCGAAAGCGCGCTCCGTGCTGTCGAGGAGGTCGGAATGCCGGCCGACACGGAGAGGTTACGGCTTTACGGCGACCATCTCATGGCGATCGCGCGCGCTGAAATAGAAGCGATGCCGACAGCCGACCCGGATGCAGCTGTTCAGTACGCCGTCCTGGGTACCGCGCTGTATGAACCTGTTCTCGCAGCGATCCGCCGCCTCGCCCATCAAAACCTCGCCATAGGGGCTAAGTGAAGCGGGTGTGCCCGTACCGCCCGCGAAGAGTCCGCGGCCTCGACCCGGTGGTGCTAAAGGTGGCGGTGGACATAGGCCCAGCGACCGCCGAGATCCGTCCGCAGTGCCTCCATCAGCGGGTCGGCGAGATTCGACCAGGTGTGGTCAATGATGACTGCGAGGTGTGCCACGGCCATGCATGAGGAAATCTTCCAGTCTCCGAGCAGAGCAGTCCAGGAGCATCCCGTGCAGGTGAGGAGCGGTTCGGTCCCGCCCTGGTCCCAGTCACTTATCCGGGAGAAGACTGACATCAGCAGGCGTCCGGGTCCGCCTTGGTCCAGCCGTTGGCTTAGCCAGTTTCGGACTTCCTGCAGGCGATCTTCCGCGCCGGCCCCATCCACCGACAGATCCAGCAGCTGTTCCCAGTGATCTCCCATGCCCTGACCCTAATACGGGGTGACTTCCGATGCTGAGGAGGTCGTACTCACGCCTGGCCAGTTCTACGTCGTTCCCCGCGGGGTTCAGCACAATCCGATCGCGGACGAGGAGGTCGAGATCGTCCTGATTGAAACCGTCACCACCGCGCACACCGGCGACGTCGTCGTGGAGGGCACCGTTCCGGTCGAGAGACAGGTTGGCGGCTTCCGCTGAGCTACACCTAAAACTTCGCGACTCAACCGAGGATCCACCCAGCAGTCGCCCACGCCGGAAGGCCGGCCCCGAGGGACCGGCCTTCCGCCAGCGGAATCCCGCTAGTTGCTGCCACCGTGGGCTTCGAGTGCCACCGGCTGCCACTCTTCCCAGGACGCCAGCCGGGACTCATAGTCGGCCTTGGCGATGGCCAACGGGCCCTCGCCGAAGAACGCCCGCAGGGGCGGGTTCTCGGCGTCGACGATCTTGAGGATCGGCCCGCGGGTGGCACGCGGATCACCGGGCGTCCCCCGGCGGCTGGGGCGGTTCGCAGCCTGCTCCCGGACGACGTCGTAGGCGGCAATGGGCTGCGCATGCTTCGCGGAGCTGCCGCCCCAGTCGGTGGAGAACCCGCCGGGCTCGATCAGGGTGACCTTGATCCCGAAGCCGGCAACCTCCTGCGCCAGCGCCTGGCTCAGTCCTTCCAGGGCCCACTTCGAGGCGTGGTAAATGCCCACGGACGGGAAGGCGGAAATGCCGCCGATGGAGGAGACCTGGATGATGTGGCCGCTGCCCTGCTCACGCAGGTACGGCAGGGCGGCCTGGGTCACCCAAAGCGCTCCGAACAGATTGGTCTCGATCTGATCGCGAGCTTCGGCCTCGGAAAGTTCCTCGACCATGCCGAACTGCCCGTACCCGGCATTGTTGATGACGACGTCGAGCCGGCCGAAGTGCTCCTGTGCACGCTGGACGGCGGCGAAGACCGCGGCGCGGTCCGTGACGTCGAGCGAGAGGGGCAGCACCCGGTCACCGTAGGTGTCCACCAGTGCGGTGAGGCTGTCCGTGCTGCGGGCGGTGGCGGCAACGGAATCTCCGCGTTCCAGGGCCGCTTCCGCCCATTCGCGGCCGAAGCCGCGCGATGTTCCCGTGATGAACCAGACCTTGCTCATGTTGTGCTCCCTGCTAAGTGTCGTGGATATGGGTTCCAGCGGAAGGTGTCCCTGCCGCCGTGCAGTCATGGTGGAGGGAACCCGTTAGGCCGCCGAATAATTCCGGGGCATGCCCGGCGAGGCCGGACACGCGAAAAAGGGCATGCCCGGCCTTCCAGCCGGGGCATGCCCTTTTCCTTGGCGCAGGGTTTTCCCTGGCGCACTCAGGGGTCTGTCTTAGTGCCCCCGGGCGATCCACTCGTCCAGGTGCGGGCCTTCGGCGGCGATGGACGTTGCATCCCCGTGCCCGGTCAGCACCTTGGTTTCGGCCGGCAGGGTCAGCAGGCGTTCCTTGATGGACTCGATGATGGTGGGGAAATCGCTGTAGGAGCGGCCGGTGGCACCGGGCCCTCCGTTGAAGAGCGTGTCCCCGCTGAACACCACCGGTTCGGGAACATCTTCACCGGCAGCCAGCGAGAAGCACACCGACCCGGGGGAGTGCCCCGGGGTGTGCAGGGCACGCAGGGTGTGGCCTGCCACCTCGAAGGTGTCCCCGTCCTCAATCTCGTCGTCCGGTCCCTCGTCCGGGAACACTGCGTCCCAGAGCATCCGGTCTGCCGCGTGCAGGAACACGGGGGCGCTGAAACGGTCCCGGGCCTGCTCGACGGCGCGGATGTGGTCATCATGGCCGTGCGTGAGCAGGATGGCCATCACTTCGCGGTCCCCGACGGCCTCGGCGACGGCGTCGATGTTGTGCGCCGGGTCGATCACGATCACCTCGGCGTCGTCCCCGACAATCCAGACGTTGTTGTCCACGTCCCAAGTGCCGCCGTCCAGCGAGAAGGTCCCCGAGGTGACGACGTTGTCGATGCGGAACGTCACAGTTCCACCACCGAGCGCAGGACCTTGCCGTCGTGCATCTTGGTGAAGGCTTCTTCGATGTCGCCCAGGCCGATGCGCTCGGTGACGAACGCATCCAGGTCCAGCCGGCCGAGCTTGTACTGCTCCACCAGCATGGGGAAGTCCCGGGACGGCAGGCAGTCGCCGTACCAGGAGGACTTCAGGGACCCGCCGTGGCCGAAGACGTCAGCCAGCGGCAGTTCGATCTTCATATCCGGGTTCGGTACGCCCACCAGCACTACCCGGCCGGCGAGGTCGCGGGAGTAGAAGGCCTGCCGATAGGTTTCCGGGCGGCCCACGGCGTCAATCACGACGTCGGCACCGAAGCCGCCGGTGAGGGCGCGGATGGCCTCGACCGGGTCCTGCTCCTTGGAGTTGATCCCGTGGGTGGCACCCTGGGCCTTGGCCAGCTCGATCTTGGCGGAGTCGATGTCCACCGCGATGATGGTGGTGGCGCCGGCCAGCTTGGCACCGGCAACAGCGGCAATGCCCACGCCGCCGCAGCCGATCACGGCGACGGATTCGCCGCGCTGCACGGCGCCGGTGTTAATGGCTGCACCGATGCCGGCCATCACGCCGCAGCCGAGCAGGCCCACTGCGGCGGGATCGACGTCGTCGTCCACCTTGGTGCACTGGCCGGCAGCCACGAGCGTCTTTTCAGCGAATGCGCCGATGCCCAGGGCCGGCGTCAGTTCGGTGCCGTCCTCAAGGGTCATCTTCTGGGTGGCGTTGGCGGTGTTGAAGCAGTACTGCGGCTCGCCCTTGCGGCAGGCGCGGCATTCGCCGCACACCGCGCGCCAGTTCAGCACCACGCGGTCGCCGGGAGCCACTTCGGTGACGCCGGGGCCGACGGCGGAGACCACGCCGGTGGCTTCGTGGCCGAGCAGGAACGGATAGTCATCATTGATGGCGCCCTGCTTGTAATGCAGGTCGGTGTGGCAGACGCCGCACGTGAGGATGTCTACCAGGGCCTCTCCGGGCCCCGGATCCGGAACCAGGATGGTTTCCAGCGAAACGGGTGCGTTCTTTTCCTTGACGACTACGGCCTGAACCTTATGGACCATGGGGTGCTGCCTCCTGCGATGTTCGGGCGGGGCGCCGATGTCCGGCGTCCCGCCTTCCATCCTATGAAGCGTTTCGGCCGGGAGCGAAGCCGGGAATTACCCTTCCGCTTCCGGCGCAACCGTGCCTGGGCCTGCCGCCGGCGCCGATCCCGCCCTACGATGGGAGGCGGAAAAGGTCCGCAGCGAGCGCGGCATCGCGCCGGCGGAACCGCCTACCCCCCCAAGGACGGCCCATGAACGCCTCAGCGTCCGGCAGCAGCGTACCCGCGTCCCCCGAAGGTCCGAAGAAGCGTTCCGGGACGGGGAGCCGGACCGGCCGGCTCATCTTCCTGCTGCCGGTGCTGCTGGTGCTGGCCTGGCTGGCGGTGGGCGGGATTGGCGGCCCGTACTTCGGCAAAATCAGCGAAGTGGCGGACAACAACCAGACCTCGTATCTGCCCGCCAGCTCGGCATCCACGCAGGTGGCCGCGCTGCAGGAGAAGTTCACGGACAGCGATGCCATTCCCGCCGTCGTCGTTTATGTGAACAATGACGGCCTGACCGAGGCGGACCGGACCTTCGTCACCGGCCGGGCCTCCGCGCTTTCGGGGGTCAGCGGCGTGGCGGGACAGGTATCCCCGCCGCAGTTCTCCACTGACGGCAAGGCGGCGGAAATCTTTGTGCCGGTGCAGGACAATGATGCCGCCGCGACCACGGTGGAGGATCTGGGCGGGGTTGCCGGCGACGGCATCCCCTCGGGCCTGGACAGCTACGTCACCGGCCCGGCCGGACAGCTGGCGGACATCACCGAGGCCTTCGGCGGCATCGATACCTCGCTGGTGCTGGTGGCGGCACTGGCCGTGCTGGTGATCCTGGTGGTGGTCTACCGGTCACCGCTGCTGCCGTTCCTGGTGCTCCTGACGTCCATCCTCGCCCTGTCGGCGGCCATCCTGGTGGTCTTTTACCTGGCCAAGGCCGGAGCGCTGACACTGAACGGCCAGGTGCAGGGGATCCTGTTCATCCTGGGCATCGGCGCAGCAACCGATTATTCGCTGCTCTATGTTTCCCGGTACCGGGAATCCCTGCGGGACCACGAGGGGCGCTGGGATGCCACCAAGGCAGCCCTCAAGGGAACGATCGAGCCGGTGCTTGCCTCCGCCGCCACCGTGGTGGCCGGGCTGCTGTGCCTGTTGCTCAGCGACCTCAATTCCAACAAGGCGCTGGGCCCGGTGGCAGCCATTGGCATCGGATTTTCTTTCCTGGCCGCGATGACGCTGCTGCCGGCGCTGTTGATGCTGACCGGCCGGGCGGCGTTCTGGCCGCGCCGGCCCGCTTTCGGCTCCCCGCATCCGGACCGGGACGGCAACGCAGGCAAGGGGTTCTGGCCCCGGGTGGCAAGGAGTATCAAGGCGCACCCGCGCCGGCTGTGGGTGGTTCCCGCCGTCGTGCTGCTGGTGGCGTGCGCGTGCCTGCTGCAGCTGCGCGCCTCCGGAGTGCCGCAAAGCGACTTTGTGCTGGGGGAGACTTCCGCCAAGGAGGGGCAGCAGGTTTTGGGGGAGCATTTCCCCTCCGGCTCGGGCAGTCCGGCGCTGATTGTGGCCCCGGAAAGTGAACTGGGCACCGTTGCCCGGGCGGTCCTGTCCACTCCCGGTGTTGACGCGCTGGTGGTGGATGCAACCGGCACACCGGAGGGAACGCTGCCAGTGACGGCCGACGGCGTGCAGGCCTCACCCATACCGGGAACTTCGGGTACGCCGAAGGTGGTGGAGGGAAAAGTGCTGCTGGAGGCCACGCTCAAGGAGGCAGCCGAATCGGACGCCGCCGAGCAAACGGTTAGCGCCATGCGCGGGAATGTGGCCGGGATCGGGGACGTGCTGATCGGCGGGGTAACGGCTACGACCATCGACACCAATGCTGCAGCCGCCCATGACCGGGACCTCATCATTCCGGTAGTGCTGGTGGTGATCCTGTTCCTGCTGATGCTGCTGCTGCGGGCTCTGCTGGCCCCGTTCCTGCTGATCCTGACGGTGCTGCTGTCCTTCGGGGCCACCATGGGCGTTTCCGCCCTGGTCTTCAACCATGTGTTCCGCTTCCCGGGCGCGGATCCGGCCGTCCCGCTGTTCGGCTTTATTTTCCTGGTGGCCCTGGGTGTGGACTACAACATCTTCCTGATGACCCGGGTGCGTGAGGAAAGCATTGGGCACGGCACGCGGGAGGGAGTGGTCCGCGGGCTCATGATCACCGGCAGCGTCATTACCAGTGCGGGCATTGTGCTGGCGGCAACCTTCGCCGCCCTGGGCGTTATCCCGGTGCTTTTCCTGGCGCAGCTGGCCTTCATTGTCGCCTTTGGCGTGCTGCTGGACACCTTGGTAGTGCGCTCGCTGCTGGTCCCGGCGCTGTCCTACGACATCGGAGACCGGATCTGGTGGCCCTCGCGGCTGGCCCGGAGATCCGGGCCGGCCGCGGAGGCGCGGCGCTAGAGTCCGAGCCGGGACTTGACCTCGGAAGCGGAGGGGTTGGTGGCGGAGGAGCCGTCCGGGAAGATCACGGTGGGAACCGTCTGGTTGCCGCCGTTCAGCGCCTCAACCAGGTCAGCGGTGCCTTCCACGTCTTCAATGTTGACCTCGGTGTAGCCGATGCCCTCGCGGTCCAGCTGCGACTTCAGCCGGCGGCAGTAGCCGCACCAGCTGGTGGAGAACATGGTGATGGTCCCGGTTTCCGGGGTGAAGGCTTCGGCTGTGGCGGCCACGGCGGTGCTCCTTTTGTCGATCGATTTAACTGGTTGCCTGTCTTTAACAGTAGTCGCGAGCGTCAACAGTATTCCGGCCGGCGGCATTCCCGCTGGCACACTGGAAGCATGTGCGGACGATACGTGATGGCCCGGGCCGCTGCGGACCTGGTGGCCGAAGCAGAAGCAGAGGCGGATGCCAACCTTGAGCTGCGCGCCTCCTGGAACGTGGCGCCGACGTCGGACGTCCCGGTAGTGCTCGAACGCCTGGTGGACGGGCGGCGGGCCCGGCAGGTGCACGTGGCCCGGTGGGGCCTGGTGCCGGGCTGGGCGAAGGATGCCTCGGTGGGGGTGCGGGCGTTCAACGCGCGCAGCGAAACGGTGCTGGAGAAGCCGACGTTCCGTGACGCCG
The DNA here is from genome assembly GCF_030125565.1 of Arthrobacter sp. zg-Y1143. Taxonomy (NCBI): domain Bacteria; kingdom Bacillati; phylum Actinomycetota; class Actinomycetes; order Micrococcales; family Micrococcaceae; genus Arthrobacter; species Arthrobacter sp. zg-Y1143. The sequence continues at coordinate 284,897 of NZ_JASKLW010000006.1, read as the reverse complement.
TCGCCGCCCGGCGCTGCGCCGTTCCCGTGGACGGCTACTACGAGTGGATGGCCGGTCCCGGCAAGGTCCGGCAACCGTTTTACGTTTCCCGGACCGACGGCCGGCCCATTTATTTCGCCGGGCTCTATGAATGGTGGCGGGATCCGGCGAAGGACCCGGGGGATCCGGACAGGTGGCTGCTCTCGACCTCCATCCTGACCGTCGCCGCACCGCCGGCGGACAGTGCCGAACCGGTGCTGCGGGAACTCGCGGGCCTGCATGACCGGCTGCCGCTGCCCCTGTCTCCGGAGGCAATGACCGCCTGGCTCGACCCTGCAGCGCTCGCCGGGACGGACACCGCCGCGCTGCTGGCTGCGGCAACCGGTCAGGCGTATGCGGCGGCGTCGGACTGGCACCTGCGCAAGGCACACCACGGTGTGGGGAATGTCCGCAACGACGGCGCGTACCTGCTGCAGCCGGACCCGGCCGCGGCACGCGAGGACGTACTCTTCTAGCCCCGCGGCCCGTTCGCTGCGGACGCCTCCAAGGCAGCCTCGACCGCCGCCTCCGGGTCCGGGTCCGGTCCGGCGGGATCGAGGGTTTCCCGGTCCAGGACCGCAGGATTCTGGGTCACCAAGGTGACCCGGCCGTCGTCGTCCACGGATAGCCCGGGGTTGTGGCAGGCCTCCCAGCGCACGCCGTCGGGGTCGGTGAAGTAACCGGAATACCCGCCCCAGCTCATCTGCGTACCCGGGGCGGTGATTGTCCCGCCGGCAGCTGCGGCCTGGTGCAGCACCGCGTCCACTTCCGCGGGAGAGTCCAGGTTATGGCCCAGGGTGAAGGGCGCCTCACGGATGTCACCCATTGGCCCGGCTTCGGCCGCGAGGTGGTCGGCACGGAAGAAGGAGAGCACCAGGCCGTGGTTGACCTGGAAAAACAGCACCTCTTCCGGAACATACTGCAGCGGAGTCCAGCCCAGCCGGGACACATAGAACGCGTAAGTCACTTCGAGGTCCCGTACGCCTACGGTCACCACGGATACATGGGGGTTCACGTCTTGATCCTCCCATCCAGAGGTCAAGAATGCCGATTATGGCGCGAATCAGTGCCGGGCCCGCCGCGCAGCGGCAATTGCACACCGGTTGTCCCGGTGCTGGATATTCTTTAAGCATGGAAGCAGCTGAGCAGAAATCCGTTTCGGGACAGCTTGACGATGTCCGGGCAGCAATCGACGAGATCGACGAGGAAATCGTTGCGCTGATCTGGCGCCGGGAGCGGCTGGTACGCCTCGCCGGGGGACTGAAGGACAGCGACGCCGCCGTCCGCTCACCCAAGCGCATGGAAGAAGTAATTGCCCACGTCCGGCACGCCGCCGAGGAGCAGGACAGCGACTGCAACGTGGTGGAACGGACCTACAAGGCAATGATCGAAGCCTTCATCGACTACGAACTCAAGGTCCGGCACCAAACGGAAACCCAGCGCAAGCTGGACGCCTTCAGCAACAGCTAGGTGCCGCCGTCCGCGGCACACATCCGGTAGGTTGGGCCGCATGACCTCGACCGTGGCAAACGCGTGAGCCGGCCAACTCCGGCACCCGGTGACAACCGCTGGCGTCCCGTGGCCGCCGCGCTCGCTGACCCGCGCCGCCTGCGCTTGTATGCGCGCGCCGTCCTCGCAGCCGACGACGGCGCCCCGCTGGACCCCGCGGACCTCGCTGCGGACGAAGCCAAGTCGCTGGCGGTGCTGCAGCAGGCAGGCCTGCTGCAGGTGGACGGAAACCGGACCAAACCCGCACCGTCAGTGTTCCGGGACCTGCTGGCAGCCGGTGTGCGGCCGCCGGAGTCCTCGGCCCGCCGGTTCCTGGTCCGGGGCCGGATCGAGGCCTTCCCGCGCAAACGGGCAGACCGGCTCGAGCTGCTGCAGTTGATTGCCGGCGAAGTCTTCGAACACGCGGTGCCGCCGGAGCCGGGGCTCCAGCCGGTCCTTACCGAGAAGGACCTGACACAGCGTCTGGCCGCCTACACCTCCGACCCCGCCGCTATCCGCCGCTACCTCATCGACGAGGGCATTGTTGCCCGGGATCCCGCCGGTACCCAGTACTGGCTCACCCGGCCCCGCCCGGCAGAAGGAATGGAATTTGCCTGACTCTCCCGCCCGCACCTGGAGGCCTCTGCTACTCCGACGTTCCCGCTTCGAGGATCGACACGATTGAGAAGAGCGTAAAGCAGACAGCTCCGAGTCCAACCAGCACGTGAGCGGGGACAAGGAACGCCGGGTCAGTGCCTGCGGCCTCAAAGAGGAACGCGGCGAAGAACAGGCAGGTGAGTGCTGTTCCGATGGGCCTGAGCGGGATGCGGTTGGCCAGGGCAAACGTGCGGCGCCAGACGAGGGCGAGCAGCAGCACCTTCGACAGGATGCTGAAGCAGATCAGCCCGAGACCGATCTCCGCGCACCAGTAAGCCCGTTGCCAGGGAAAAACCGGCGATGGCGGCGGCAGCCGGAACGGCGATCAGGACTGCGCCGACGGTGCGGGAGTGGGCACCCTCCGGCGGGCCGCCCAGGGGATCGAGCAACTTTGCTGACTGGATCAGCGTGAATTTGGTGGATGCAGCGGCCACGGTGCTGACACACGCGGCAACGAACCCCACACCCATCACCACGAAGCCCGCCGTGAGATTCGCCGTGGTGTTGTCCCGGTTAGCCAGAACGATGCCCCAGATGATGGCGGCGGCGGCCGCCACGTAACCGGAGAGCGGCAGGATGATCCCCCACACGCGCCCGTAGCGGTTGATGAGCTGCCGGATAATGGTGGCCGCCGTAGTGAACAGTGCATAACAAATGGCGGTCAGCCCGATGTTGACGTGTCCGGCGACAAAGTGACTGGCATCGTCAGGTCCGGCCAGGATGTAGAGGCCATAGGTCAGGCAGACGGCGCCCATCAGCAGCGGTATGGCACGGAAAATGACACTGATCGTAGCGTTCATGGCGTACCCCGAAAGAAACCGTGGACCCGTGCGGCGTCGGCATCATGGCCGATCCGCGTTTGGGCCAGTTTGCGCTTGTCGCACGCGCGGAACAACGTCGGAGCCGGAGAGCTGCGCCTTGCACGGGCGACTTCGCGCTCTCCGCAACTGCGACGCACGGGCGGAGGCCCCCGCGAACCGTTGACTTGGCAGGACGGCGGGAGTCGAATGGAAAGGGCAACCCGGACTGCCACCATCCGGCGGAGATTTCCAAGGAGATGCGCATGGCAGAGAGGTTTACCGCCCGCGGAACAGCAGCAGCCCACCCCGCCGCGGGCATGACCGGCGCCATGGGTGCCCCGGTCAGCACCGTATCGCTGGCGGCCCACTCCAGTGCGACGCTGGCCGCTCCGGGAACGGCTCCGGACGCCGCCCCTCCGGGAACGGCTCCGGCGGGTGCAGCCCCGGCAGACCCGGGCGGCGCAACGGCCGCAGGCGCGGGCGCCCCGGACCCGCACTCCGGCCGGCAGCCGTCCCCTGAACATTCCGGGCGCCGCATTGCCGTCATTTTCACGGGCCTGATGCTCGCGGTGCTGCTCGCTGCCCTGGACCAGACCATCGTTTCCACGGCACTGCCCACCATTGTGGGGGACCTGCACGGGCTGGACCACCTGTCCTGGGTGATCACCGCTTACCTGCTGACCTCCACCATCGGGCTGCCCATCTACGGCAAGCTCGGTGACCTGCTGGGACGCAAGAACATTTTCATTTTCGCCATTGTGGTTTTCCTGGCGGGCTCAGCGCTGTCCGGGCAGTCGCACAGCATGGCCGAACTGATCACCTACCGGGCCATCCAGGGTGTGGGCGGCGGCGGGCTGATCATCGGTGCGCAGGCCATCATCGGCGACATTGTGCCCGCCCGCGAGCGCGGCAAGTACATGGGCCTGATTGGGGCTGCCTTCGGCATCGCATCGGTCAGCGGACCGCTGCTGGGCGGATACCTGACGGACTCCTGGTCCTGGCGGTGGGTGTTCTACATCAACCTGCCCATCGGGGTCATTGCGCTCGCCGTCATCATCGGCGCGCTGCACCTGCCGCGGAACAGCGCCAAGGGTATTGCCCTGGACTACGCCGGCGCGGGGCTGCTGGCCATCGGCAGCGCCGCTCTGGTGCTGTTGACCAGCTGGGGCGGCAACAACTACGCGTGGACTTCTCCAACCATCCTGACACTTGGCGCGGTTTTTCTGGCTGCCGTCGCGGTGTTCATCCCTGTGGAACTGCGGGCGAAGGATCCGATGCTGCCACTGCGGCTCTTCTCCATCCGCAACTTCCTGATCTGCACGCTGGTGGGGCTGGCCGTGGGCCTGGCGATGTTCGGGTCCATCGCCTACCTGCCCACCTTCCTCCAGATTGTCAACGGCGCGTCCCCGACCATGTCCGGGCTGATGATGCTGCCCATGACGGCGGGCCTGCTGATCACCTCCGTCGGCACCGGACAGCTGATTTCCCGCACCGGCAAGTACAAGATCTACCCGATCCTCGGATCGGCTGTCATGGTTCTCGGACTGCTGCTGCTCTCCCGGATTTCCAGTACGACGCCGTACGGGTTCACTGCCTTGGGCATGTTCGTGCTGGGGCTGGGCATCGGAGCGCTGATGCAGAACACAGTGCTGATTGTGCAGAACAGCGTCCCGCCCACGGACATGGGCACCGGGGTGTCCACGGCCAACTATTTCCGGCAGCTGGGCGCGTCACTGGGTATTGCGGTGTTTGGGTCGCTGTTTATCCAGCGGCTCAATGACCAGCTGGCCTCGGCGCCTCGCGGAGCCGGGGATCCGGCGTCCGGCGGAGCGAACTCGATCAGCCCGGAAACCATCAAAGCCCTTCCTGCCGCCGCCCAGGACTTCATCAAGTCCGCCTTCGGTGAAGCGCTGCCGCCCATCTTCCTGCTGGGAGTGCCCTTCCTGGCCGCGGCATTCATCTTGACGTTCTTCATTGTGCAGCAGCCGCTGTCCAAAACCGCCCGTGTGGAAGCGGACGTGGAATAAGAAGCCAACCAGGAGTTGCCCCCTATGTCCCACAGAGCCCTCACGCCGCGGATCGCGGCAGTACCGCCCCGTCCTGTGCCCGCAGTGCCCAGGCACCGCGGGCAGGCCGTCCAGGAGGAGGTGGAGCCCGGACGGAACCTCGGCCTGGTCCTCACGGGCCTGCTGCTCTCGGTGCTGCTGGCCGCGCTGGACCAGACCATTGTGGCTACTGCGCTGCCAACCATTGTGGGCGACCTCAACGGGCTGGAACATCTGTCCTGGGTGGTGACCGCGTACATCCTTGCCGCCACCATCGGCCTGCCGATCTACGGGAAGCTCGGAGACCTGTTCGGGCGCAAAAGCATCTTCATTTTCGCCATAGCGGTTTTCCTGGCCGGTTCGGTCTTGTCCGGGCTGTCCCAGAACATGGGCCAGCTGATCGCTTTCCGTGCCCTGCAGGGTATCGGCGGCGGCGGGCTGATGATCGGGGCGCAGGCCATCCTGGGGGATCTGGTCTCGCCCCGGGAACGCGGCAAGTACATGGGCTTGATTGGGGCGGCGTTCGGGCTGGCCTCCGTGGGTGGCCCGCTGCTGGGCGGCTGGATCACCGATGCCTGGTCCTGGCGGTGGGTGTTCTACATCAACCTGCCCATCGGGGCGCTGGCGCTCGCCGTCGTGATCGCCTCACTGCACCTGCCCAAACCCGAGGGCAGGCGTCCGAAGCTGGACTATGCCGGCGCGGGACTGCTGGCACTGGCCAGCGCTGCCCTGATCATGCTGACCACCTGGGCCGGGACCACATATGCCTGGTCCAGCCCGCAGATCCTTGCCCTGGCAGCCGTGACCCTGGCCGCGGCCGGGGCGTTCATCCCGGTGGAGCGCCGCGCCCCCGAACCCATCCTTCCGCTGGGGCTGTTCCGCAACCGGAATTTCCTGCTCCCCGTGCTGGTGGGCATCTCCGTCGGGATCGCGATGTTTTCCACCATTTCCTACCTCCCGACCTTCCTGCAGATGGTCAACCGCGCCACCGCCACCCAGTCGGGCCTGATGATGCTGCCCATGATGGGCGGGCTGCTGCTCACCTCCATCGGCACCGGCCAGCTGATCTCACGCACGGGACGGTACAAGGTCTATCCGGTGGCCGGCTGTGCCGTGATCATTGCCGGACTGGTCCTGCTGTCCCGGATCTCGGATACGACGCCGTACGGGTTCACGGCCCTGGGGATGCTGGTGATGGGCATGGGGATCGGGATGCTGATGCAGAACCTGGTGCTGATTGTGCAGAACAGCGTGCCGGGCAGGGACATGGGGGCAGCGATCTCCGGGGCGAACTATTTCCGGCAGATCGGTGCCTCGTTCGGCATTGCACTGTTTGGCTCCATCTTCATCCACCGGCTGGGCAACGAAATGGCGGCGGCGCCGCCCGGGGCAGGGGCCGCCGCGGGCGGAGACATCAACTCGCTCAGCCCGGCCATGCTGCGCAGCCTGCCCGCACCGGCGCAGGACTTTATCGCCGCCGCGTTTGGGCACGCGCTGCCGCCCATCTTCCTGCTGAGCGTGCCCATTGTGGCGGCAGCCCTGGTGCTGTGCCTGTTCATCAAGGAGATTCCGCTGTCCACAACAGTGCGGGTGGAGGCGAAGGAAGAGGCCTAGGAGATGCCGTAAGTGAACAGCATGTACAAGAGCCACAGGATCAGTGCCACCACAGCGCTCTGCCACACCAGGGAGGGAATGATGTACAGCCGGGCCGCGAGCTTCTTGTTGCCGTTCCGGAGCGCTGCAATAAAACCGCCTACGGATGCGACCAGGGTGAGGATGCCGAGGATGGCAATGAGGTCAACAAGGCCGCCCCAGCCGGAACCATAGGCGTAGTCGCCCATACTGCCGGCCCAGACAATGAGGGGCATCAAGGCCAGGGCCCAGCCGAGGGTAACGATGACGATGCCGGCGATTGCCCCGCCGCCGAAGCGCTCCCGGGGTGCTTGGGGGAATTGCTGGTACGGGTTTCCAGCCGTTGGTGCCCCCGGGTACGGGTTTCCAGCCATGGACGCCCCGGGGTACGGGTTTCCCTGCATTGGGGCACCGTTATACGGGTTCTGGTAGGCCCCGGCGTACCCCGGCGGCGGACCGGGTTGCTGCTGCGCCTGCTGCTGCGCCTGTTGCTGGGAGGCCTGCGGGTCCTGGAGGGGAGGCTGTCCGGCGGGCGGCATGCCGGTGTGCATGGCAGGGTCCATGGTTGGCTCCATCGGTTGGGGACGGGAATCTGGAACCAGTGTGCACCAGGCGGGCGTGTTTAGCCCGTAACCCCTTGCCCGGGTGTGGATGAACGGTCCGTTAGCGGGGACCAAAATACCGGATCCGGCACCTCGTGGTGCCTATTGTCCGCCGCTGGTCGTACACTGAAGATGACGCTGTTCGAATATATGTTCGAATTAGTTGCCGGCTGTTAACCAACAGGGAAACCACCAAGGAAACCAACAGGGAAACTGCCACCGGCAACCAGTGCAGCCAGTAAAAACCAGCGGGGATGGCGGCGTGCGGTGTGCACGTGCCGGGCGGGGAGGGAAGCTGAATGGGTGTCTTCAGCGAAGCAATAGAGGTGGTGTGCTCGCCCGCGGGCAAGCCCCTGCGGCTGGTGTGGGGCGGGCACACCTACAAGGTGGGCGCTGATCCGGTGCGCTGGTATGAACGCCGCAACTGGTGGGAAGAGGAAACCCGGGCCGAACGCGGCCACGGCGCCGGACTGGTGGATACCGAGATCTGGCGGGTTCAGGCCCGTGTCAGTGAACACTCCGAGCTGCGCACCCTGGACCTCTCGCACCACGTGAACACCGACCGCTGGCGCCTGATACGGATCCATGACGCACTGAGACCCAGTGCCTGAGGGGACAGCACCAACCCCATGAGCTTTATCCACCTGCACGCAGCCACTGCCTTCAGCGCCCACTACGGAGTGTCCTGGCCCGAGGAGATGGCCGCTGCCGCTGCTGCCGACGGCGCCGATGCCCTCGCCTGCACCGACAGGGACGGGTTGTACGGCACCGTCAAGCATCTGCGCGCCTGCATGGAGGCAGGAATCGACCCCATTGTGGGAGTGGACCTCGCCATCCTGGACGAACACAACACCGTCACGGGCCGGGTGGTTCTCCTGGCCCGCGGATACAACGGCGGCGCCGGCTACCGTGCCCTGTGCCGGCTGATCTCCGCAGCCCACGCCGGCACCTCGGCTTCCCGGGCACGCACCGGCAAACCCGTAGGCGTCACCATGGAGCAGCTGGCCGCCCATGCCCGGGGAACACTGGCAGAAGACGGAACTCCCATAGGGGAGGCCGGGCAGCCGGTGCTGACTGTGCTGGTAGGCCCGCAGTCCGACGTCGGCGTTGCCATGCGCAGCCGCAGCTATGCCGTGGCGCGTACCCTCTTCGCCCGCTGGCGCTCGCTGATCCCTGCGGGGGCGCTCGCCGTCGAGGTGGTGACGCACCTGGCCCCGCCGGGGGAGAACCTCAGCCTCGCCCACGCGGTGCGGATGTTCCGGCTGGCCGATGAGATGCGCGTACCCGCCATCCTCACCAACGCCGTGCGGTACGTGGATGAGGACGGCGCCGCCACCGCTGACGTGCTCGACGCCGCGCGCTCGCTGACCTCGCTGTCCCGGCTCCCTGACCTGCAGCCCAACGGGCAGGGCTGGCTCAAGGGCACACGCCAGATGACGGCACTTGCCCGGGAGATCAGCTCGGAAGCGGGCTACGGCTCCGGGGGAGCGGCACGGATGCTGGCTGACACTGCGGCGCTCGCCGATGACTGCCGGATTGACCCGGTGGCGGACATGGGCTGGAAACAGCCAGTGGTTCCGGAAGCATCGGTGATCGGCATCAACGCCGAACCCATGACGGAACTGCGCCAACGCTGCGAAGCGGGGATCACCCGCCGGCTGCGCGTGCAGGACTCCATCGCCGAGGTCCAGATGCGCAACCGGCTCGAACACGAACTGGGCATCATAGAACGGCTCGGCTTCGCCTCCTACTTCCTCACGGTCGCCGAAGTCTCGGCCATGATCACGGGAATGGGGGTACGCGCCGCGGCCCGCGGCTCGGGCGCCTCCTCGCTGGTGAACTACCTGCTGGGAGTCAGCCATGTGAACCCGCTGGACCACGACCTGATCTTTGAACGCTTCCTCTCCCGGGACCGCTCCACGCTGCCGGACATCGACATCGACGTCGAAAGCGCCGAGCGGCACAATGTGTACCACCGCATCTTCGAACGCTTCGGCTCCGAACGGGTCACGCTGATGAGCATGCAGAACGGTTACCGGGCCCGCGGGGCGGTGCGCGACGCCGGACTGGCCCTGGGTATGGATGAAGCCGACATCGGAGCCGTGGCCAAGCAGCTGTGGCGCTTCTCGGCGCGCAACTTCCGTGAGGCGCTCGCCGAAAAACCGGAACTGCGCGAAATCTCCGGCCAGGTGGAAAACAACAAGCAGTTGGACCTGCTGGTAGATCTCACCGAACGGCTGGACCGCCTGCCCCGGCACATCTCCATGCATCCGTGCGGGGTGATCCTGGGGGACAAGTCCCTGCTGGACCGCACCCCGGTGCAGCCCAGCGGACTGGGCTTGCCCATGTCCCAGTTCGACAAGCACGACATGGACCCCATGGGCATGCTCAAGCTGGACGTGCTGGGTGTGCGGATGCAAAGCGCCATGGCCTTTGCCGTGCGCGAGGTGGTGCGCGTGCATTCCTCGCGTGAGGAAGTGATTGCCGCCGGCGGTCACCGGGAGGCACCGGATGCCCCGGATCCGGAGTTCATCGAACCCAGCGGCCGAATCAACCTGGATGCCGTGCCGTTCGACGACGAACCAACCTACGAGCTGATCCGCAGCACCCACACCCTGGGCTGCTTCCAGATTGAATCCCCGGGCCAGCGCGAACTGGTGGGCAAACTCGCTCCGCGGGAGTTCAATGACCTGATTATCGATATCTCCCTGTTCCGCCCCGGTCCCATGAAATCCGACATGGTCCGCCCGTTCCTGGAACACCGGCACGGCTTTTCCCCGGAGGTGTACCCGCACGAGGCGCTGCGCCCGGTACTGGCGGAAACCCACGGGGTCACCGTTTTCCACGAACAGGTGCTGCGCACCCTGAACGTCTTTACCGGCTGCGGCCTGGCCAAGGCAGATGAGCTGCGCCGGCTGCTGGGCAATGAAGCGGCAGAACCGGGGGTGGAAGAGTACTTCCGCAGCAAGTCCGCGGCACGCGGCTACACGCAGGAGACCATCGACAAGGTCTGGGACACGCTCAAGGCTTTTGGCAGCTTCGGTTTCTGCAAGGCCCACGGGGCGGCCTTCGCCGTGCCCACCTACCAGTCGGCATGGCTGAAGGCGCACCATCCGGCGGCCTTCCTGGCCGGGATCTTCGAGCATGATCCCGGTATGTATCCCCGCCGGCTGCTGGTGGCTGAAGCCCGGCGGATGGGCATCCCCATCCTGCCCCTGGACATCAACTGGAGCGGGGAGCAGTACCGGGTGGAGCGGACCGAAGAGGGAAAGCTGGGCATCCGGCTGTCCCTGGCCGGGATCTACGGGCTCTCCGCCGTTGAGCTTCGGCGCATTGCCGCCGGGCAGCCCTATGATTCCCTGGCGGACCTGCGGGCCCGGGCGCGGGTCTCCCGGCCCACGCTGCGCCGGCTGGCCCAGCTCGGCGCCTTTGATTCGCTCAGCAGGCAGACCGGCTCGGCCGGCAGCCGGGCGGACCTGATCCAGTACCTGGACGCCGCCCCGGCCAAGTCCGCCTCCCGCAAGCATGATCCGATTCCCGGGCAGCTGGCCCTGCCGCTGGGGGACACCGAGCTGAAGAACCTGCGCCACCAGCTGCCCGAACCGGGGCTGCGTGAGAAGGTCCGCACCGAACTGGACCTGCTGTCCGTGGACGTCAGTGCGCACCTGATGGAAAGCTACGGCCCGCTGCTGAAGCGGCTGGGAGTCACACAGGCGGAGGCTCTGATGGACCTGCGCAACGGCACCGAGGTGCTGGTGGCCGGGATCCGGGTGGCCACACAAACCCCGCCCATGCGCGGCGGCCGCCGTGTGGTCTTCATCAGCATTGACGACGGCACCGGGTGCGTTGACTGCACGTTCTTCCATGAAGCCCAGGAGAAAGCCGGCCCGCTGCTGTTCGGCACGGAACTGCTGCTGATCCGCGGCCTGACCCGCCGCACGGGTGCCCGCGGCATCAGCCTGCAGGCGCTGGAAGCATGGAATCTGGCGGACACAGGCTCGCTTCCGCTGCCGGTTCCCCAGCGCGGCATGTTGGTGGGGCACAAGCGCAGCGGATAACATCGGTACGGGCGTAGAAGGAGCCGGCCGAGTCCAGGCCGTGCCGCAGACCCCGTACAAACAAATCTAGGAGACAACGTGTCAGTGCCAGAGAAGTTCACCCTCATCGTCGACGGCGAAGAGACCACGGTGGATACTGGCACCACCGGTGCGCAGCTCTTCTTCGAACGCCGCGACGTCGTCGTTATGCGCGTGAACTCGGTCCTCAAGGACCTGGACACCCCGCTGGAACAGGGTGACGTGGTGGAATCAGCCACGATCGAGTCCGAAGACGGACTGAACGTCCTGCGCCACTCCACCGCCCACGTGATGGCCCAGGCCGTGCAGCAGCTGCGCCCGGACGCCAAGCTGGGCATTGGCCCGTACATCAAGGACGGCTTCTACTTCGACTTCGACGTCGCCGAGCCGTTCACCCCCGAAGACCTGAAGACGCTCGAGAAGATGATGCAGAAGATCATCAACTCGAACCAAAAATTCGTGCGCCGCGTGGTCAGCGAAGACGAAGCCCGCGAAGCCATGGCCAACGAGCCGTACAAGCTGGAGCTGCTCGGCAAGAAGGACGGCGCCGAGGAAGCAGGCGAGGGCGCGAACATCGAGGTGGGCGCCGGCGAGATCACCATTTACGACAACGTGGACCGCAAGTCCGGCGAGACCGTCTGGTGTGATCTGTGCCGCGGCCCGCACCTCCCCAACACGAAGCTCATCTCCAACGCCTTCGCGCTGACCCGCTCCGCCGCCGCCTACTGGCTGGGCAACCAGAAGAACCAGCAGCTGCAGCGCATCTACGGCACCGCCTGGCCCACCAAGGACGCCCTGAAGGCCTACCAGGAACGCCTGGCCGAGGCCGAGCGCCGCGACCACCGCAAGCTGGGCACCGAACTGGACCTGTTCTCCTTCCCGGATGAGCTGGGCTCCGGCCTGCCGGTGTTCCACCCCAAGGGCGGCATCATCCGCAAGGCCATGGAGGACTACTCCCGCCAGCGCCACACCGAGGCCGGCTACGAGTTCGTCTACACCCCGCATATCACCAAGGGCCACCTCTATGAGGTCTCCGGCCACCTGGACTGGTACCGGGACGGAATGTTCCCTCCCATGCACGTGGACGAGGTCACCGACCCGGAGACCGGCGAGGTCACCAAGCCCGGCCAGGACTACTACCTGAAGCCGATGAACTGCCCCATGCACAACCTGATCTTCCGCTCCCGCGGACGGTCCTACCGTGAACTGCCGCTGCGGCTGTTCGAATTCGGCTCCGTGTACCGCTACGAGAAGTCCGGCGTCATTCACGGCCTGACGCGCGTGCGCGGCATGACCCAGGACGACGCCCACATCTACTGCACCCGCGAGCAGATGAAGGACGAACTGACCAGCACGCTGAAGTTCGTGCTGGACCTGCTTCGGGACTACGGCCTGGACGACTTCTACCTGGAGCTCTCCACCAAGGACCCCGAGAAATACGTAGGTTCAGATGAGGTGTGGGAAGAAGCCACCCGCACCCTCGCCGAGGTAGCCGAAGCCTCCGGACTGGACCTGGTGCCGGATCCGGGCGGAGCAGCGTTCTACGGCCCGAAGATTTCCGTGCAGGCCCGCGACGCCATCGGCCGCACCTGGCAGATGTCCACCATCCAGCTGGACTTCAACCTGCCCGAGCGCTTCGAGCTCGAATACCAGGCCGCCGACGGCAGCCGCCAGCGTCCGGTCATGATCCACCGTGCCCTGTTCGGCTCCGTGGAACGCTTTATGGGCCTGCTGACCGAGCACTACGCCGGTGCGTTCCCGGCCTGGCTGTCTCCGGTCCAGGTGGTCGGCATCCCCGTTGCCGAAGCGTTCAACGACTACATGTTCGACGTCGTCGACAAGCTCAAGGCCCACGGCATCCGTGCCCAGGTGGACACCGGCACCGACCGCTTCCCGAAGAAGATCCGCACGGCCTCCAAGGACAAGATCCCGTTTGTCCTGATTGCCGGCGGCGACGACGCCGAGGCCGGCGCCGTGTCCTTCCGCTTCCGTGACGGCAGCCAGGACAACGGCGTGCCCGTTGAAGAGGCCGTCAAGCGCATTGTCGAAGCCGTCCGGAACCACGACAAGTAGGGCGGCGGGAACACCATGGCAGAAACAGACGACACGGAAATAACGGACACGTTTGAACTCGCCGGCGTTCCCGACGCGTTCCAGCGGCTCTGGACCCCGCACCGCCTCGCCTACATCAAGGGCGGACAGAAGCAGGTCTCCTCAGAAGAGTCCTGCCCCTTCTGCGCCGCACCGGGGCGGACGGACGAAGAATCGCTGATTGTGCACCGCGGGAAGCATGCCTTCGTCATCCTGAACCTCTTCCCGTACAACGCCGGCCACCTGCTGGTCTGCCCGTACCGGCACGTGCCGGACTACACGGACATTGACCCGGAGGAAACGGCGGAAATTGCGGCCCTGACGCAGACCGCCATGCGCGTGCTGCGGAAGGTGTCCGGCCCCTCCGGCTTCAACCTGGGCATGAACCAGGGCGAGACCGGCGGCGCCGGCATTGCCGCGCACCTGCACCAGCACATTGTGCCGCGGTGGGGCGGGGACGGAAACTTCCTGCCGATCATCGCGCAAACCAAGGCCATCACCCAGACCCTGGGCGAGGTGCGCCGGCAGGTAGCCGACGCCTGGCCCGCAGACGGCTCCGGCCGGGACAGCGAGGACTGACGCGTGCTCAACAAATACGCACGGGGATTCTTCACTGCTGTTTTCACCCCGCTGGCCACTTGGCTGCTCCGACACCGGGTCACCCCGGACATGGTCACCATTGCCGGAACGCTCGGCGTGATGATCGGCGGCCTGGTCTTCTACCCGCTGGGTGAACTCTTCTGGGGCACCATCTTCATCACTGCGTTCATATTCTCCGACGTCATCGACGGCATCATGGCCCGGCAGCTGGACCGCAAGGGCAGCTGGGGCGGGTTCCTGGACTCCACACTGGACCGCTTCGCCGACGGTGCGTTGTTTGCCGGCGTGGCCATCTGGTTCTTCACCGGCGGCGGCAACGACGCCATCGGCATCATGGCCGTCCTGTGCCTGGTCGCGGGAATGCTCGTCTCCTACATCCGGGCCAAGGCAGAGTCCCTGGGCTTCAACGCCAACGTGGGTATTGCCGAGCGGGCCGAACGGCTGGTCTCCCTGCTGGTGGCCACCGGGCTCGTGGGCCTGGGCGTCCCCGAGGTGCTGCTGCTGGTGGTGCTGGTCCTGCTGACCCTGGCCAGCTGCGTGACCATCGGCCAGCGGATGCACGCCGTCGCCAAGCAGGCACGGACGAACAACCCGGCGGCCTAACCGGGCTGCAGACGTTCAAAGGGCGGAACCGGTGAACCGGTTCCGCCCTTTGCGTCTGCCGGCCCTTGGAACTCCTAGGCCAGTCCGCGGCGGTCCAGCAGCGGCTGGATTTCCGCGTCACGGCCGCGGAAGTGCCGGAAAGCCTGCAGCGGATCGATGCTGTTGCCGCGCGAGAGCAGCTCGGTCCGGAACCGGTCCCCGTTTTCCCGGGTCAGGCCGCCGTTCTCCTTGAACCACTCCACCGTGTCGGCGTCGAGCACTTCACTCCAAATGTAGGCGTAATACGCCGCCGCGTAGCCGCCGGCGAAGATGTGCTTGAAGTAGCCGGTGCGGTAGCGCGGGGGCACCAAATCCAGGTCCACTCCCGCGGCGGCCAGGGCACGTGCCTCGAAGGCTTCGGGGTCTTCCACGGTTTCGCCGGGCGCCAGTTCATGCCAGGCCAGGTCCAGCAGCGTGGCACCGAGGTATTCGGTGGTGGAGAAGCCCTCGCCCCAGGTCGAGGCGGCAAGGACCTTGTCGATGACGTCCTGCGGCAGCGGCTCACCGGTGACGTGGTGCCGGGCGAAGTTGGCCACCACTTCCGGCCACAGCATCCACATCTCGTTCACCTGGGAGGGGTACTCAACAAAGTCCCGCGGCACCGCCGTGCCGGAGAACTGCGGATAGGTCACGTCAGAGAACAGTCCGTGCAGTGCGTGGCCGAATTCGTGGAACGCGGTCACCACCTGGTCGAAGGTCAGCAAGGTGGGTTCGCCCGCGGCCGGCTTGGAGATGTTCAGGTTGTTGATGACCACCGGCGGTTCCTCCAGCAGTCGCGACTGGTGCACCAGGGAATTCATCCAGGCCCCGCCGTTTTTGGTATCGCGGGTGTAGTAGTCGCCCAGGAACAGGCCCAGCCCGGTGCCGTCGGCGTTATGGACTTCCCATACCCGGACATCGGGGTGGTAGCCGGCCAGATCCGTGCGTTCCGTGAAGGTCAGCCCGTACAGGCGGTTGGCGGCATAAAAAACACCGTCGTGCAGGACACGCTCAAGTTCGAAATACGGGCGCAGGGCGGCAAGGTCGACGTCGAACTTCTCCCTGCGGACCTGCTCCGAGTAGAAGGCCCAGTCCCAGGCCGCCAGCTCATGGCCGTCGCGGCGTGCCGCTTCGCGCAGCAGCTCGGCTTCGGCACGGGCATTGCGCACCGCGGCCGGTGCCAGCTTGTCCAGCATCTCGTGGATGGCGTCCAGGGACGGGGCCGTCTGGTTGTCGGTGGCGTACTCCGCGTGGTTCGCGAAACCGAGCAGGGCTGCCTTCTCCGCCCGGAGCGCAGCCATTTCGGCCGCGACGGACAGGGTGTTGCGGTCATTGTCGCGGAAGCCGCGCCGCAGGGAGGCTTCGTGCAGGCGGCGGCGGGTCTCCCGGTTGGTCAGCGAGGACAGGGCGGGCTGCGGCGTGGGCAGCACCAGGGAGAGCAGGTACTTGCCCTCATGCCCTGCCTCGTTGGCTGCCGAGGCCGCTGCAGCTATGTCGTCGTCGGAGAGCCCGGCCAGCTCGGCAGCGGTGTCCACTACCAGGGCAGAATCGTTGGTGTCCTTCAGCAGCCGCTGGGAAAACTCCGTCCCCAGTTCGGAAAGCCGCGCATTCAGTTCCCGCATGCGCGCCTGCCCGGCGTCGTCGAGCTGCGCCCCGGCACGGATGAAGTGGCGACGGTATTCGGAGACCAGCCGCGACTGTTCGGCGTGCAGCCCGTCGACCTGTCCGGCGACGGCCTCTACCCGTTCAAAAAGCTGCCGGTTCAGGTAGATGGCATCCTCGTGGGCGGCCAGCCGGGGTCCGATTTCCTGCTGGATCCGCTGCACGCCCTCGGTGGCGTGGGCGGCGCACAGGGTGAAGAAGACGACGGCGGTGCGCCCGAGCTGCTGCCCGGAAGCTTCCAGCGCGGCGATGGTGTTGGCGAAATCGGAGGCCGCCGGGTTGCCCGCAATGGCCTCGATCTGCGCGGCATGTTCGGCGATTCCGGCCTCAAAGGCGGGCAGGAAGGTGTCCTCGGTAATCTGCGCGAACGGGGGCAGCTGATACGGGAGGGTGCTGGGAGTGAGGAAAGGGGTGTCCATAAGGCCCAAGACTGGCACACCGGCCTATTCCAAACCAATGTGACCCTCCCGTAAGATCGGGCCGATTCCCCGCTGCCCGCAGTCGCAGGCCTGGGGGCATATTCCCTGGGGGATTCATGAAACGCAACGCACGTGTGGGGAGCTCTGGCCTTGGTTCGAGCCGGGTTGCGGCGGCGACGGCGGGAATGCTGCTGGTTGCCCTGGTGCTGGGCGGCTGTATGGCCGCGGAGGACGGGGATGACGGCGAGGGGGAGCGTGTGGTGCCGGCGTCGTCGTCGCCCGCGGCAACCGCTGCTCCCGCCATCCCCGGCAAAGGGCCCGCGTGCCCGGCCGCGGACTGCTTCTCGCTGATGCTGGCCGGGGACCTGCTGGTCCATCCGCAGCTGTGGGACCAGGCCGCGGCCGACGCCGCCGCCACCGGGAAGGGCCCGCTGGACTTCGAACCGCTGCTGGCGGGGCAGGTGGACTACATTGCCGCAGCGGACCTGGCCGTCTGCCACATGGAGACGCCCGTGGCCGAACCCGGCGGCCCGTATTCCGGTTATCCGATGTTCAACGTGCCCCCGCAGATCCTCACTGCAGCGGCCGCTGTCGGCTATCGGGCCTGCACGACGGCCAGCAACCACACAGTTGATGCGGGCACGGCGGGGCTGAACCGCACGCTGGGGGTGCTGGATTCGCTCGGCTTGGCGCACACCGGGTCCTACGCTTCGCAGGAAGAGGCGGGCCGGCCGATGATCCTGTCCGCTCCGGCCGGCAAGGTGGCGGTCATCGAGGCGACGTACGGGTTGAACGGGCTGGCAGCTGAGTATCCGTGGCAGGTGGATCTGCTCGATGCCGAGGCGATGATCGCCAAGGCACGGCTGGCACGCGCCCAGGGGGCCGACGTCGTCGTGGGCGCCATCCATGCCGGTGAGGAATACGCGTCCGCGCCCAACAGCGAGCAGGTGGAAACCGCCCATGCCCTCGCGGACAGCGGGGAGTTCGACTTCGTTTACGGCCACCACACCCACTCGGTGCTGCCCATCGAAAACTACAACGGCACCTGGATTGCCTACGGCCTGGGCAACGCTGTCACGGAACTTTCGCCATGGTACGACGTGAACAACGAGGGCCTGATAGTGCGGGCCCAGTTCGCCCGCGACGACGACGGCGCGTGGTCCGTGAGTGATCTGGCCTGGGCGCCGTCGGTCATTGTCCGGGACCCGTATCGCTGGTGCTCAGTGGCTGCGGACCTGCCGCAGGGGGAGTGCGCGCCGGCCGGGCAGCGCGAAGCCGTCCGGGCTCGGACTGTTTCGGTGGTCGAGTCCCTGGGGGCGGCCGGCGCCGGGGCGCACGAGTGGTTGGTGTCGCGGGAGGGCTCGGGAAAGTAGCGGGGGAAGCGCGGGGCGGGGCGGACGGGGCGGACGGGAGGTACGCGGGAAGGCTGGGAGGCACGCGGGGAGGCTGGAGCGGGGGAGCGCGGGAGGCTCGGAGGGTCTCTACCTCCACAGGACAGTGCGTCTGCGGCGTTGTGAACAAGAAAAAGTATCCGGTTTGGAACGCCTCGCCCGCTCCATAAACTCGAACACATGTTCGAATTATTGACCCCTCGAGGGGCGGCTGCTGAGGTACCGGCCGCGGTGGACCAGCCCAATGCGGCTCCCATCCCGGTTTCCGGGGCGATATCCGGGGTGGGAGCCGTAGAGACCGTTTCCGGCTGGATCCGCAGGTTGTCTAGCCCCGCCTCTTTGTCTGCGGTAGGCGGTGAGGCAGATGCCGGCCTAGTGGATCAGCTTCGCGTTCTGGAGGAACTAAAAGCGGCCGCCAGCGCTGCCCAGGCGAGGGTCGCCGTCGCGCTTGACGGATCAATCCGCCGGGCGCATGCGCGGGCCGGGATCCCCCGCAAGCAGCAAGGCAGGGGAGTGGGTGCCCAGATCGCGCTGGCCCGCAGGGAATCACCGGCCCGGGGCGGGCGGATCCTGGGCTTCGCCAACGCTTTGATTGAGGAAATGCCCTGCACCCTGCAGGCTCTGTCCGAAGGCCGGATCAGCGAGTGGCGGGCCACCCTGCTGGTGCGGGAGACCGCCTGCCTGTCCGTGGAGGACCGGCGGCTGGTGGATAAGGACATCGCGGGGGACCCTGCCGAGTTGGAGGGTCTGGGTGACCGCCGGCTGATCGCCCGGATCCGGAAACTGACCTACCACATCGACCAGCAGGCCATCGTCCGCCGGGCAGCGAAGGCGGAGGCCGACCGGTATGTTTCCTGCCGTCCGGCGCCGGACACCATGACGTACGTGACCGGTCTGCTGCCGGTCGCGCAAGGGGTAGCCGTGTATGCAGCACTGAGCCGGGAAGCGGACTCGCTGCGGGCACACGGCGACACGAGAGGCCGGGGACAGATCATGGCTGACACCATGGTGGAACGCATTACCGGCCTCTCACGGGCTGATCGCGTGCCGCTGGAGGTCCAACTGGTGATGACCGACCGCACGCTGCTGAGCGGATCCGCTGAGCCGGCGCACCTGGACGGATACGGGATCGTTCCTGCCATGTGGGCGCGTCATGCCGTTGGCACGGCCGCTGCAGCAGCAACCGGCCAGGCCCGGCAGGGCGGCGAATTGTCTGCCCGGGGCCGCTCCGACGGCGGGGAACAATCACCGGGGCTTTGGCTCCGGCGGCTGTATACGGCTCCGGCAACAGGTGACTTGATCGGGATGGATTCCAAAGCGCGCTGTGCCCCGGAATCCCTGGCCCGGTTCATCGAAACCCGGGACCAGTTCTGCCGCACCCCGTGGTGCGGCGCACCCATCCGCCACCGCGACCACATTCAGCCTCATCGTGCCGGAGGAAGCACCGATGCCGGCAACTTGCAGGGTCTGTGCGAGTCCTGCAACCAGGCGAAGGAGGCACCGGGATGGAAATCGGTGGTGATAAAGCACGGCGCCGGTCTGCCGGCTACGGCTTCCCCACCACGGCACACCGTCGAGATCACCACCCCCACCCGGCACCGTTACCGTTCCACGGCGCCTCCGCTGCCCAGTGATACGGAATGAGGAAAGCTGCCAGGGCTGTCGTCATGGCTAACACTGCGGGCCGGGGTGACGGTTTACGCTGCAAGAAGTCATGGATCGCCTATCCATTTCCGCATGCTGGAACGAAATCTTTTCAAGGAGTATCTCCATGGTCCAACCCGAAGCACGTGCAGCCTCATCCTCGACTGAACTGGTATTTTCGTTCGGCACCTTGTCGGACGAGCAGCTGCAGCGGTCTCTGTTCGGTCACCGGGTAAACATGGTTGAAGACTCTCTTGTGGGGCACGGAACCACCGAGGTTGTCATCACCGACACAGATGTGATCGCCAAGAGCGGTAAAAAGGTTCACCCCGGCCTTATCCGGCGTGAAGGTGACACCGTACCCGGCTGGCTGCTGGCTTTAAGCCCTGATGAATTGGCCGCTGCCGATGCCTATGAGGTCGACTCCTATGTCCGCCGCCGTGTGTCCACCGGCACCCGTGGGCAGGCATGGTGCTACGTCTCCGCCAACCCCCTGAACGCCGCAGAACGCATCGCCTTGATTGGCGACAGCATCGCCTACGGACGCTGCACCCCGGATGGTGGCTGGGCCGCCCGGGTCGCCGCGCGGCACATCACCCGGGACGAGGTGAACAACCGGTTCTTCAACCTGGCGTGGCCCGGAGCCACCATACTCGAGGCCTTAGACGCGGCAGAGGCCGAGGCGACCGCCCGCCGCGCCGACACCGTGCTAGTAGCGGCTGGCCTCAACGACCTTCTTCACGCCGACGGACGAGACGGGGCGCAAGTGCGCCACGATGTGATCACAGCGTTGGAAGCATTCTGCGAAGCCATGGAGTTGCACGGACGGCGCGTGGTGGTGATGAGCCCCAACTGGGTGGACACCACTGTGATGCCCAGCCTTCGTCTAGACGACATTTTGGACCTGCGGGAGACTTTGAGGTCCTGGTGCGAGCGTACCTTCAGGGATTTCCTCGACACCTGGGACATCCTGGCCGATCAGCCGACCCTATTGAGTGACGGGATCCATCCCACCGCCGAGGGCTACCGGCTGCTAGCCGAGGCCGTCGCTGAACGAAGCCTTGAGGGGGTGTGGTTGTGAAAAGGTTCTATGTTGCGTCCAGCTTCACGAACATCGTCAACGTCCGGTACGTCGCACGCACCTTGGAAAGCAGGGGCTACATCAATACGTACGACTGGACCCGGAACGCCTCGGCGCGCGACGCGGGTACAGTCACCCTCGCCGATCTGCGCTCCATCGGGCAGCGTGAGCGGGATGCGGTGATAGGTGCCGACATGGTTGTAATCCTGCTTCCAGGCGGGAAGGGCACGCATGTTGAGCTTGGCATCGCGATCGCTCAAGGCAAACGGGCCATCCTGCATTCGCCGACCGACGTCATGAACAACCTTGATATCACCAGCACGTTCTACCACCTGCCCGAGTTGGAGAAGAGCCACGGAACCCTGGACGACCTCATAACCATGATCATTGGTCAAGAAGTGACCGTCGCCGCGGTCTGACGCCCGGCCGAGCCTCCAGCTGCATGCCACGCACCCCGCCACGCCAGCGCCGGGTAGGTCCGCCCCAGCAACCATTCCTCGTACCATGAACGGCATGACTGGCACACGGTTAATCGGGAGCACGCGAGAGGCTGCGTGGTTGCCGCCTGGCAGTTCTGCGGAAGTTTGGGTCGGTGGCGACTGCCGGAGCGACGATTCGGTGATCGTCATTCGGTTGCTGCTAGTGCGGCGCAACCAAGACGGCGCATCTGAATTTTTTTGCGTCTCGACAGCTAAGGGACCGAATATCCCGACTCGCTATTTGTATTCCGGTCTTGATCATGAGTCCGTGTCCCAGGGGCTTAAACGACTCTTGCAGGACATTTTCGGGACGACGGAAATTGCCACTCGTTGTATCGGCTTTATCCGGAATGTCGTCCCCACACCTGACGAAACCTATGGATACCCGGCCCCCTGGGCTCATGTCCCGGTGTTTCTGGTCACTGATACCGCTCAGCCCGTCATAGACGGCGAATGGTATGGAGCTGGCCGAGCGCGGATCGAGCTGGCGCACCAGCATTGGTGGCCGATTGTTGAGGAGTACTTAACGAGGTAACCCGGCGTTCCATCCGGTGGCGATCACAGTGCCGTTCGCGCGCAGTCCCACGGTGTGGGACCTACCGGTATTGGAAGCGGTGTGGACGTTTCCGGCGGCAACTGAACCGACGTCGGTCCACTTGCCGACGCGGCACTCCTCGGCATGAGGAATTCCCGCGGACACCACTGAGCCGTGGAAATTCACGCCGAATGAATGGCGCCGCCCTGCGGCGATAACCCCAACCTTAGGAATAAACGTGTTCACAGGGTGCACCCTATCTGGCAGAGACTGCAGGCGCCGTTTCAGGCGCCGTTTGCCCGCCCGAGGACACCCATGAGCGGGCAAGGGGCCTAATGCAGGAGTATCTGGTAGAGATTGTGGTCTTGCCATTTTCCGGCAATCTGCAGGTATCGCGGCGCCATTCCGATTTGCTGGAATCCCGCTTTCAGCAGCACCCGCTGCGAGCCAGTGTTGTGCAGAAGAGTGCTCGCTTCGATGCGGTGCAGCCCGAGTTCGTCGCGGGCCGTTTCGACGATCACCTGGACGGCAGCCGATGCCAGTCCTCGGCCGGCGTATGTGCCGTCCACCCAGTAGCCAAGACCGGCACTCTGGAAGGGTCCACGCACGATTCCTGCGAGGTTGAATCTGCCCACGACGGTGTCGCCGGCAAACAGGCCAAAGGGATACTGCGCGCCGGCTTCATTCGCAGCCAGGCGACCGGATATGTCATCGGCCTGCCAAACCTCGGTGTAGTAGTCCTCGGGGCGAACCGGTTCCCAGTGTGAAAGGTAGTCCCGGTTGCGCACGTACGCTGCGGTAAGTGCTTTCGCATCCGTCAGGCGTAAAACGCGCATGCTGACATCTTCACTAAGCTGATGCGTCCTAAACATCAGTCCACAGTAATACTCACGGCCGTCGGACCTGGACGACATTGAGCATTCAGGTGCGGGCCGACAGATAGGACGGGAGACGGGAAACGCCGAAGTCAGAACGCGTGGGAGTCGGATTCCTCAATTGGTGCAGATTCATCGCTCATTTCCGCATGGCGGATAACCAGGGACGCGGTGATCAGCGCGGCCCCGAACAGCACGCACAGCCCCAGCAAGACTAGGTACATCAGCGATACCAGCACTGCAGCGGGCGCTGATTCCACGATGGAGGGAAGCAAGAGGTTCGCGGCGTCTCCGACGCCGAAGTTCCTGTTGATGAATGGACCAAGAACTATCAGGACGACGGCAGCGATACCGAACCTGGTTCCAAACCTCATCGTTGACCTGGCCAGTGCTGTACCCGACATCTCACTCCTTGGTTGAACGGTTTTCCCACATGTTTGGGACTGAGTATGGGCGCAGGCTGCGGCGGTATCAATGCCGCGCCGGACGGAGACGGAGACCCACCTACATGGAACAGGTAGCCGTGAGGAATCCGGCAAAATGTGGGTATGCCCCTTGATGATCTGCGTACCAGCCTCCAAGCACTTCCCGCATCACAACGGAGAGATGGGTATCTCGGGTTCCTGAACACGGCAGGGGATGCCTCACTGCGCAGGGACGGCGGCCCGGAGCATGTCACGGGGTCATGTTTCGTGTTTTCCCCCGCATTCGATCACGTTCTCCTGTGTTTTCATCGCAAGGGGCAGTTCTGGGTGCAGTTCGGCGGTCACATTGAACCGGAGGATGCTTCAGTTGCGGACGCGGCGCAGCGGGAGGCCCGCGAGGAGTCCGGGATTAGCGACCTTGTACTGTTTACCCGGGAGATCATGGATCTTGACCACCACGATCTGCAGGCGGGTTTCTCTTGTTCGGCTCATTGGGATGTGGGGTTTGCCGCGGTCGTGAGCCCGGAGGCGGTGACTTCAGTGAGTGAGGAGAGCGAGGCCGTCCGCTGGTTCCCGGCCAACGAATTACCGGCCCAAGTGCCGGAAGGATTCAGCACGCGCCTGGAACTCGTGCGGGATACGGCTAGGTCTTTGCCGGGGGCCCAGGTCAGCTAAGCGCTCAATCGCTCCTCGTGCTTGCGTCGGGCCCGGGCCGCGAGGAACAACAAGGACCCGATCGCTACGTAGACGGCGGCACTGAGCCAGATGGTCCCGCTTTGTTGGGTGAGGAGTGCGATGCTCGCAATGATCGCGAGGACCGGCATGAACCGGGGGGCGCTGAAGTGGTCATGATCCACTTTGTCCTTTTTGAGGACGAGGACGCTGACGTTGGCAGACAGGAACACCAGGAGCAGCAGCAGCACGGTGGTTTCGGCCAACGAGGCGACATTTCCGGTGAGGGTCAGGACAATCGTTAGTCCGGCCACGACCACAATGGAGACCCACGGGGTGCGGCGGCCCGGCAGCACGCGGCTGAAGGCACGAGGGAGCAGTTCTGCTTCGGCCAATCCGTAGCCGACGCGGCTGGCCATAACCATAAACAGCAGTGCGCCATTGGCGATGGCGATCAGCGCGATGATGCTGAAGAGTCCGGGCGGGATTGCCACGCCGCTGGCGGCGACGACGGCGAGAAGGGGTCCGGTGGAATCGGCCAGCTCCGTCGGGTCCATAACAATGACGGCGCCGAGAGCGATCAGGAGATACACCACCCCGGCGGTGCAGATGGCGCCGAACAATGCGCGGGGGTAGGCCTTGGAGGGGTTACGTACTTCCTCGGCCATGTTTGCCGCCGCCTCAAAACCGAGGAAGGAGAAAAAGGCGACGATGGATGCGGCGAAGGCGCCCTGGAGGGGAGGGACGTCCGGCGCGAATTCCAGGAGCCGGGATGGTTCCCCGTTGCCGGAGCCGAAAACGATGGCGCAGACGACGATGACGATGACGAGGCCGGATACCTCGATGACGGAAGCTACGAGGTTCGCGGTGAGGGACTCTTTGACGCCGCGAAGATTGATCAAAGTCAGCAGGATGATGAACACCACCGCTGCGGGCGCTTCCGGCACGTCGATGAGCGCCGTGAGGTAGTCGCCTGCGAAGGCGTTCGCGAGGGCAGCGGCTGTGGTGATTCCTGAGGCCATCATGAGGAAACCGACGAGGAATGACACGTAGGGGATGCCGAAAGCCCGGTCGGCGTAGCGGGCGGCTCCTCCAGCATGCGGGTACTTGGTGATCAGTTCCGCGTAGGTTGTGGCAGTGAGCAGCGCGACGACCAGGGCGATCAGCAGGGGTATCCAGATCGCGCCACCGACGTCGGCGGCCATGGTACCCACGAGGGTGTAGATACCGGCGCCGAGGGTGTCGCCCACGATAAACGCGAACAGCAGCGGTGCACCGATTGCCCGCTTCAGTCCGGTTTGTGGTTTTGATGTGGCTGTGCCGGTATCGTCCGTCATTGGACTATTGGATGGTGTTTGCCGTCCCAGCGCAACTACTTGGATGGAATCTTCAACACCTGAATTAACGAAGCACTTCCCTTGGGCTGGAACTCGGGAAGCGTAGCTTTGCCTTCCGTGCGACACACTTGGGCCCATGGGGGACATGTATGGGTATGGATGATCTTTCAGCGCCCGCTGATCGGGCGGACTCTTTCCGGGCTATGTACACAGCGGTGTACCCGGATGTGCTCCGGTTCGTGCAACGGCGCACAGGCGCGGCTTTGGCCGAAGACGTGGTGTCGGATGCGTTCCTCGTTGTATGGCGCCGCTTTGCCGAGGTTCCCCGGAACCACGACGACGCGCGGGCCTGGACGTTCGGAATCGCCCGGAACGTCATGTTGAACGCCGAGCGCAGCGAGCAGCGCCGGCAGGCCCTCGGCGTCCGGCTCAGTGACATTGGCGGTGAGCCTTACAGCAGCTCGCACGAGGATGCGGTGATGAGCCGGGTCGACCTCAGCCGCGCGTGGCATCTCCTGTCCGCAGTGCACCAGGAAGCACTAGGCCTGTCAGTCTTCGAGGACCTTTCCGCTCCGCAGGCGGCCGTGGTGCTCGGCATATCCCCGGTGGCCTACCGGCTCCGGCTAAGCCGCGCACGCCGCGCCCTGCGCCTGCTCATTGATCATCTTCCGGACCCTTCCAGCAGGTCAGCAGCAGCACCCGAAAGGACGGCAATGCCATGAAACGCCTTCAGGACATAGACACAATGCTGCGCAGCATGGACGCAGCGAATGAAGCCCCGGACGCCCGTCCGCAACGGGTGCAGGCCGACCTCGAGCACATCCTCGCTGGCAGCACTGCACGGAGGACGACGGCGACGGCGCCCGCGACGGTTCCGGCCAAGGTCGGGGTTGGGGAGCCGGCCAGGGCTGGAAGGAATGACCCATTCCGGGGGCAGAAGCACGGGGCGCCCGTCCGACGTCGGCGCGCCGTCGTCCTCGGCGGGTTGGCCGCAGCCGCCACGGCCGGGCTGCTCGTCCTCCCTTCGCTTTCCGGCGGTGATGCAGCATTCGCTACGTGGACAGCGAACCCGGTAACCCTTTCCGGAGCCGACCTCGATGAGGCCGCGGCGGACTGCATGGCATCGAACAAAAACACGGGGGACGGGATGTATGCACAGGACCTTGCCGCCGCGGAGGTGGCTATCGCGGAGCGCCGCGGTGAGTGGATGACCGTGGTCCTTACCGGCGCCGACGGTTTCGAAGCGACCTGCATCACCGATGGTTCCGCGCCCCTGTTCGACGGGGGCATGATCGGCTCCATCGGCAGGCTCGGCGCCGAAACCGATCCCGCTGCTCGATCCCTCGCGCCCACCCAGCTGGGAACCGGGATGATCAGGAACAAACCAATCTCGATAGCTTCAGGGCGAGCCGGCGACGACGTCGTGGGAGTGACGTACACGAGTATCGCGGGTGAGGAAGTGGCTGCGACCGTGTTCAAAGGACACTTCGCCCTGTGGCTGCCCGGCGCCGAACTCCAGGACGCATCCGGTGGTGGCACAACCGTTAATGTCACCTACCGCGACGGAACCACCGGGACCCAGGAACTCAGCTTCTAGGCCCTGCGCCCCGCGCGCGAACTACCGCGGCCGCTGCCCGGCGTGCTGCCGGGCCATTTCGGAGAGCTTGGACAGCTCGGCCAGGTCCTCTTCGGAGCGCGGCGTCGGCTCAAAGCTGCCGAATTTCCGGATGGCGGCCTGCTGGATCAGGAAGTCGGCAATGGCCGGGTTCTTGGGCAGCAGGGAGCCGTGCAAGTAGCTGGCCACCACGTTCTTATACCGGGCGCCCTCGGTGTTGTCCTTGGTGTTGTTGCCTTCACCCTTGCGCACCTCGGCCAACGGCTCGACGCCGGGGCCCAGGAAGGTCTGGCCGCTGTGGTTCTCGTAACCGTGGATCTCGCCGAACTCGCTGCTGACGGAGAGCACGTTGCCGATCAGCCGCACATCGCCGCCGTGCGTTTCCAGGTCCAGGATGCCGATCCCCGGGATCAGCGTGCCCTCGTGCGTCTTGAAGAACTTCCCGAACAGCTGGTACAGGCCGCAGATCACCAGCATCGGCAGGCCGTCGTCGGCCAATGCCCGCAGCGTGGGCGCGAGTTCCTGGAGGTCCTGCTGGATCACCACCTGCCCGCTGTCCTGGCCGCCGCCGCCCACAATGATGTCCACGCCCTCGGGGAAGGTGTCCCCGGCGTTGTATTCCTCCACAACGGGGATATAGCCGTACCATTTCAGGCGCTGCTTCAGCACCAGGACGTTGCCCCAGTCGCCGTAAATGTTCATTTCCCGCGGGTACAGCTGCAGGATTTTGATGGTGCGGTCCTCGGTCATGAGACCACCTCTACCTTCGTGATCTTGGAGAGTTCCCGGCGCACGGCCAACATGGCGGTGTACGTGCAGAAGATCCGCATGGGAACCCCGGGGGAGTCCTTGATGAAACGCTTCAGGCCGTCCGTGATGTCCGGTTCTACGGTGCGTACGGGCACGTCGTCGTACTTCAGGCGCAGCGCCATGTCATAGGCGCGCACACCGCTGACCACGTCCACGCCGCCGTCGGCGAGGGATTCGAAGTCCACGTCCCATAGCCAGGACATGTCCCGGCCGTCGGCGTAATTGTCATTGATGGCAATCATGGTCGAGTAGCCGTGAGCCGCAAAAGATTTCAGCCCGAGGCGGAAACCGCTGGGGTTCTTCACCAGCACCAGTTCCAGCGGCTGCCCGTTGACCGTCAGTGATTCGCCGCGCCCGAAGGCCGGCTCGACGTTGGACAGCGCGGTGAACAGTGCCTCGGCGTCGGTGTCCTTGCCGGTGATGGTCCTGGCGAAGGCCAGCGCAGCAGCGGCATTGAAGATGTTGTAGACGCCTCGGAGCTTGAGGCCGGAGGTGCGGGTTGCGCCGTCGACCAGGAAATCGGCATCCGCCTCGCCAACACGGGTCAGGACGACGTCGGCTTCCTGCGTGGCTGCCAGGGCCTCGGCCAGGCTGCCGCGCATCTCGTCGTCATTGGGGAAGGTGCTGCGCAGCGAGGCATCCAGGCCGAAGTACACGGCGCGCTGGGTAGTCAGGGACTCGGCAATGCCGGCGACCCGGGGGTCCTCCCGGTTCAACACCACGGTCTCAGTGGTGGCACGGGCAATCTGCTCCAGCAGCCGAGTGGTCTTGTCGATCTCGCCGAACCGGTCCAGTTGGTCCCGCAGCACGTTCAGCAGCAGGCTGTAGCGCGGCTGGATCAGCTTCACGAAGTGCACCGCGTGCGCCTCGTCCAGTTCCAGGACGGCGATGTCGGCATCCAGCCGGCCGCGCATATTCACCTCGCCCAGCAGGGACGCGGCCACACCGCGGGTGAAGTTGCTGCCCGTGCGGTTGGTGAAGACCTTCAGGCCCTGGCTCTCGAGCAGCTCCACCACCATCTTGGTTGTGGTGGTTTTGCCATTGGTGCCGGAGACGACGGCGACGCCGAGCGGCAGGTCCGCGAGGGTGCGGCGGATGAAGTCGGGGTCGATTTTCTCCACCACCAGGCCCGGCAGGGCGGAGCCGCCGCCACGCAGTTTGGAGGCACTGCGGACCAGTTTTCCGACCAGGATGGAGAAAGAACTCATGGTTACTGAATATAGCGCACCGCCCTGTCCGCAGGCGGGCCGGGGCGGCGTGAGGCTGCACGCAAAGCGGGACGGGAACCGGTGTTTTTGACCCGGGCCGGAGCGGCAGCAGGGGCCGCAGGGGAAAGTGCGGCAGCGTTTCCGCCGCCGGAACGGGATTCGGTCGCTAGAATTATGGCAGTGCGTTCGGGAAGCCAGCCGGTGTCCCTGTCTGGGCGGGTATTCCCGCGGTCCAAGGCAGGCGGTGGGCGGCCGGACTTTTTATCCACAGGATCTTTAGGAGAAGCGTAGAGCATGTCGGGCCACTCTAAATGGGCAACCACCAAGCACAAGAAGGCCGTAATTGATGCCAAGCGCGCCAAGTCCTTCGCCAAGCTGATCAAGAACATCGAAGTTGCAGCACGTGCCGGCGGCGCCGACATGGCGGGCAATCCGGCCCTTGAACTGGCCGTTTCAAAGGCCAAGAAGACCTCTGTGCCCATCGACAACATCAACCGTGCCGTCAAGCGCGGTGCCGGCCTGCTGGGCGAGGCCGTCGACTACCAGACCATCATGTATGAAGGCTATGGTCCCCAGGGCTCGGCCCTGCTGATCGAGTGCCTCACGGACAACAAGAACCGTGCAGCATCCGAGGTGCGCCTGGCGGTAACGCGCAACGGCGGCAACATGGGCGATCCGGGCTCGGTGGCCTACATGTTCACCCGCAAGGGCGTCGTGAACCTGCCCAAGAACGGCCTCACCGAAGATGACCTGCTGATGGCCGTGCTGGATGCCGGCGCAGATGAGGTCAAGGAGTCCGGCGAGAACTTCGAGATCATCTCGGAGCCGCAGGACCTGCGCGCCGTTGTTGGTGCCCTGGAAGAAGCCGGCATCGAGTACGAAACCGACGAAGCCGAATTCGTACCCTCCATGCATGTGGAACTGGATGCCGATGCTTCCCGCAAGTTCCTCAAGCTCGTGGACGCCCTCGAAGAGCTCGACGACGTGCAGAACGTCTACTCCAACGCTGACATCCCGGCCGCAGTCATGGCCGAGCTTGAAGAAGACGACTAAGCGCCGATTCAGTGTCTTTACGCGTCCTGGGGGTGGACCCCGGCCTGACCCGCTGCGGCCTCGGGGTAGTTGAGGTCGAAGGGAACCGCCGGGCCACCCTCGTGGCCGTCGGTGTTGTAGGCACCGTGGCCGGAACCGCCCTGGATGCCCGGCTGCTGGTGATCTCCGAAGCCATCGAACTGTGGCTGGATACCCACCGGCCGGACGTCCTGGCGGTGGAGCGGGTCTTCAGCCAGCTCAACGTCAGCACCGTGATGGGCACCGCCCAAGCCTCCGGCGTCGTCATTGCCGCCGCGGCCCGGCGCGGCATTCCCGTGGCCCTGCACACACCCACCGAGGTCAAGGCGGCGGTCACCGGATCCGGTTCGGCCAACAAGGACGCGGTGGGGAAGATGGTCACCAAGATCCTGCGGCTGGACGAAATGCCCAAGCCCGCCGACGCCGCCGACGCCCTGGCCCTGGCCATCACGCACGCCTGGCGGCGCGGCGTAGCCGGCCCCGGACCCACTGCCGGTTCGGCATCCCGGGGCACCGCACCGAACACCGGCATGACGGCGGCGCAGCGGCTGTGGGCGGAAGCGGAAGCACGCGCAAAACGCGGAAGCTACTGAACAGCAGGGGAATGCGGGCACCAGCAAGTAGGGTATTCGTAGATATGTTCTATACAGCCTCTGGAGTTCCTTCATGATCAGTTCCCTCCGCGGGGTCGTTTCACACGTGGGCCTCAATTCGGCAGTCATCGATGTCCATGGACTCGGGATGCTCGTCCAGGCCACGCCCCAGACCCTCGCCACCCTGCGCACGGGAAGTGAAGCGTCCGTCCACACGGCCATGATTGTCCGCGAGGACTCCATGACCCTTTACGGCTTCTCCGACGCCGACCAGCGCGAGGTATTTGAAATCCTCCTCGGCGTCAGTGGTGTCGGGCCGCGGATCGCGCTGGCCGTCCTGGCCGTGCACACCCCCGAAGCCATCCGCGTGGCCGCCTCCACCGGAGACGACAAGGCCTTCAGCAAGGTCTCCGGCATAGGCCCCAAGGGTGCCCGGCGCATCGTCCTGGAACTGGCGGACAAGCTGGTGCCGCACGGAACAACGGAAAACCCTGCCGCCCCGCGCTGGCAGGAGCAGGTGCTGGCAGCCATGACCGGGCTGGGCTGGTCCGAAAAGGATGCCACGACGGCCATCGAGGACACCGCTGCCGAACACCCCGACGTCGCCGCAACCGGCAACGTGGGCGAGATCCTGAAGCTGACCCTGCGACGCCTGGGCACCGACGGCGCCCGCGCATCCTCACGCCGGAAGGCCGGCTGACATGTCCGCTGAATCACTGGTCGCCCCGGGCCCGGACCCGGACGACAAAGCCATAGAAGCCGCCCTGCGGCCCAAGAACCTGGATGACTTCGTGGGGCAGAAACGCGTCCGCGAACAGCTGTCCCTGGTCCTGGAAGCGTCCCGGCTGCGCGGCCGCAGCGCAGACCATGTGCTGCTTTCCGGTCCGCCCGGCCTTGGCAAGACCACCCTCTCGATGATCATCGCCGCGGAAATGAACGCGCCGCTGCGGATCAGCTCCGGACCGGCCATCCAGCACGCCGGCGACCTGGCCGCCATCCTGTCCTCCCTGACCGAGGGCGAGGTGCTGTTCCTGGACGAAATCCACCGGATGTCCCGGCCGGCCGAGGAAATGCTCTACATGGCCATGGAAGATTTCCGGGTAGACATTGTGGTGGGAAAGGGAGCCGGCGCCACGGCCATTCCCCTGGAGCTGCCGCCCTTCACCCTGGTGGGTGCCACTACCCGTGCCGGCCTGCTGCCGGGCCCGCTCCGGGACCGTTTCGGCTTCACCGGGCACCTGGAGTTCTATTCCACGGACGAGCTGGAACTGGTGCTGCGCCGCTCAGCCATGCTGATGGATATGAAGGTCAACTCGGCCGGGTTCGCCGAGGTGGCCGGCCGCTCCCGCGGCACGCCCCGTATTGCCAACCGGCTGCTGCGGCGGGTCCGCGACTGGGCCCTGGTCCACGGCATCGAACAGATTGACGCCCGTTCGGCCGGCGCGGCCCTGGATATGTACGAAGTGGATGTGCTTGGCCTGGACCGGCTGGACCGGGCAGTGCTGACCGCCCTGATCACCAAATTCAACGGCGGCCCGGTGGGCCTGTCCACCCTGGCCATCGCCGTCGGTGAGGAACCGGAAACGGTTGAAACAGTGGCTGAGCCTTACTTGGTCCGCGAGGGGCTGCTGGGCCGGACCCCGCGGGGCCGGATTGCCACCCGCGCGGCCTGGGAGCACCTGGGGCTGCAAATGCCCGAACACGTGGCCGCGGCCATGCCCGCGAACATGTTCTCCGGACCCGGCACGGCCACCGCGGCCGGAGCCGGTGACTGGACGCCTCTGGAAACTTAACAGGTTCCTTCCACGTTTTCCCCTTAGACTGGCCCTACGGCACGGTCCCGGCGCGATGCCCGGAAATGCCTGAACCTTCCCCAACAGAAATGGAACTCCCCACGTGAATCCCACTGATCTCCTTCTTCCCCTGCTCCTGGTGGTCTTCGTGATCATGATGTTCCGCAAGCAGAAGAAGACGACGCAGTCGGTGGCCCAGCAGCGCTCCCAGATGGTTCCGGGCACCGAGGTCATGACCCAGTTCGGGCTTTTCGGCCGGATCGTTTCCGTGGACCAGGAAGAGAACAAGGCCGTCCTGGAGCTTTCCCCGGGCAACACGGCTACCGTCCACCTGCAGGCGCTGACCAAGGTAGTCACTGTCCCGGCCGCTGAGGAAGACGCGGAAACAGAAGGCACCGTTGTTCCCGACGACGCTTCTTCGCTGACCCTCGGCAAGGACCCCCACGGCAGCACGGACGCCACTGTCGCCCGCGACGCAGCCGCCCCGCAGGACGAGACTCCCGAAGAAACACTCAAGCGCCTGAACCGCGACGAGAAAAAAGAGAACTAGACTCTCCACGAGCCAAGCGGGGCATTGCGGTCCCGCTTGCCTCACCGGAGCCCGAACGGTTCCGGTGATCTTCGCCCTTAAGGAATATTCCCTATGCCCCGTACCGGCCCCGGCTCGGCCGCCAAAAAGACGCTCATCTGGTTGGGCGTCATTTTTGCGGCCCTTGCCCTTCTGCTTGGCGGAGGCTCCATGTGGAGCAACGCCAGCTGGACCCCGAAGCTTGCCCTCGACCTTGAGGGCGGCACCCAGATGATCCTGGCACCCGAGGTGCAGGGCGGTGACAATGAAATCACTGCCGAGCAGCTGGACCAGGCCGTGGAGATCATCCGCCAGCGCGTGGACGGCAGCGGCGTCTCCGAAGCGGAGATCAGCACGCAGTCCAACCGCAACGTCGTGGTCTCGCTGCCGGGTGTCCCGGATGCCGAAACCCGCGAACTCATCCAGGCCTCAGCCCAGATGGAGTTCCGCCCGGTCCTGGCCGGCGGCGGGGGACAGGGAGCAGCGGTCACCGACCCGACTCCCGCTGAGCAGCTGCCGACGCCGTCAGCCGAGCCGACGGACAAGTCGGACACCAACTGGATTACCCCGGAACTGCAGACCGAGTTCGAAACCACCGACTGCTTGAACCCGGACACCATCGCCAACGCGGAGCAGGCGCCGGCGGACCAGCCCATGGTCGCGTGCGAACCCGGCACGGCCGGAAAGTACATCCTGGGTCCGGTGGAAGTTCCCGGTGCGGATATCTCCACCGCCAGCTTCGGAATGGCACAGAGCAGCAACGGTGTTTCCACCGGGCAGTGGGCCGTCAACATCGACTTCAACGATGAGGGCACTGACGCGTTCCGTGGAGTCACCGAGCGGCTGATCACCTTCAAGGGCGATCCGCGGAACCAGTTCGCGATTGTCCTGGACGGACAGATCATCTCTGCACCCACGGTTAACAACGTGATCACCGACGGCAACGCACAGATCACCGGCACCTTCACCCAGGAGAGCGCGAAGGCGCTGTCCGAGCAGCTGAAGTACGGTGCCCTGCCGATCAGCTTCGACATCCAGAGCGAACAGCAGGTGTCCGCCACCCTCGGTGCCGACCAGCTGCGGATGGGCATTATCGCCGGCCTGATCGGCCTCATCCTGGTGGCCGTCTACTCGCTCTTCCAGTACCGCGCACTGGGCTTCGTCACTATCGCGTCCCTGGTGGTTGCCGGTGTGCTGACCTACCTGGCCATCGCCATCCTGGGCTGGAGCCAGAACTACCGGCTGTCGCTGGCCGGTGTGGCGGGCCTAATTGTCGCCATCGGCCAGACAGCGGACTCGTTCATCGTCTACTTTGAACGCATCCGCGACGAACTGCGCGACGGACGCGGACTGGTCTCCGCTGTGGACACCGGCTGGAAGCGGGCCAAGCGCACCGTACTGGCCTCCAAGGCAGTGAACATCCTGGCCGCCGTCGTGCTCTACTTCGTTGCCGTTGGCAACGTGCGCGGCTTCGCGTTCACCCTCGGACTGACCGCCGTCGCCGACCTGATCGTGGTCTTTATGTTCACGCACCCGACCATGGTGTTGCTGGCCCGCACCAAGTTCTTCGGTGAAGGACACCGGTTCTCCGGTCTGGATGCCAGCAGGCTGGGCGCGGTGCCGCTGTACCGCGGTGCCGGCCGGATGCGCGAGCCCGGCGATGCCCCGGCCCTGCGCGGCAAGAACAAGGCCGCTGCCAAGGAAGCCGAGCGCCGGATGACAATTGCCGAGCGCCGGCTTGCCGAAAAGCACGACTCCATGGCCGGCAGCGGCCGCAGCTCCGAGAAGGACGGCGAGTAATGAGCAAGCTCCCCAGTTTCGCCGCATTCGGCAATGACCTCTACACCGGAAAGCGGTCCTACAACTTCGTTGGCAAAGCGAAGCTGTGGTTCCTGATCGCGGGGGTTGCCGTAGTCATTTCCATCCTCATCCCGGTGGCCAAGGGTGGCTTCAACCTCGGTATCGAGTTCCGCGGCGGTTCCGAGTTCACGGTCTCCAACGTGGCCAACACCGATGTCGGCCGCGGTGAGGAAGCCGTAGCCGAGGTGGCCGGCACCGCAGACCCGAAGGTCACCAACATTGCCCCGGGCACCATGCGGATCCAGACGGAGAAGCTCAGCGACGACCAGACCATCCAGGTCAAGGAGTCACTGGCCGATACCTACGGCGTGAGCCAGGACGAGGTCACCTCCACGTTCATCGGTCCTACGTGGGGCAGCGACGTCAGCCGGCAGGCATTGGTGGGCCTGATCGTGTTCGTGGCGCTGGCCGCGGTGCTGATGGCTCTGTACTTCCGGACCTGGAAGATGTCGCTGGCTGCCGTCACCGGACTGCTGGTAGTCATGGTGGTGACCGCCGGTGTGTACGCGCTGAGCGGTTTCGAGGTGACGCCGTCTGCCATCATCGGGTTCCTGACCGTGCTCAGCTATTCGCTGTATGACACCGTGGTGGTCTTCGACAAGGTCCGCGAAAACACCAAGGACCTGGATAAGCGCACCAAGCGGACCTTCGCCGAGGAAGTGAACCTGGCCGTCAACCAGACCCTGGTCCGGTCCATCAACACTTCCGTGGTGGCAGTGCTTCCGGTGGCCTCCATCCTGTTCATTGGTGCCCTGCTGCTGGGTGCAGGCACCCTGAAGGACCTGTCCCTGGCATTGTTTGTCGGGATCATCCTGGGCACCATCGCCACCATCTTCATCGCAGCGCCCATGTACGCATGGCTGCGCCGCAACGAGGCCGGGATCCGCAAGCAGGCCAAACGCGTCGAAGAACGCCGCGCCGGCAAGACGCCGGCCGTCGCCGACGCCTAGTACCTCCGGGAGTCCGGTCCCGCACCGGAACTGCTCACGGATAAACCCCACGGTTCCGTACTCCCTGCCGGGAGTGCGGAACCTGCGGTTTAAGCGGTGCGGGCAGGCTTAGACTGGTTGACAGGGCACTTGTACTGAATTTTTCGAAGAAAGGTCGGCAGTGGGCAACAGCGCAACACCTGCCAATGGGGCAGGGAACAGCCGCGCCGCCGGGATCGATCCGGGGCCCGAGGCCGCCGCGGCTCCTGACGCCGCGGCGCCGGACACGGCTGTTCCCACCCCGGCTGACTCCGTGCAGGCTCCGGCCCGTGCAGCCGTGGCTCCCGTAGCGGCTCCCGCTCCTGCAGCCGCCGCGGCCAAGCCCGGCGCCGGACGGACACCCCCAACAGGCCGCCGCGGCTCCACGCGCGCCCGGCTTGCCCGCCTCGCCGGACGCGGCAACCCCGGGTATTCACCCATGCTCGAACCGCTGCTGCGCACCGTCCGGGTGAACAACCCCAAGGAAGACCTGGACCTGATCCAGCGGGCCTACGTGGTGGCCGAACGCAGCCACGAAGGGCAGAAGCGCAAGAGCGGCGATCCCTACATCACGCACCCTGTGGCCGTGGCCACCATCCTCGCCGAGCTCGGGATGACCGGAACCACGCTGGCGGCGGCCCTGCTGCACGACACCGTGGAAGACACCAGCTACACGCTGGAGGAGCTGCGCCGTGAGTTCGGCCCGGAAGTGGCCATGCTCGTGGACGGCGTCACCAAGCTGGACAAGGTCACCTTCGGTGACGCAGCCCAGTCCGAGACGGTCCGCAAAATGGTCGTCGCCATGGCCAAGGACATCCGCGTGCTGGTCATCAAGCTCGCGGATCGGCTGCACAACGCGCGGACCTGGCGGTTTGTCTCGCCGGAGTCCTCCGCCAAGAAAGCCCGCGAAACCCTGGAGATCTTCGCACCGCTGGCGCACCGCCTCGGCATGAACACCATCAAGTGGGAGCTGGAAGACCTTTCCTTCGCCGCACTGCACCCGAAGGTCTACGACGAAATTGTGCGGATGGTGGGGGACCGGACGCCCGAGCGTGAAAAGTACCTGGGCACCGTCCGCTCCCAGATTGCCGATGACCTCCATGCGGTGAAGATCAAGGCGACCATCACCGGCCGGCCCAAGCACTACTACTCCATCTACCAGAAGATGATCGTGCGGGGGAAAGACTTCGACGACATCCATGACCTGATGGGTGTACGGGTCCTGGTCGACTCCGTACGGGACTGCTATGCGACGCTAGGCGCCCTGCACGCCCGGTGGAATCCTTTGCCGGGACGGTTCAAGGACTACATCGCGATGCCGAAGTTCAACATGTACCAGTCGCTGCACACCACGGTGATCGGTCCCGGCGGCAAACCGGTGGAGATCCAGATCCGCACCCATGACATGCACCGCCGGGCCGAGTACGGCGTGGCTGCGCACTGGAAGTACAAAGACGGCAGCAAGTCGCCCGAAACCGCCGATGACATGGGCTGGCTCCGCAGTCTGGTGGACTGGCAGCAGGAAACTTCGGATCCGGATGAGTTCCTGGACTCGCTGCGGTTCGAGATCAATGCCCGCGAAGTGTTTGTCTTCACCCCCAAGGGCGAGGTCATGGCCCTGCCGGCCGGGTCGACGCCGGTTGACTTTGCGTACGCGGTGCACACCGAGGTGGGGCACCGGACCATCGGTGCCCGCGTCAACGGCAAACTCGTTCCGCTGAACAGCGAGCTGCAGCACGGTGACTGGGTGGAGATCTTCACCTCCAAGGCCGAAGGCGCCGGTCCCAGCCAGGACTGGCAGGGCTTCGTGAAGAGCCCGCGGGCCCGGAACAAGATCCGCCAGTGGTTCACCAAGGAACGCCGCGAAGAAGCCATTGAAAAGGGCAAGGACCTGCTGACGCGCGGAATGCGCAAGCAGAACCTTCCGCTGCAGCGGCTGATGACCCACGACGCGCTGGTGGCAGTGGCCGAGGAGCTGCACCATCAGGACATCTCGGCACTCTATGCGGCCGTGGGCGACGGGCACACCTCGGCGCAGAACGTCATTGAGCACCTGGTCGGCCTGATGGGCGGCCATGAAGGTGCCGAGGAGGATCTGGCCGAAACCCCGGTGGCCACGGCCGCCCGGCGCCCGAAGTTCACCGACTCCGGTGTCACCGTGCGCGGCACCGGCGACGTGTGGGTGAAGCTCGCGCGCTGCTGCACCCCCGTGCCGCCGGATCCGATCATCGGGTTTGTCACCCGGGGCTCCGGGGTGTCCGTGCACCGCAGCGACTGCCGCAACGTGCAGGAACTGCGGGCCACACCGGACCGCATTGTGCCGGTGGAATGGGCGCCCACTCAGTCCAGCGTCTTCCTGGTGGAAATCCAGGTGGAGGCCCTGGACCGCAAGAGCCTGCTGTCCGACGTCACCCGGGTGCTGTCGGAAAACCACGTGAACATCCTCTCCGCCAGCGTCAACACCTCCAGCGACCGCGTGGCCATGTCGAAGTTCGTCTTCGAGATGGGGGACCCGAAGTACCTCAGCCACATCCTCAGCGCCGTACGCAAGATCGACGGCGTCTTCGATGTGTACCGGACCACAGGGTCCCAGCGGCGGGTATAGCACCGGCCCCCGGGCACGCACTAGGCCGAGGCGGCCGCCAGCTTTTCCAGGGCGGCCGCCTTGCCCGGGACGCGTGACCCGGCTTCCATGGCGCGGCGCACCAGATCGAGCCGGCAGCCCAGGCCGGGATGCGCGGCGAGCCGCTGCAGCGCGGGCACGGCCTCCTGTCCCTGGACATGGAGTGCGACGTCGACGGCGGTCCGCAGCGGCGAGGTCACCGACACCGTTCCCACGTCCACCCGGTCGGCCGGCCCCAGGAGCACTTCGTGGAGGACCGCCGTGCTGAACGGCGGCAACGCTCCGGTCCGCCGTCTCCTGTCAGCCAGGATGTCCAGCCGCAGCGGGCGCGGTGCGCAGCCGTAGATCCAGGCCGCAGTGAGCCAGCCCAGCGACACCCGCTGCCGCAGGCCCGCGGGCAGTTCCCGGGATGCAGCCAAGGCGCGGACCACCGGGTCCGGTTGGACGTCCCAGCGCACGAAGGTCCCCGCGTAGACGTGCCTGAGCAACCCGTCCATCGCCATGGCCTGCAGCTCCTCGTGCCGGAAGGCGTCCCCGGCGGTGAACAGGGCTCCGCCGGTGGAAGTGATCCGGGGGAGGGCTCCCGGATAGGGAAACAAGGGCGCAGGCGCAGGCATGGACACCAGCGTGGCTGCTGCCGGGGCAACGCAAAAGCCCCGCCGGCACGTTGTGGATAACGTGCCGGCGGGGCTTTAGCTGCGCGGGAAGGCCCGCGCGGGCGTATTGTGCCTAGGCGAACCGTGTGCCTAGGCGAAGTCCTGTGCGGACTTCTGCAGCATGGCCAGCCACTGCTGGCGTGCCTCCAGGGCTTCCCGGGCATCGGCGATCTTCTTGGCGTTTCCTGCCTTCTCGGCGTCGGCCAGGTCCTGCTCAAGGGACGCGATGGTCGCTTCGAGCTGGGACAGGGCCGAAGTCGTGCGGGCCTTCGTTTCCGGATTGCTGCGCTGCCAGTGCTCGTCTTCGGCCGCCTTGACGGCTTCCTCGACCTTGCGGATGCCGGCTTCCATCCGGCCCATGTCCGCACGCGGAACCTTGCCGGCATCTTCCCAACGTTCCCGGATGGACTGCAGCGCCTTCCGGGCAGCGGTGAGGTTGGTCACGGGCAAAAGGGCCTGGGCTTCCTTGAGGAGCTCTTCCTTGACCACCAGGTTGGCGGCGAATTCCTCGTCAATGACCTCGTTGGCTGCCTGGCGTGCGGCGAAGAACTTGTCCTGGGCTGCGCGGAAGCGGGCCCACAGGGCGTCGTCATCCTTGCGGCTGGCCCGCTTGGAAGCCTTCCACTCGTCCATCAGCTGCCGGTATTCGGCGGCCGTGTTGCCCCAGTCAGTGGACGTGGACAGCTCTTCGGCGCGGGCAATCAGGGCTTCCTTGGCGGCCTTCGCGGAGGAATTCTCATTATCCAGCTGGGAGAAGTAGGCGCGGCGGTGGCGGTCAAAAACCGTCCGGGCGGACCGGAACCGCTTCCACAGCGAGTCCTCGGTGCTGCGGCCCAGCCGGGGGCCGTTCTTCTGGGCGCTCTTCCACGCGTCGAAGAGCTCATTCATCCGGTTGCTGCTGGTTTTCCACTGGATGCTGGCCGGGTCCTTGGCGGCAATCTCTTCGGCTTCAGCAACAATGGCCTCGCGGGCGGCCAGCTCACGGGCCTTGGCTGCTTCGGCTTCGGCGCGCTCGGCAGCCTCGGCGTCCTTCAGTGCAGCTTCCAGCGACTCGATGCGGGCGTCCAGTGCCTTGACGTCGCCCACCATCTTGCGCTCGGCAACCTGCTCGGCAAGGTGCTTGAGGGTCTTGTGGATGTCGGCGGCCGGGGCCTTGACCTGCACCCGCTGTTCCAGGAGCAGCAGCTGGCTGGCGACGTCGTCGTACTTGCGCACGAAGTACGCCAGCGCCTCTTCCTTGGACGCGTCCGGGAACTGCCCGACGGCGGTTTCCTCACCGTCCACAATCAGGAAGACGTGGCCGTCCTCCTCCACCCGGGCAAAGCGGGCCGCCTCCTCCAGCGGGGTGGAGTGGGCTGCGGGCACGGCAACAACCGGGGCAGCCGCGGCGTCACGGGGGCCTACGGCTGCGGGGGAGGGCCGGCGCGATGCGAGGGCCGCGGGGCTGGGAGCGGCAGGACGGGACGTGTCCGGGGTGTCCTGGCCTGCTGTTTCGTCGGATTTCTGACTGTCTGTCACCGCTAAAAGTCTTTCACTCGATGGATGGCAGTGTGCGAAGCCCGCGCCGCCACTTAGTTCAGGGTGAACGAGTTAATCGTCACCGGGTCATTCGGAGTGCCATCGCTTGCCCCGGAGGCAACTCCGCGGGAAGCAATGGACTCCAGTACGTCAAGACCTGACGTTACCTTACCCATTATCGTGTAACCGCCGCTGGCCTGGGTAATGGTCGAATCCTTGTAAACGATGAAGAACTGTGTGCCGTTGCTGGTTACGCTGTCTCCGCGGGCCACCGCAATGCTTCCGGCGGGGTAGAAACCGTCGGCGGGCGTGTTCTCCACCGGACCCCACAGGAAGTCCTGGTCCGCTGCGCCGTCGCCGTTCGGTGAACCGCACTGCAGTACGCCCATCTCGGGCAGGGTGGTCAGGCGGTGGCAGCTCTTGCCGTTCAACCATCCGTTGTCGGCCAGGGTCTTGAAGACCGCGGAGGCCTGCGGGGCCGCATTGCCGTCCAGTTCCACGCCTACGTCGCCCTGCCCCAGGGAAAGGGTGCCGGTGAACGTCTTGCCGGCCGCCAGGGACGGATCCGGGACCTCCAGGCCAACGCCCGCCTGCTCCTTGAGCAGGGCCAGCTCATCCGCAGTGGGGTTGGAGCTGAACCAGGCGATCTGCAGGGCAACGGCCAGTGCCAGCACCACCAGTGCAGCTGCTCCGGCAAATAGGTTGTCCCGCTTCCGCCGGCGGGCACGGGCGGCGGCAAAGGCACGCCGGGCCTCCATGCGGGCCACGCGGCGCCTGTTCTCGCGGCTGGTGCTGTTTGCTGCCACCGCTGCCTCCTCTGCTGCTGTATTGGCCCTGGGCGGGCCCGCGGGTTACCGGACGCGGCCGGCCCGCGGGTGCGGAACGCGGCGGTGTCCAGGAAAAGCTAAAATGAGTGCCGCACATAGTTTATGCACGTCAGCACCCGCATTCCTGCTTCCTCAAGGGGCGCCGGTGTCTTCTTTCCACCCACCGAAGGAGTTTGCCCCCATGGCACGCAAGGCCTCACTGTCCGGTTTCCCTGAATGGCTACCGCAGGAGCGCCTGGTTGAACTCCATGTCCTGGACGTGCTGCGCCGCTCCTTCGAGCTGCACGGCTTCTCCAACATTGAGACCCGTGCGGTGGAAACCGTGGGGCAGCTGCTGCGCAAGGGCGAAATCGACAAGGAAGTCTACGCACTGAGCCGGCTGCAGGCCGAAGAGGGGGAGGCCGCCGGCAAAGAGGATCCCAACTCCCTGGCCCTGCACTTTGACCTGACCGTGCCGTTTGCCCGCTACGTAGTGGAAAACGCCGGCCACCTTTCCTTCCCGTTCCGCCGCTACCAGATCCAGAAGGTCTGGCGCGGAGAACGGCCGCAGGAAGGCCGTGCCCGGGAGTTCACCCAGGCGGACATCGACGTGGTGGGCGACGGCGCCCTTCCGTTCCGGTACGACGTCGAGCTGGCGCTGGTGATTGCCGAAGCCCTGGGCGCCCTGCCGATCCCGGAATTCCAGATCCGGGTGAACAACCGCAAGCTGGCCGAAGGCTTCTACCGCGGCATCGGGCTGGAAGATACGGCCGGGGTGCTGCGCAGCATCGACAAGCTGGAGAAGATCGGCGCCGCGCGGGTTGCTGAACTGCTGCAGGAAGAACTCGGGGCCACTGCCGAGCAGGCCGCTGCTGCCCTGAAGCTGGCCTCCATCCGGTCCGGGGACACCTCCTTTGTGGAGCAGGTCCGCGCCCTGGGCGTCACCAATGACCTGCTGGAGGAAGGCTTGGGCGAGCTGGCAGAGGTCATCAGCGAAGCTTCCCGGCGGGCACCCGGCCGGGTCCTGGCGGACCTGAGCATTGCCCGCGGACTGGACTACTACACCGGCACCGTTTACGAAACGGTGCTGGTGGGCCACGAAGCGCTGGGATCCATCTGCTCCGGCGGCCGGTACGACGCATTGGCCAGCAAGGGCAGCCGGACCTTCCCCGGCGTCGGGCTCTCCATTGGCGTTACCCGCCTGGTGATGCGCATCCTCAGCCAGGAGTTCGCGCAGGCCTCCCGCAGCGTGCCCACCGCCGTGCTGATGACCCTGGCCACCGACGATTCCTGGTCCGCTGCCCAGGACACGGCATCGCAGCTGCGCAGCCGCGGAATCTCCGTGGAGGTGGCACCCAAGGCGGAGAAGTTCGGCAAGCAGATCAAGTATGCGGACCGCCGCGGCATCCCCTTCGTATGGTTCACCGCCGAGGACGGCACGCACGAAGTGAAGGACATACGCTCGGGCGAGCAGGTGCCGGCCGATCCGGAACTGTGGACGCCGCCGGCCGAGGACCTCGTCGTTACGGTTGCCCCGGCTCAGGGATAACAGCCGGAAGGGCAGGCGGCCGTTCGCGGTAGGCGATGGCCGCCTGCACCCGGGAAGACACCCCGAGCTTGGCCAGGACCCGGGATGTTTCGTCCGGACGGGTTTAGCTGACGCTTCCGGTGGAGCCTAGGCTTAACGGATGCCTATTAGCTCCGCACTTTTCCCCACGCCGCCCTGCGCGGAACTTCACCTGCACATTGAGGGCACGCTTGAGCCGGAACTGATTTTTGAACTGGCCGGCCGCAACGGCATTGAGCTGCCGTACGCCTCCCTGGACGAGTTGCGTGCACGTTACCGGTTCACGGACCTGCAGTCCTTCCTGGACCTCTACTACGCCAACATGGACGTGCTGCGCACCGAGGCCGACTTCACGGACATGACCCGGGCGTATCTGCGCCGGGCGGCCGCCGCGGGGGTGCGTCACGTGGAGATGATGATGGATCCGCAGGCTCACCTGGTCCGCGGTGTTCCGCTGGAAACCTCCGTGGGGGGCGTATGCGCTGCGCTGGCCGGCAGCGAGGAGGAGTTTGGCATCTCCGCCGTCCTGATCGCCGCGTTCCTCCGTGACCGTCCTGCCGCCGAGGCGCTGGAGGTCCTCGAGGAGCTCCTCGCCATGGATGCGCCCATCATCGGTATCGGCCTGGACTCCGCAGAGGTGGGGAACCCGCCGGAAGCTTTTATCGACCTGTACCGCCGTGCCCGCGAAGCCGGTCTGCGGACGGTGGCCCATGCGGGAGAAGAGGGCCCCTCGCATTACATCGAGCAGGCGCTGGACCTATTGCTGGTGGACCGGATCGACCACGGCATCCGGTGCCTGGACGACCCGGTGCTGGTGGAACGCCTGGTGCATGAAAAGATCCCGCTGACCGTCTGCCCGCTGTCCAATGTCCGGTTGAACGCCGTCGACAGCCTCGCGGCCCACCCGTTGCCGCAAATG
This sequence comes from Arthrobacter sp. zg-Y1143, assembly GCF_030125565.1. NCBI lineage: Bacteria > Bacillati > Actinomycetota > Actinomycetes > Micrococcales > Micrococcaceae > Arthrobacter > Arthrobacter sp. zg-Y1143. The sequence continues at coordinate 241,172 of NZ_JASKLW010000006.1, read as the reverse complement.
CTCGAGCACGGACTGAACATCTCCGTGAACTCCGATGACCCCGCCTACTTCGGCGGCTACGCGGACGATAATTTCCGCACCGTGCAGGAAGCCTTCGGGCTGAGCCGTGCCCAAATGACCCTGCTGGCCGCCAATTCCATTGAGGCGTCCTTCGCTTCTCCCCAGCGCCGGGCGGAGCTTCTGCTGGAAGTACGTCGCTGGGAGGCCGCCGGTTAAAGTGTCGGGTGCGGCTTGGTGGACCGGGGCCGGCGGAAGCTGAGCCGCACCACCAGGCCCGCCACCAGGATCATGAGGGTCAGGCTGATGTACAGCGGCGGCAGTGCCAGGGCCAGCAGCAGGGCTCCTACCGTTCCGGCCAGGTTCAGTGCCCGGGGGGCGTACCGTGTGCGGTCCTTCAACGAGAACGCACACACCGTGCTGATCGCAGCGTAGAAGAGCAGCGCGAAGGATGCCATGCCGATCAGCGCATCCAGGTCGGCAAACAGGACGAGCAGGATCACGATTCCGCCTGCTGCGGCCACGGCAACCCACGGGGTACGTCCGGAGCCGGCCCGGCCGGGCCAGGTGCGGGAGAACACGGACGGCAGGTCCCGGTCCGCAGCCATGGCCGCAGCCGTGCGGCCGGCCGAGTCCAGCAGGGACCACAGACCGCCCAGGGCTGCGGCGGACACGGCCAGGACCACGGCTCCCGTCCCCACGTTCGCACCGACGCTCTGCATCGGATCCAGCAGGGGAGCGGGCTCCGCAGACAGTGCCGCGGCACCGTAGTACGCCAGCATCGACTGCCCCATCAGCAGGTACAGGACAAACGACACGGCAATGGCTGCCGGAACCGCTATGGGCAGATTGCGTGAGGGATTGCGCACACCGGCACCCATGGTCGCCAGCCGGGTATAGCCGGAGAAAAGAAAGAACAGCAGGCCGGCCCCCTGCAGCACGCCTGACGCCGTCGGCTCGATATCCGCGCCCACCCGCACCGGCTGGTTTGGTGCCTCGTTGTAGAGCACCACCACCGTGAAGGCCAGGATGCTGAAGACAAACGCCAGGATGAACCGGGTAGCCCACGGCCCCCGGTTCACGCCCAGCAGGTTGACCGCCGCCATCACCGCAACCGCGCCCACCGCTCCTGCCGCGGGATGGTCCGGAAACACGTAGGTCCCGAACGCCGCGGCCAACACGGCGGAGGACAGCAGCAGCCCCCACACCAGCGTCCAGCCGGACAGGAAGCCGCTGTAGGGACCCAGGAGGATCCGGGCGGCGGTACGGGCCGTCGCGTCCCCGCCCTGGTCCTCCGGAAGCCGGCGGGTTACCGCGCGGCTGAGCTGGAAGGTGGACAGGGCGCACAGGATGGCCACGACCGCGGATATGCCAAGGGCCGCCGCGAGGGCGGGGCCCGCTGCTGCGGCCGCCGGGGCGAAGGCTACGAATGCACCCGCACCAACAATGGATCCAATGCCGGCAGTAGTGGCATCAAAGCCGCCAAGGGGAACGCGCGGCTGGGTAATGCCGGACAAATGACCTTCCAATCGGTAGGGACTTGGCAGGGTGGGGGTCGGTTCACCGGTAAACTCTCAAGAAGACCGTGTATTCACAATGAGCGGAAACAGTGGTTTCCGCAAGTTTCTCGAAAGGACAGCTGTGCTGCGCACTCATGCCCTTGGTTCCCTGAGGGCCGAGCATATTGGACAGACCGTTACTCTCGCAGGCTGGGTCGCCCGACGGCGCGACCACGGCGGCGTTGCCTTCCTCGACCTCCGCGACGCCTCAGGCGTGGCGCAGGTAGTGGTGCGTGAAGAGGATGTCTTCCACGGCCTGCGCAATGAGTACGTCCTGCAGATCACCGGCACCGTCCAGAAGCGGCCCGAAGGCAACGAGAACCCGGCGCTGGCCACCGGCGAGATCGAGGTCATTGCGGACAAGACCGTCATCCTGAACACCTCGGACCCGCTGCCGTTCCAGATTGACGAGCACGTGGAGGTAGGCGAGGAAGCCCGCCTGCGTCACCGCTACCTGGACCTGCGCCGTCCGGCACCGGCTGCGGCCATGCGCCTGCGCTCCGAAGCGAACCGTGTGGCCCGCGAGCTGCTGCACGACGAAGGCTTCGTGGAAATTGAAACTCCCACGCTGACCCGTTCCACCCCGGAAGGCGCCCGCGACTTCGTGGTCCCGGCACGTCTTGCCCCGGGCTCCTGGTACGCGCTGCCGCAGTCCCCGCAGCTGTTCAAGCAGCTGCTGCAGGTTGGCGGATTCGAGAAGTACTACCAGATTGCCCGCTGCTACCGTGATGAGGACTTCCGCGCGGACCGCCAGCCGGAGTTCACGCAGCTGGACATCGAGGCCAGCTTCGTTGAGGAAGACGACATCATTGCCCTCGGCGAGCAGATCGTGAAGTCGCTGTGGAAGCTGATCGGCGTCGAGATCACCACCCCCATCCCGCGCATGACCTACGCGGACGCCATGGCCCGCTACGGCTCCGACAAGCCGGACCTGCGTTTCGGCCTGGAGCTCACCGAACTCACCGAGTTCTTCAAGGACACCACCTTCCGCGTCTTCCAGGCCCCGTACGTCGGCGCCGTGGTGATGCCGGGCGGCGCCTCCCAGGCCCGCCGCACCCTTGATGCCTGGCAGGAATGGGCCAAGCAGCGCGGCGCGAAGGGCCTCGCCTACGTCCTGATCCAGGAAGACGGCACCCTGACCGGTCCCGTGGCCAAGAATCTGACCGACTTCGAGCGGGAGAACCTCGCCGACAAGGTCGGCGCCAAGCCCGGCGACTGCATCTTCTTCGGTGCCGGCGAAAAGAGCGAGGCCCGTGCCCTGCTCGGCGCGGCCCGCGTGGAGATCGGCCACCGCACCGGCCTGATCGACCCGAAGGACTGGGCCTTCGTCTGGGTTGTGGACGCCCCCATGTTCGAGCCGGCCTCCGCAGCTGTCGCCGCCGGCGACGTTGCAGTGGGCGGCGGCGCCTGGACGGCCGTGCACCACGCCTTCACCTCGCCCAAGCCTGAGTTCATGGACACCTTCGACACCGATCCCGAGTCGGCCCTGGCCTACGCCTACGACATTGTGTGCAACGGCAACGAAATCGGCGGCGGTTCCATCCGTATCCACCAGCGCGACGTGCAGGAACGCGTCTTCAAGGTGATGGGCCTGAGCCAGGAAGAGGCACAGGAGAAGTTCGGCTTCCTGCTGGAGGGCTTCAAGTACGGCGCCCCGCCGCACGGCGGCATCGCCTTCGGCTGGGACCGCGTGGTGGCCCTGCTGGCCGGCACCGACTCCATCCGCGACGTGATCGCCTTCCCGAAGTCCGGCGGCGGCTACGATCCGCTGACCGCGGCCCCGGCGCCGATCACACCGCAGCAGCGCAAGGAGGCCGGCGTCGACTTCAAGCCCGAGGCCAAGAAGGACCCCGAGGCCAAGAAGGACAAGGAAGCACCCGTGAAGGACGCCTAACTTCGCACCGCACTGACGGTACCCGGTCGCAGCGCGCGGCCGGGTACCGTGCTTTAACCCGGCAGACATATCCAGCCCCGCTGGACACTCCGGCACCGGCACCCGATAGTGTTTGGGCATGAGAGATCGCTGGTTCAAGCAAGTGGACGTCTTCGGCACCAAGCCCTATCTGGGCAACCCCGTGGCGGTGGTGCTGGACGCGGACGGCCTGTCCGACACCGCGATGGCTTCCTTCGCCCGGTGGACGAACCTCTCCGAGACCACGTTCGTGCTGCCGCCCACACAGGACGGCGCCGACTACCGGGTCCGCATCTTCACGCCCGGGGGAGAGATCCCCTTCGCAGGCCACCCCACGCTGGGCACGTGCCACGCCTGGCTCGAAGCCGGCAACATTCCGCACTATCCCGGCGTCGTCATTCAGGAATGCGGAGTAGGCCTGGTGACGCTGCACGCCTCGGCGGGAATGGCCGCCTTCGGCGCTCCGCCGCTGATCCGCTCGGGCGAGCTGGAGGACGCCGTGCTGCAGCAGACGGTGGACGCTCTCGGCATCACCCGGGAGCAGGTATCCGCCTCGAACTGGATAGACAACGGCCCGGGCTGGCTGGGGCTGCTCCTGAAGGATGCGGAAACCGTCCTGTCCCTGACGCCGGATCCTGCGGCGCTTGGGTCCCTGGCAGTGGGCGTGATCGGTCCGCAGCCCGACGGCGGCGACACGGACTACGAAGTCCGCGCCTTCGCCCCCGGCCACGGCGTCTTGGAAGATCCCGTCACCGGGAGCCTCAACGCAGGCTTGGCCCAGTGGCTGATCGGCTCGGGCCTTGCGCCGGAACGCTACACAGTCACTCAGGGCACGGTGCTGGAACGGTCGGGACTGGTGCGGATCTTTACCCGGGACCGCAGGATCTGGGTGGGCGGGGAAACTGCCACCTGCATTGACGGCACGGTAAAGCTGTAGCCATCGCCGTGTTTACGCTGGCATCCCTGCCCCGCGCCGTCGTCGGAGCCCCGATGGCGGGCGGGCCGTCCACGCCCGCGCTGGCTGCCGCCGTCAGCAACGCCGGCGGGCTGGGATTCCTGGCGGCCGGCTACAAGGACGCCGGGGCTGTGGCCGCGGAAATCGCCCGGGTGAGGCAGCTGACCCCACGTCCGTTCGGCGTGAACCTTTTTGTGCCGGACCAGGCCAATACCGGCGGCACGGGCACCTCCGGCCGGGTCGCTGCCGCCCTGGCCTACCGGGAGCAGCTGGCCCGGGAGTATCCGCAGTATCCACCGGACCTGCTGCCGCTGCCGGATCCGGCGGACGATGACGGCTGGGACGCCAAGCTCGAACTGGTCCACCGGCTGCAGGTGCCGGTGGTGTCGTTCACTTTCGGCCTGCCCGGCCAAGACGTTATGGCCGCACTGACGGCGGCCGGCAGCGCCGTGGCCGTTACCGTCACCACGGTTGAAGAAGCCGCACTGGCTGTTTCCGCCGGTGCCCGGATGCTGTGCCTGCAGGGCCCGGAGGCGGGCGGGCACCGGGGGACCTTCAATGCGGCGGGGGAGCCGCCGGCGCAGCCGCTGGCCGAACTCGTGCGTGCCGTGCGCGCCGCCGCGGGCCCCGGCGTCGAACTTATTGCCGCTGGTGGAATCGGCGCCGCTGCGGATGCGCAGGCCCTGCGCGGGGCGGGGGCCGACGCCGTGCAGATCGGCACCGCGCTGCTCCTGAGCCCGGAAGCCGGAACCAGTCCCGTGCACCGGGCCGCCCTGCAGGATCCGCAGTTCAACACCACAGCACTGACCCGTGCCTTCTCCGGCCGGACCGCCCGGGGACTGGCCAACAGGTTCATGGCCGAACATCCGGACGCGCCGGCCGCCTATCCGCTGGTCAACCAGGTGACGAAAACACTCCGCGCCAAGGCAGCAGCAGCAGGGGATCCGCACGGGATGAGTCTCTGGGCGGGAACCGGCTGGCGTTCGGCTGTGCCCCAACCTGCTGCTGAGACGGTGGAACGGATCAGTGCAGGTTGGCCGCCGCGCCCGGCTGGGGCAGGATAATCCGCACCAGCACGGAGGACGCGTCCCGGGCCGCCTGCGCCAGCACGGCAGCCTTCGGGTCAGGCACATCCAGCGGGCGAAGCCGGGGCAGGGCGGACCAGCACGAAAACTCCCGCCGTGCGGCCACCTGTTCGGCGAGCATCCGGTCGCCGCCCAAAACCAGGTACTCCGGAGCCGCCGCCGTGAATACTGCCGCCGCCTGCTCCGCGGCCAGGGCCGTAAGGGCATCGGCTGCATTGGCGCGGCGGCTGTTGGGGGAACCGGTCTTCGACGCCAACAGCCGGCCTTCGCGCGCTGCCCCGACGGCGTACCCGCCGCGCCGGACCAGCACCAGGCCCACGGTCCGGGCCTGCCCGGCGAGGGAGGCGAGGCGTTCGACGTCGTCCGCGCCCCGCCCGGGACGGCCGTCCGCCGGCCACGGCGCGAGCAGTTCCGCCTGCGCCCCGGACTCGGCACGCAGCAGCAGCCCGTCATCGCCGGGCTGTACCGCGAGCGTGCCCTGCGCCGCCTCGAACCTTTCCACCCAACCCGGCAGGCGCTCGGCGGAAACAAAGGTGGTGCGCGGGCCGGGCATGGCGGAGCCTGCTTTCAAGCCGAAGGGGTGGACCAGCTCAGGTTACGGCACGAGTAGCCTTGAAGCGTGAATGCTTTGTCGGGGAATGATTTGTTCAGTGCGGGCGGCGACGACGACGACGATGACTACGCCGACGGCTCCGCCGCACGGGTAAGGCCGCGCAGCCCGCTGGCCGTACGGATGCGGCCGCGGACCGTGGACGAGGTGGTGGGCCAGCAGCACCTGCTCGGTCCCGGCTCGCCGCTGCGTACCCTGGCGCAGTCCGCTGACGAGCACAACCCGGCCGGACCGTCCTCGGTGATGCTCTGGGGTCCTCCCGGAACCGGCAAAACCACGCTGGCGCACGTGGTGGCCCGCGGCGCCGGACGCAAGTTCGTGGAGCTCTCGGCCATCACCGCCGGGGTCAAGGACGTCCGCCGCGTCATGGAGCAGGCGCTGACGGACCGTGACCTGCACGGCGTCACCACCATCCTCTTCCTGGATGAGATCCACCGCTTCAACAAGGCCCAGCAGGACGCGCTGCTGCCCGGGGTCGAAAACCGCTGGGTGGTCCTGATGGCAGCCACCACGGAGAACCCCTCCTTCTCCGTGGTGTCCCCGCTGCTTTCCCGGTCCCTGCTCCTGACCCTGAAGTCGCTGACCGAAGCCGACATTGCAGCCCTGCTCCAGCGGGCGGTGGAGGATGAGCGCGGGCTGGCCGGGCGGGTAACCCTGAGCGAAGAGGCACTGGAGCACCTGGTCCGGCTCGCTGCCGGTGACGCCCGGCGCGGGTTGACCGCGCTGGAGGCCGCAGCCGGCGTCGCATACTCCGAGAAGGCCGACGGCGACGAGGTTCCGGAAGTGACGCTGAAGCACGCCGAGGAAGCCCTTGACGTAGCGGCGCTGCGGTACGACCGCGCGGGGGACCAGCACTACGACATCACCAGTGCCTTCATCAAGTCGCTGCGCGGATCCGACGTCGATGCAGCCCTGCACTATCTGGCCCGCATGCTGGAGTCGGGGGAGGACCCGCGGTTCATTTCCCGCCGCCTGATTATTTCCGCCTCCGAGGACGTGGGCATGGCCGATCCGACGGCACTGCAGACCGCTGTTGCCGCCGCGCAGGCCGTGCAGCTGATCGGAATGCCTGAAGGCCGGATCATCCTGGCCGAGGCGGTGGTCCACATTGCCACCGCGCCCAAGTCCAACGCCGCGTACAACGGCATCAACTCCGCCATTGCCGATGTCCGGGCCGGACGCGGGCAGGGCGTGCCCGCTCACCTGCGCGACGCCCACTATCCCGGTGCCAAGCAGCTGGGCCACGGCAAGGGCTACATCTACTCCCACGATTCACCGCACGGCGTGGCCCGCCAGCAGTATGCTCCGGACGACCTGGTGGGGCGGAACTACTACGAGCCCACCGGGAACGGAGTGGAACGGGACATTTCGGCACGGCTGGACCGGCTGCGCGGAATCATCCGCGGCGAGAAGTCCTGATCCGGACTGCCCAATGCGCAAGTGTGCGCGGGCGCACGCGCTGCCGTGTTAGCATTGATGGTTGACTGGCAAGCCCAGGTACTGGTTTCCGCTTCCCCGTATTGAAAAGTATGGACGGCAGTGGTGTGTCCGGAGCCCGGGTCTGTAGCAGACGGCAGCGGTTGGCCGGAGCTCTCCCTCATGGAGGCCAGCATATTTCGCAGCAGTCACAGCAGGGATTTATTTCTGCCGTGGCCAAACCGCCAAACAGTGAAAGGTGAACGTGGCTAACAACACACGTGCACGCCGGCAGGCACGCGCATCGCGCGCCCTCGGCATTGCTTTGACCCCCAAGGCAGCTAAATACTTCGAGCGTCGGCCTTACCCCCCGGGTGAGCACGGCCGCGCCCGTCGCAAGCAGGACAGCGACTACGCCGTACGTCTGCGCGAAAAGCAGCGTCTGCGTGCTCAGTACGGCATCCGCGAAGCACAGATGACCCGTGTCTTCGAAGAAGCCCGCCGCACCGCCGGCCTGACCGGTGAAAACCTGATCGAACTGCTCGAAATGCGTCTCGACGCACTCGTGCTGCGTGCCGGCTTCGCCCGCACGATCGCCCAGGCCCGCCAGCTGGTTGTGCACCGCCACATCCTGGTTGACGGTGCCCGCGTGGATCGCCCGTCCTTCCGTGTTTCCGAAGGCCAGCTCATCCACGTGCACCAGCGCAGCGAGACCATGACGCCGTTCCAGGTTGCCGCAGCCGGCGCCCACCGCGACGTCCTGCCCGCCGTCCCGGGTTACCTTGATGTTTCCCTGGACAAGCTGCAGGCACGCCTCGTGCGTCGCCCCAAGCGTTCCGAAATCCCCGTGACCTGCGAAGAGCAGCTCGTGGTGGAATACTACGCACGCTAAATAACGGGATTACCCCGTTTACAGTCCAGCCCGCGGCCCCGTGCCGCGGGCTGTTCCGTTATCCGGGCACCCCCGCTTTCGTGGCGCAGGCGGCAAAAGTAAGTGCCTCAGCGCTGCAGTAGGTAAGGTACATATGGCAGAACCGGCGACGGTTGTGCCAGCCACTATGATTTTCTGCGCTAAAGGAGTCCCATGTCGGGTGGAGATATTGCCGGTCTGATAGCGGCCGGTGTGTTTGCGGTGCTGGTTGCACTGCTGGCCGTTCCCGTCTGGAAACTGGGGAAGGTTTTCGACGAGATGCGTTCGGCCATCCGGACCCTCAGCGACGAGACCACGCCGTTGATTGACGAGGTGACCACCACTGTGTCCACCACCAACCTGCAGCTGCAGAAGGTGGACGGAATTTCCTCGAACGTCTCCGACGCATCAGCGAACCTGTCCGCCCTGTCTTCGCTGGTCGCAGCCACCGTCGGTTCACCGCTGATCAAGGTCTCGGCCTTCACCTACGGCGTCCGCTCCGCCCTGGCATCCCGCCGCAGCGGACAGGCCGGCGAAGCGGTGCAGGGAACCCGCCGCGGCCGGCGCAGCCGCTAGTACCGCAGCCGTAACCAACCCCAAAGCACAGGAGCCAGTCATGATTAAGCGCGTATTTTGGATGTCAATCGGTGTCGCGATCGGCGTCATCGCCGTCCGCCGGGCCAACGAAGCCAAGTCCAGCCTCAAGCAGGCCGGCATCAACCGCGCTGTCGACTCCGCGGCAGGAGCGGTCCAGAGCTTTGCCGAGGCCCTCCGCGAGGGCATGAGCCAGCGCGAGGGCGACCTGCGCGCAGCACTGGGACTGGACAACACGGATAACGCCGCCGAGGCCATGAGGTCGGCCCGCCGCTAAGGCTGCCGCCAAGGCACCGAGGCACAGCACCACCGCATGCACCTGTTCCTGCATGCTGAAACCGAATTACCGGAAGGGTAAAGAAGCACCATGAAGTCCCACGAGATTGCTCGCCGCTGGCTGGACTACTTCAGCGATAAGGGCCATACGGTGGTGCCCTCGGCGTCACTCGTCTCCAACGATCCCTCGCTGCTGTTCACAGTGGCCGGCATGGTGCCGTTTATCCCTTACCTGACCGCACGCGAGAAGGCCCCGTACAGCCGGGCCACCAGCGTGCAGAAGTGCATCCGCACCGCGGACATTGAGGAAGTGGGCAAGACCGCCCGGCACGGCACTTTCTTCCAGATGGCCGGCAACTTCTCCTTCGGTGACTACTTCAAGGAAGAAGCCATCACCTACGCGTGGGAGCTGCTGACGTCCGACGTCGAGAAGGGCGGCTTCGGCCTGGATCCCGAACGCCTCTGGGTCACGGTCTATGAAGACGGCGACGAGCGCGACGACGAGGCCCGTGCCATCTGGCGCGACAAGATCGGCATCCCCAATGAGCGGATCGTCGGCACCGGCAAGGCGGACAACTACTGGAACACCGGCCAGGCCGGACCCGGCGGCCCCTGCTCCGAAATCTATTACGACCGCGGACCGGCGTACGGGCAGGAAGGCGGCCCCGCCGTCGACGAGACCCGCTACATCGAGATCTGGAACCTGGTGTTCATGCAGTACCAGCTCTCCGCCGTGCGCTCCAAGACCGACTTCGACGTTGCCGGCGAACTGCCGCAGAAGAACATCGACACCGGCCTCGGCCTCGAGCGCCTCGCCATGATCCTGCAGGGCGTGGAGAACATGTACGAGACGGACCAGGTCCGCCCCGTCCTGGACAAGGCCGCCGAGCTCTCGGGCAAGGCCTACACCAGCGCGGAGGACGCCTCCGACCCGCACCACACCGACGACGTGCGCATGCGGGTGGTGGCCGACCACATCCGTTCGGCCCTGATGCTGATCTCCGACGGCGTGAGCCCCTCCAACGAAGGCCGCGGCTACGTGCTGCGCCGCCTGATCCGCCGGGCCGTGCGCGCCATGCGCCTGCTCGGCGTCGAAACGGCCGTGCTGCCGGAACTGCTGCCGGTATCCCGGGACGCCATGAAGGGCACCTACCCCGAGGTTGAGGCCGATTTCGCCCGCATCAGCCGAATTGCCTACGCCGAGGAAAAGGCGTTCCTGCGCACCATTGCCTCCGGCACCGAGCGACTGGAAGAAGCCGTCAAGGTCTCCAAGGCCGCCGGCACCCCGCTGTCCGGCGAGGAAGCCTTCGCGCTGCATGACACCTACGGTTTCCCCATCGACCTCACTCTGGAAATGGCTGAGGAAGCGGGCCTGAAGGTGGACGAAGCAGGCTTCCGTTCGCTGATGTCCGAACAGCGCAAGCGTGCCCAGGCTGACGCCCGCGGCAAGAAGCACGGCCACGCGGACCTCTCGGTCTTCAACGAGCTCCTCGCTGCAGGCAACACGGTCTTCACCGGCTATGACGAGCTGAGCACCGAATCCAAGGTACGCGGCATCATTTCCGGCGGCTCCCGGGTGGACTTCGCCCCGCAGGGCTCGGAAATCTCCCTGGTCCTGGATGAGACCCCGTTCTACGCCGAGGCAGGCGGCCAGGCGGCCGATACCGGCCTGATCACCGGTGACGGCTTCGTCCTGGAAGTGTCGGACGTCCAGCGTCCGGTCAAGGGCCTGAGCGTGCACAAGGCGATCGTCCGTGAAGGCGAAATTGCCGCCGGCGCCAACGTGCTGGCCGCCGTCGACGCCCAGCGCCGCCACGAAGCCGAGCAGGCGCACTCCGGCACGCACATTGTGCACGCCGCCCTGCACCAGATCCTCGGCCCGGAAGCCCTGCAGCGCGGTTCCTTCAACAAGGCCGGCTACCTGCGGTTCGACTTCTCCTGGGGCGAGGGACTTTCCGACGCTGCCAAGTCCGAGATCGAAGAGGTGTCCAACCTCGCGATCCGCAGCAACTACCAGGTCGAGACCAAAATCATGTCCCTGGCCGACGCCAAGGCACTGGGCGCCACCGCGCTGTTCGGCGAAGCCTACGGCGACACGGTGCGCGTGGTGGAAATGAACGGCGACTGGTCCCGCGAACTCTGCGGCGGCACGCACGTGGCCTCCACCTCCCGGATCGGCAGCCTCACCCTGCTGGGCGAGCAGTCCGTAGGCTCGGGCAACCGCCGGGTGGAAGCGTTTGTCGGCATGGACGCTTTCCGCCACCTGGCCGCCGAGCGCGCGCTGGTCAACGAACTGTCCGAAATGCTGAAGGTCCCCTCCGTGCAGCTGCCGGACCGCCTGGCCGCCACTTTGGCCAAGCTGAAGGCGACGGAAAAGGAACTGGAGAAGCTGCGCCGCGAGCAGCTGGCCGCCTCCGCAGCGGCGCTCGTGGGCACCGCAGTGGACGTTGACGGCGTCCGCCTGCTGGCCCACAACGCCGGCGAAGTCGGCGGCGCCGATGACCTGCGCACCCTTGCGCTGGACCTGCGCTCCCGGCTGGGCAGCGAACCCGCTGCCGTGGCCGTGGCCGGCGTTTCCAACAACCGTCCCGTAGTGATCGTTGCCACCAATGAAGGCGCCCGCAGCGCCGGGGTCAAGGCCGGAGCACTCGTGAAGGTTGCGGCCGGCGTCCTCGGCGGTGGCGGCGGCGGTAAGGACGACGTCGCCCAGGGCGGCGGCTCCGACGCCGGCAAGATCGCGGATGCCCTCACGGCTATCCGCGGAGCCGTGGCCGGACGGGGCTAACTTGGCTGATTCTGCTGTACCGCGGGGCGTAAAGCTCGGGGTCGACGTCGGCCTGGTCCGGGTGGGCCTGGCCGCCAGCGACCCCGACGGCGTCCTGGCCATGCCGGTCAGGACGCTGAAGCGGGACGCAAAGAAAAACAGCGACATCAAAGTGGTGCTGAACGAGGTTGCCGAACGGGGTGCGGTAGAGGTTTTTGTCGGCCTTCCCCGCAGCATGCGGGGCGGTGAAACGGCCTCAACCCAGATGGCACGGGACTACGCGAAGACGCTGGCCGACGCGTTGCTGGCGGCAGGCACCGGACTGGAAGTGCGGCTGGTAGACGAACGCCTGACCACGGTCACCGCGCACCGCTCGCTGCACGAAGCTGGAATGAACAGCCGGAATCACCGTACAGTGGTTGATCAAGCGGCTGCTGTCGCAATTCTGCAGCAGTCTATTGACACACAACGTTCCCTGAACCGGGACGTGGGGGAGCTGGTTACACCGAGCCGGCCGCATCGCCACCGTGATGCAGAGCCGGCCCCGACTGAGGAGTCCACAATTTCGCAGGACATCGAGCGCGAAGGCGGTATCACGCCGTGAGCCACAGATATCCCGAGTACCCCGCCATGGCGGAACCGGACCATGAGCCCGGATACGGCCACGGAGAAGAGCTTCCCATGACGCAGTTCTTTGACGAGCCCGCCGACCTGCCTACCCGCAGGAGCCAGCGGCCGTCCCGGGAGAAGCAGCGACGACGCCGCCGCCGCACCATCATCATGGTCACCGTGCTGGCCGTTTTCGCCGCCGTCGTGTTCGGCCTCACCATGTTCCTGCGGGACCTGCTGGGCATGAATGAGATCAAGGACTACGAGGGGGCCGGCAACGGCACCGTCGCGTTCACCGTCGCGGAAGGGGACGGGCCCCTGCTGATCGGCGGCAAGCTGGAAGCCGAAGACATCGTGGCCACCTCCAAGCAGTTCGTCAATGCCTTCACCGAGCAGTCGGACGGCCGGGAGATCCAGCCGGGCACGTACGAGATGAAGTACCAGATGTCTTCCTCCGCAGCGGTGGATGCGCTGCTGGGCGACGGCGACAGCCCGGTCCATTACGCTGCCGTGCAGCGCGGGCTGCGCCAAAACGAAGTGTTCGAAGTGCTGAACACCTCCACGCAGATTCCGCTTTCGGAGTTCCAGGCGCTGGCTGACGCTCCGCAGCAGTTCGGCCTGCCCGCCCAGGCCGTGAGCCTGGAGGGCTACTTGTTCCCGGGCGAGTACCGGTTCGACGTGGGCATGGAAGCCACGGACATCATCAAGGAGATGGTGGACAACACGTTCGCGGAACTGAAAAACGCGGGGATCACCGATCCGGCCGAGCAGTACCGGGTCCTGACCAAGGCCAGCATTATCCAGGCCGAAGCGGGTGAAGCCGACTACGGCAGCGTTGCCGGTTCCATCGAAAACCGGCTGCACGCCGACAACAAGGAAACCAACGGGCTCATCCAGTCGGATGCCACGGTGACCTACGGGCTGGGCCGCAAGAGCTACGAGCTTACGTCCGACGAGAAAGCCGACAAGTCCAACCCGTACAACACGTACGCCAACCCGGGACTGCCCGTCGGGCCCATCGGTTCGCCGAGCACGGAGGCCATCGAGGCCGCCGCCCACCCCAGTGATGTCCCGTACTACTACTGGGTCACGGTCAACCTGGACACCGGCGAGACGAAGTTCTCCAGCACGCTGGCCGAACACGCCAAGTACGTGGAGGAATACCAGAACTGGTGCAGCACGCAGAAGCCGGGGCGGTGCGGATAGGTGGATCCGACCCTGCGGCGGGCAGCCGTCCTGGGGCATCCGATCGGCCACTCCAAGTCGCCGCTGCTTCACCGGGCGGCTTATGCCTTCCTGGGCTTCGCCTGCAGCTACGAGGCGATTGACCTGACCGCAGAGGAGGCCGCGGCGTTCGCGGCCTCCCTGCGGGGCCAGCCGGCCTGGACCGGGCTTTCCGTGACCATGCCGCTGAAAGCCGTCTTGGTTTCCGCAATGGACCGCACGGACTGCCGGGTTGCGGCCCTTGGGGTCCTGAACACCGTGACCTTCTCCCACGGAGCGGACGGCACCGTCCTCACCGGACACAACACCGACGTCGACGGCATCCTGGGCGCGCTCCGGCGTGCCGGGGCGCCGGAGCATCCCCGCGCCGTCGTGCTGGGCGCCGGCGGCACCGCCTGCGCTGCCGTAGCGGCGCTGGCCGAACTTGGTTCCCCCCGCGTGCAGGTCTGTGCCCGCCGCTTCCCCGCGCCGTCGCCCGGCAACGCCGGAGTGCGCGAGGCAGGGGAGCGGATGGGCGTGAGTGTCTCGGCCCGGGGCTGGGACGAAGCGGCCGCCGCCTGCGCGGAAGCCGACGTCGTCATCTCCACGCTTCCCCCGCACGGCGCCGACGCACTGGCACAGGAACTGCGCGGCATTGTCCCGGGCAGCATCCTCCTGGATGTTGCCTACGATCCCTGGCCGAGCATGCTTGCGCAGGCCTGGTCTGCACACGGCGGCCGGGTGGCTGCCGGCATCGAGATGCTGCTGTACCAGGCGGTGGAGCAGGTGAAGCTGTTCACAACAGATGCCTTCTTCGACGAGCCCGGCGTCACAAACGCCATGTGTGACGCAGTCGGTATCCCGCGGCGCTGAACGGCCCGGCGGGACATGGCAGTATTGAAAGCATGTTGCGTTGGTTGACCGCCGGTGAGTCCCACGGGCCTGCATTGGTTGGAATTGTCGAAGGTGTCCCCGCCGGAGTGGAAGTGGACAGCGCCGGGATCCAGTCCGCGCTGGCCCGCCGCCGGCTTGGCTACGGCCGCGGTGCCCGGATGAAGTTCGAACAGGACGCCGTCCGCATCCTCGGGGGCGTCCGGCACGGAAGAACCCAGGGCGGCCCGGTGGCCATCGAGATCGGCAACACCGAATGGCCCAAGTGGGAACAGGTGATGTCCGCTGACCCGGTGGACCCCTCCGTACTGGCCGATTCCGCCCGCAACGCGCCCCTGACCCGTCCCCGCCCCGGGCACGCCGACTTCACCGGAATGCAGAAGTACGGCTTTGACGAGGCCCGTCCCGTCCTGGAACGCGCCAGTGCCCGCGAAACAGCCACCAGGGTGGCCCTCGGCGCCGTAGCCGCTGCGTTCCTGTCCCAGCTGGGCATCCGCCTGGTCAGCCACACCGTGGGCATCGCCGGCGTCATGGCGCCGCAGGACGCAGCGCTCCCGCTGCCCTCCGACGTTGACGCCCTCGACGCCGATCCCATGCGCTGCTTCGACGCCCGCGTCTCCGCGGCCATGGTTGCCGAAGTGGACGCCGCGCACAAAGAGGGCGAAACCCTCGGAGGCGTGGTGGAGGTGCTGGCCTACGGCCTGCCGCCGGGGCTGGGCAGCTATGTGCACTGGGACCGGCGGCTTGATGCCCGGATTGCAGGTGCCCTGATGGGTATCCAGGCGATCAAGGGCGTGGAAGTGGGTGACGGGTTCCTCACCGCCACGCGCCGCGGATCCGCTGCACACGACGAAATCCTGCAGGACGCCTCCGGCCGCGTGGTCCGGTCCGGGAACCGGGCCGGCGGCATCGAAGGCGGCATGAGCATCGGTGAACTGCTGCGCGTCCGCGCGGCCATGAAACCGATCGCCACCGTGCCGCGCGCCCTGCGGACCGTGGACGTACGCACCTCCGAACCGGCCCGTGCACACCACCAGCGCTCCGACGTGTGCGCCGTTCCCGCCGCCGGCGTAGTGGCGGAAGCCATGGTGGCCCTCGTCCTGGCCGAAGCCGTGATCGAGAAGTTCGGCGGCGATTCCGTGCCGGAGACCGCCCGGAACCTGCGCGCGTACCTGGCGGCCATCCCCGAGTCCCTGGAATCCGCCGGCACCGATGTCCCGCAGTACTGACCGCCGCGGCAGCGCCCGCAGCGGACAGACCCGCCGCACCGGACGCCATGTGGTCCTGATGGGCTTTATGGCCGCGGGCAAGTCGGTGGTGGGCCGCGGCTACGCTGCCCGTGCCGGACTGCCCTTCGTGGATACGGACGAGGCCGTGGTGGAACGCCACGGTCCCATTGCAGACCTGTTCAGTTCCCGGGGGGAGTGCTATTTCCGTGAGGTCGAGGCCCGGACCGTGGCCGCCGCGCTGGAATCGCCGGAGCCTGCCGTCATTTCGCTGGGCGGCGGTGCCGTCCTGGATTCAGGCACGCAACAGCTCCTGGCCAACGTCACGGTAGTGTTTTTGGATACGGACCTGGCCACCGTGCTTCCCCGGATCACCCGGGCAGGCCACCGGCCGCTCCTTTCCCCGGACCCCGTCCGGCGCTGGCAGGAGCTGGCCAAGGTCCGCCGTCCCGTCTACGAATCCCTGGCCGACATCACCATTGACACCAGGGGCCTCACAGTTCCGGCCATCATCGACCGGCTGACTTCCGTCCTCACTAAAGGAGAAGACTAGATGCCCTCCGAACCGACGATCATTCCGGTGACCGGCTCCGCCCCCTCAGACAACTACGACGTCGTCGTAGGCAACGGCCTGCTGGGGCGTCTTCCTTACATGCTCGGAGAACGCGTGCGCCGTGTCCTGGTGATCCACCCCAGGGCACTGCGCACTACGGGGGACACCGTGCGGGACGAACTGGCAGCAACCGGCCTCACGGCCGTGACCGCTGAAATCCCCGACGCCGAAGAAGGCAAGCACATCCAGGTGGCCGCGTTCTGCTGGCAGGTCCTGGGCCAGAACGACTTCACCCGGTCCGATGCCATTGTTGCCGTGGGCGGCGGCGCCGTGACCGACGTTGCCGGTTTTGTGGCCGCCACATGGCTGCGCGGCATCAAGGTGGTGCACATCCCCACTTCCCTGCTGGGCATGGTGGACGCCGCCGTGGGCGGCAAAACCGGCATCAACACGGCCGAGGGCAAGAACCTTGTGGGCGCGTTCCATCCGCCCGCTGGAGTCTTAGCCGACCTGGATGCCCTGGGCACCCTGCCGAAGAACGAACTGCTCAGCGGCATGGCCGAGGTCATCAAGTGCGGTTTTATTGCCGATCCCGCCATCCTGGACCTGGTGGAAGCCAACCCGGAGGCAGTGGGCGACGGCGGTTCCGACGTCGTGCGCGAACTCGTGGAACGATCCATCCGTGTGAAGGCCGAGATTGTTTCCGCCGACCTGCGCGAAGCCGGCCGCCGGGAATTCCTGAACTACGGGCACACCCTGGGACACTCGATCGAACTGGCCGAACGCTACCAGTGGCGCCACGGCGCGGCGGTGTCGGTGGGCCTGGTGTTCGCCGCCGAACTGGGCCGCATGGTGGGGCGCCTGGATGACGCCACGGCGGACCGGCACAAGGAGATCCTGTCCTCGCTGGGACTGCCTGTCAGCTACCGGAAGGACCGTTGGTCCGCCCTGCTGGACGGCATGCGCCGGGACAAGAAATCCCGCGGCGACCTGCTGCGTTTTGTGGTGCTGGACGGTCTGGCGAAACCCTCCATGCTCGAGGTGCCGGACACCTCGCTGCTGTTCGCCGCCTACCAGGAAATTGCTTCCGAGCCGCAGGGCGGGATCCGGCTCAGCCTGTAGCTCCCCGGAAGCGGGTAGAATAGTCGTCGGACTTGAATATATAGACGGACAACGGAAGAGAAACTGTGGCGACGACCAACGACATCAAGAACGGCACCGTGCTGAAGCTTGAAGGCAACCTCTGGAGCATCATCGAGTTCCAGCACGTGAAGCCGGGCAAGGGTGGTGCGTTCGTCCGTACCAAGATGCGCAACGTGACTTCGGGCAAGGTAGTGGACAAGACGTTCAACGCCGGCATCAAGGTCGAGACCGCCACGGTGGACCGCCGCGACTACCAGTACCTGTACCAGGACGGCGAAGACTACGTCTTCATGGACACCTCCGACTTCGACCAGCTCACGGTTCCGGGCAAGATTGTCGGCGACAACGCCAACTTCATGATGGAGTCCATGATGGTCACCATCGCCATCCACGAAGGTTCGCCGCTGTACATCGAACTGCCGCCGTCGGTCACCATGGAGATCACGTACACCGAGCCGGGCCTGCAGGGCGACCGCTCCACCGGCGGCACCAAGCCGGCCACCATCGAGACCGGTTACGAGATCCAGGTTCCCCTGTTCCTGGAGCAGGGCACCAAGGTCAAGGTCGACACCCGCACCGGCGACTACTTGGGACGCGTTAACGAGTGAGCGCACGCAGTAAAGCACGGACCCGCGCACTGGAGGTCCTCTTCGAAGCCGAACAGCGTTCGGTTTCAGCCTTTGATGCCATCAGGGCCCGCCGCGAACAGACCGACCAGACGATCAACCCCTACACCATGGATTTGGTGGAAGGCGTGGTTGCGATGCAGGAACAGATTGACGAGTTCCTGAGCACGTATTCGCAGGGCTGGACGCTTGAACGCATGCCTTCGGTGGACCGCATCATCCTCCGCCTGGGCGCCTGGGAACTTCTCTACAACGACGAGATTCCGGACAAGGTCGCCATCAGCGAAGCCGTGGAACTGGCGAAAACGCTCTCCACGGACGAGTCCCCGGCCTTCATCAACGGCCTGCTGGGCCGGCTGCAGGAATTGAAGCCTTCGCTCCTGGCCTAGGGGGCAGGCAAGCCGGACACAGGCAGTACGTCAAAGGACCGGCCCCCGCGGGGGCCGGTCCTTTTGTATGCCTTACGCCTGTTTTCCTAGACCCGCGCGCCCGCCAGCATGGCGGCACGGATGCCGGTCACTTCGGCCAGCAGGGTGGCCTCGTACTCCTGGTTGGCTGCGACGTCGCGGCCTACGGCAATCTGCTGCCGGGTCAGGGCCAGCCGGGTGGAGCGGCGGATGAACTCCTTCATGGTGCCCGCTGAGCCGTTGAGCCTGGCCCAGCTCATGGCCTGACGGCGCCCGTTGCCGGTGGCGAGCATGCGCACTTCTGCCGGTGTGAACCACCCGGCCATGGCATATTCGTCCAGGCGCCGCAGCGTGAGCCGCTGCTCCTTGCGGCGCAGCATCCACACGCCGGTGACCGCCAGGGCAAACAGCGGGACCTGCAGCAGGAAGTAGAACACAAAGAAGTTGTCCTCGAAGAAGAACGTCGGGCCGCCGTTCCACAGCATGTGGCCCAGGATCGCCGGAATCAGGCCGAGGATGAAGGCCGGCAGAATCCAGCCGCGGCCGGCCCGGCTCGCGGCAAGGCCGAGGGCCAGGCCGGTGCAGGCAGTGAAGAGCACGTGCGCGAAGGGGGAGAGCAGTCCGCGCAGCACAAAGGTGAAGCCCAGGTCCGCGGCGCCCCAGTCGGAACCGACCATGGCCGTACCGAAATAGAGGATGTTCTCCGTAAAGGCGAAACCCGCAGCCACAGACGCTGCGAAGACGATCCCGTCCACGGGACCGTCGAAAATCCGGCGGCGGGCCAGCAGCAGGATCAGGATGCCCAGACCCTTGGCTGTTTCCTCAACCACCGGTGCCTCGAGAACAAGTCCGAGGATTTCGGCAGAGGTGTAGGGCAGGATGTCCAGCAGGGCGAGAGTGAAATACGGGCCGAGCAGCAGGGCGATCACCACCGATACGCCGGCGCCCCAGAGGAAGGAAAACAGCAGGGCGCTGCGCGGTTCCGGTTCCCAGCGGTCCACCCACCAGATGCCGAGGAAGCAAATGCCCAGCGGTATCAGCGCCAGGATGCCGCAGATCACGAAGGCCGGAGAACCGAAACGGTCGATCAGCCCCATGCCGACCCACGCCAGCGCCGCCGCGGACAGGACCGTCAGCACAATGGTGGCTGCCAGGCCCTTGTCGCGGCGGGGTGCCGGAGGTACCCAGAAGGGCTGCACCGGGGCCGGGCCGTAGGCAGGGGCGTACCCGGGAGGCCCGGGGTACTGCTGCGGGGCGGGTTGGAAACCGGGTGCGCTCATGCGTCGGGCCTGCTCATAGGAGACAGAATAGTCACACAACTGACGTTCCGGTTCCGGATCGCGGGGTGCGGCGCGCCCTGTGGTAGCTTGGGTGCGCATTCAACCTTTAAGTTCCGTCCTGTGAGGCGGGGAAGGAGGAAGCGGAAATGGACAATCATACTGTCCCGGTACCCAGCCGTACCGTTCTGTCTTCAGCTGACATAGACCGCGCGCTGACGCGCATTGCCCACGAAATCCTCGAGGCCAACAAGGGCCCTGAAGACCTTGTCCTGATGGGCATTCCCCGCCGCGGATACCCGCTGGCCCAGCGCCTGGCAGCAAAGATTGCCGCAGCATCCCCGGGAGTGGACCCGGCGGCCATTACCGGCCAGCTGGACGTCACCATGTTCCGGGACGATCTTTCCCGCCGCCCCACCCGGCCGCCGTATGCCACCCGCGAACCGGCCAGCGGCATCGACGACAAGGTGGTTGTCCTGGTGGACGACGTGCTCTATTCGGGCCGCACCATCCGCTCCGCCCTTGACGCCTTGGTGGACCTCGGCAGGCCCCGGATTGTCCGGCTGGCCGTGCTCGTTGACCGCGGGCACCGGGAACTGCCCATCCGCGCGGACCATGTGGGCAAGAACCTGCCCACCTCGTCGCGGGAGCAGGTCCGTGTCCGGCTGACCGAGTCGGATACTGCGGAATCCGGCGCTCCCGCCGTCGACGAAGTGGTTATCGAGGGCACTGCATGAGGCATCTGCTCTCCACACTGGACCTCAGCCGGGATGATGCCCTGGCAATCCTGGACACGGCGGAGCAGATGGCGGCAGTGGGGGAGCGGGAAGTCAAAAAGCTTCCCGCCCTGCGCGGCCGCACCGTGGTGAACCTTTTCTTCGAAGATTCCACCCGCACCCGGATTTCCTTCGAAGCAGCCGCCAAGCGGCTCTCCGCCGACGTCATCAATTTCTCCGCTAAGGGCTCCTCGGTGTCCAAGGGGGAATCGCTGAAGGACACTGCCCAGACACTGGCGGCCATTGGCGCCGACGCCGTGGTGATCCGCCACGGTTCCTCCGGGGCGCCGGCCAGGCTGGCCAACTCCGGCTGGATCGACGCCGCCGTCCTGAACGCTGGAGACGGCACGCACGAACATCCCACCCAGGCCCTGCTCGATGCCTTCACCATGCGCCGGCACTGGGCGCGGCTGCACGGAACCCCGTCCGCCGGTACCGACCTGGCCGGCATGAAGGTGCTCATCGCCGGAGACGTGCTGCATTCCCGGGTGGCGCGGTCGGACCTCTGGCTGCTGCGCACCCTGGGCGCGGAAGTCACCCTGGTGGCACCTCCCACCCTGCTGCCCTTCGGCGTCGGCGCCTGGCCGTGCACGGTCAGTTACGACCTGGACGAGGCGCTGGAAAGCCGGCCCGACGCGGTGATGATGCTGCGCGTACAGGGCGAGCGGATGGACTCGGCGTTCTTCCCCTCCGTCCGCGAATACTCCCGCCGCTGGGGCCTGGACGACGTCCGGCTGGACCGGCTGGACGCTCTCGGCCTGACGGACACCATCATCATGCACCCCGGCCCCATGAACCGCGGGCTGGAAATCTCCGCCCGGGCCGCGGACTCGCCGCGCTCCACCGTCCTGGACCAGGTCAGTAACGGCGTATCCGTACGGATGGCCGCCCTTTACCTGCTGCTCTCCGGTGAGGGCAGCCACGCACGCACAGCACAGGAGCATTCGCTATGAGCACCACCGGCACCTACCTGATCCGCGGCGCCTCGGTGCTCGGCACGGAGCAGGCGGATATCCGCATCGAAAACGGCACCATCACCGCCGTCGGCCCCGGCCTGGACGCCGACGGCGCCGAGGTTCTCAAGGCACACGGCCTGATCGCCCTGCCGGGCATGGTGGACCTGCATACCCACCTGCGCGAGCCCGGCCGCGAAGACGCCGAGACCGTGGAAACGGGCAGCCGCGCCGCGGCCCTGGGCGGATTCACCGCCGTGCACGCCATGGCCAACAGCATGCCTGTCGCGGACACCGCCGGTGTGGTGGAACAAGTCCTGAGCCTGGGCGAACGCGCCGGCTGGGTGGACGTGCGCCCGGTAGGAGCCGTAACCGTGGGCCTGGCCGGGGAACGGCTGGCCGAGCTGGGTGCCATGGCCGATTCCCGTGCCCGGGTGCGGGTGTTTTCCGACGACGGCAAATGCGTCTCGGATCCGGTGCTGATGCGC
The DNA here is from genome assembly GCF_030125565.1 of Arthrobacter sp. zg-Y1143. Taxonomy (NCBI): domain Bacteria; kingdom Bacillati; phylum Actinomycetota; class Actinomycetes; order Micrococcales; family Micrococcaceae; genus Arthrobacter; species Arthrobacter sp. zg-Y1143. The sequence goes on along the minus strand of NZ_JASKLW010000006.1, from coordinate 218,942 downwards.
CGGGCGCTGGAATACGTCAAGGCCTTTGACGGAGTGGTGGCGCAGCACGCGCAGGAACCCCGGCTCACTGAAAGCGCCCAGATGAACGAGGGCGAGGTGAGTGCCGTCCTGGGCCTGGCCGGCTGGCCGGCCGTCGCCGAGGAAGCCATCATTGCCCGCGACGTCCTGCTGGCGAAACACACCGGGTCCCGGCTGCATGTCTGCCACCTGTCCACCGCCGGATCCGTGGAAATCATCCGCTGGGCCAAGGCGCAGGGCATCAGCGTCACTGCAGAGGTCACCCCGCACCACCTGCTGCTGACCGATGAGCTGGTGCGCAGCTACGATCCGGTCTACAAGGTCAACCCGCCGCTGCGCACTGCCGCGGACGTGCAGGCAGTCCGCCGCGGACTGGCTGACGGCACCATCGACATTGTGGGCACCGACCATGCCCCGCATCCCAGTGAGCACAAGGAATGCGAATGGGAGCAGGCGGCCATGGGCATGACCGGCCTGGAAACCGCGCTGTCCGTAGTGCAGCACACCATGATCGACACCGGGTTGATGGACTGGGCCGGCTTTGCCCGCGTCACGTCCTCCACACCTGCCCGGATCGGGAATGTCTCCACGCAGGGCCGTCCCCTCGCCGCCGGTGAACCGGCCCATGTCATATTGGTGAACCCAACTGCGCGCCGGACCGTTGACCCTCATAAGATGGCAAGCAAGGGACGCAACAGTCCGTTTGCCGGACTGGAACTGCCCGGCGTGGTCGAGGCGGTTTTCTACGCCGGCCACCCCACGGTCCTGGCCGGCAGGCTGAACACGCCCCACCCCGCTGCCGCAAAGGAATCTTGATGGAACTGCTGTACTTCTTCCTGGGCCTGGCCGCCCTCATTGTCGTGGTCCTGGGCCTCTTTGCCCTGGGCTGGCGCGGCCGCCGACGACGCCAGCAGGACATGCCCCGCCCCCTGCCGGTGCCGGAGGACCTGTCGGAACCGGGTTTCCAGGCGCTGGGCCAGTACGTGGTCACCACCACCGCCGGCGACTGGCTGGACCGGGTGGCGCAGTACGGACTGGGCGTCAAGTCCAATGCCACCGCCGCCGTCTTCCCCGAAGGCCTGCTGTTTGCCCGGTCCGGGGCAGAGGATCTGTGGATCCCCAAGTCCGACCTGCGCGCGGTCCGGTTGGAGCGCGGGATGGCCGGCAAATTCGTCGAAAAGGACGGCCTGGTCACCGTGACCTGGCAGCTCGGCCCCAAGCGCGTGGACACCGGCTTCCGGACCCGCGCGGGCAGCGACAAGACCCCCCTGATAAACGCCATAACGAAACTTCTGCCGGAATCGGCCGCCCCAAGCGAGGAACAACTGTGACAGTCCACGAGATCATCAATCCCACCCCCGCCGTCCTGATGCTCGAGGACGGGCGCACCTTCCGCGGACGGGCCTACGGAGCGCAGGGCACTGCCCTGGGCGAAGCGGTTTTCGCCACCGGCATGACCGGCTACCAGGAAACCATCACCGATCCCTCCTACGCCCGGCAGCTGGTGGTCCAGACGGCCCCGCATATCGGCAACACCGGGGTCAACGCCGACGACGCCGAGTCCCGCCGCATCTGGGTGGCCGGCTACATTGTGCGCGACGCCGCCCGCCGCCCCTCCAGCTGGCGCTCCGAATCCACTCTCCACGAGCAGCTCGCGGAGCAGGGCGTGGTGGGAATCTCCGGTGTGGACACCCGCGCCGTGACCCGGCACCTGCGCGAACGCGGCGCCATGAAGGCCGGGATCTTTTCCGGGGACGACGCCGGCCGTCCGGATGCCGAACTGCTCGCCGAGGTCCGTGCCCAGCAGGGCATGGAAGGCGCGCGTCTGGCCGAAGAAGTCAGCGTGGATGAAACCTACCTGATCGACCCGGCGGACCACGGCTGGACGGGCGAACCCGTTGCCACGGTGGCCGCCGTCGACCTGGGCATCAAGTCGATGACCCCGGTCCGCCTGGCCGAGCGCGGCGTTCGGACCTACGTACTGCCCGCCGCTTCCACTTTCGAAGACATCTCGGCACTGAAGGCCGACGGCGTGTTTATGTCCAACGGCCCCGGCGACCCGGCCACCGCCGACGCCCAGGTGGACCTGCTGCGCGAGGTGCTCGATTCCGGAACGCCGTTCTTCGGCATCTGCTTCGGCAACCAGATCCTTGGCCGCGCACTGGGCTTCGGCACCTACAAGCTGCGTTACGGCCACCGCGGCATCAACCAGCCGGTGCTGGACCGGCGCACCGGCAAGGTGGAAATCACCAGCCAGAACCACGGCTTCGCCGTCGACGCCCCGCTGGACGGGCCCGTCACTGCGCCGGAGTCCCGCTACGGCCGGGTGGAGGTCAGCCACGTGTCCCTGAACGACAACGTGGTGGAAGGCCTCGCCTGCCTGGACATCCCCGCTTTCTCCGTCCAGTACCACCCCGAAGCTGCCGCCGGCCCGCACGACTCCGCTTACCTTTTTGACCGTTTCGTGGAGCTCATGGCCTCCAGCAAGAACAAGGAGAGCATCTAATGCCCCGCAGAACCGACCTTAAATCCGTCCTGGTCATCGGCTCCGGCCCGATCGTCATCGGCCAGGCCGCGGAATTCGACTACTCCGGTACGCAGGCGCTGCGCGTCCTGAAGGAGGAAGGCCTGCGGGTCATCCTCGTGAACTCCAACCCGGCCACCATCATGACCGACCCCGAGTTCGCCGACGCCACCTACGTGGAACCGATCACCCCCGAGGTGGTCGAAAAGATCATCGCCAAGGAACGCCCCGACGCGATCCTGCCCACCCTGGGCGGGCAGACCGCCCTGAACACCGCCATCGCGCTGGATAAGAACGGCGTGCTGGAGAAATACAACGTGGAACTCATCGGCGCCAACATCGCCGCCATCGAACTGGGCGAGGACCGCGAAAAGTTCAAGGGCGTCGTCGAACGCTGCGGCGCCGAATCAGCTGATTCCATCATTGTGCACAGCATGGACGAGGCCTTCGCCGCAGCCGAAAAGCTGGGCTACCCGATGGTGGTCCGGCCCTCCTTCACCATGGGCGGGCTGGGTTCCGGGCTGGCCTACAACGCGGAGGACCTGCGCCGCATCGCCGGCGCCGGCATCCAGTACAGCCCGACCTCCGAGGTATTGCTCGAAGAGAGCATCCTCGGCTGGAAGGAATACGAGCTGGAAATGATGCGCGACAAGAACGACAACGTGGTGGTCGTCTGTTCCATTGAGAACTTCGATCCCGTGGGCGTGCACACCGGCGACTCCATTACCGTGGCCCCGGCCATGACCCTGACCGACCGCGAATACCAGAAGCTGCGCAACATCGCCATCGCCGTCATCCGCGAGGTGGGGGTGGACACCGGCGGCTGCAACATCCAGTTCGCCATCGAACCGGATACCGGCCGCGTGGTGGTCATCGAAATGAACCCGCGTGTATCGCGCTCCTCCGCGCTGGCGTCCAAGGCCACCGGTTTCGCCATCGCCAAGATCGCCACCAAGCTCTCCCTGGGCTACACCCTGGATGAGATCCCCAACGACATCACGAAGAAGACCCCGGCGTCCTTCGAACCGACCCTGGACTACGTGGTCGTGAAGGTTCCGCGGTTCGCGTTCGAGAAGTTCCCGGCCGCCGATCCCACCCTGACCACCACCATGAAGTCGGTGGGCGAGGCCATGGCCATTGGCCGCAACTTCACCGAAGCCCTGCAGAAGGCGCTGCGTTCCCTGGAGCAGAAGGGCGCCACGCTGTCCTTCGATCCGGTGGACGCCGCCGACGTCCCGGCCCTGGTCGAAGCAGCCAAGCGGCCCACCACCGCGCGGCTGCAGCAGGTCCAGCAGGCCCTGCTGGGCGGCGCTTCCATTGAAGAGCTCTTCGAAGCCACCGGCATCGATCCCTGGTACCTGGACCAGCTGGCCCTGATCAACGAGACGGCCGAGCAGATCCGCGCCACGCCGTCGGTCAACGAGGACATCCTGCGCCTGGCCAAGCGGCACGGCTTCTCCGATGAGCAGATCGGAACGCTGACCAACACCCCGGAAGCCGTTATCCGCGGCGTCCGGCACGCCCTGAACGTGCGCCCGGTCTACAAGACCGTGGACACCTGCGCAGCCGAGTTCGCCGCCTACACCCCGTACCACTACTCCTCCTACGACGAGGAGGACGAGGTGGCCGAACACGCCAAGCCGTCCATCATTATCCTGGGCTCCGGGCCCAACCGGATCGGGCAGGGCATCGAGTTCGACTACTCCTGCGTGCACGCGACCATGGCGCTGCGCGAAGCCGGCCACGAGACGGTCATGATCAACTGCAATCCCGAAACCGTCTCCACCGACTACGACATCTCCGACCGGCTCTACTTCGAGCCGCTCACCCTGGAAGACGTCCTGGAGGTGATCGCCGCCGAGCAGCGCACCGGCGGCGTACTGGGCGTGTTCGTCCAGCTTGGCGGGCAGACCCCGCTGAAGCTGGCGCAGGCGCTGGCCGACGCCGGTGTCCCCATCCTGGGCACCTCGCCCGAGGCAATCGACCTGGCGGAACACCGCGGTGCCTTCCAGCGGGTCCTGGACCAGGGCGGACTGACCGCACCGAAGAACGGTACCGCCGTCTCCTTTGAGGACGCGAAGAAGGTTGCGGACGAAATCGGTTACCCGGTGCTGGTCCGGCCTTCCTATGTGCTGGGCGGCCGGGGCATGGAAATCGTGTACGACGAGGAAAACCTGTCCCGCTACATCACCCACGCCACCGAAATCACGCCGGACCACCCGGTGCTGGTGGACCGGTTCCTCGAGGATGCGATCGAGATCGACGTGGACGCCCTCTTCGACGGCACCGACCTGTACGTGGGCGGGATCATGGAGCACATCGAGGAAGCCGGCATCCATTCCGGCGACTCCGCCTGCGTGCTGCCGCCCATCACCCTGGGCACCGACGTCATCGCCCGGGTCCGCGAAGCCACCCGGGCCATCGCCGCCGGCGTGGGCGTGCGCGGCCTGATCAACATCCAGTTCGCGCTGGCCTCCGACGTCCTGTACGTCATCGAAGCCAACCCGCGGGCCTCCCGCACGGTCCCGTTCGTCTCCAAGGCCACCGGAGTGCAGCTGGCCAAGGCCGCCGCCCTGATCGGCACCGGCGTCACCATCGCTGAACTGCGGGCCGCCGGAAAGCTGACCGCCGACGGCGACGGCTCCACCCTGCCGCTGGACGCCCCGGTGGCCGTGAAGGAGGCCGTGCTGCCCTTCAGCCGGTTCCGCACGCCCGAGGGCACTGTGGTGGATTCCCTGCTCGGCCCGGAAATGCGCTCCACCGGCGAGGTCATGGGCATCGACAAATACTTCGACACGGCCTTCGCCAAGTCCCAGGCCGCAGCCAACAGCGCCCTGCCCACCGCCGGCAAGGTGTTTGTATCCGTGGCCAACCGGGACAAGCGCTCAATCATCATGCCGGTGAAGCTGATGAGCGACCTCGGCTTCGAAATCCTCTCCACCGGCGGCACCGCCGATGTACTGCGCCGCAACGGCATCACCGCCACCGTGGTGCGGAAGGTTGCCGAGGGGACCGGCCCCAACGGGGAAGGCACCGTCGTCGACCTCATCACCGCAGGTGAGATCAACCTGGTGGTGAACACTCCCTCCGGCGGCCAGGCCCGCGGCGACGGTTACGAGATCCGTGCCGCTGCCACCTCCATCGGCTGCCCGGTGGTCACCACGGTGTCCGAGTTCGGCGCCGCGGTGCAGGCCATTGAGGCGATGCGCTCCTATGAATGGGATGTCACCTCGCTGCAGGAGCATGCCGCCCGCCTGAAGGCCGCCGCAGGTGCCTGAGGCACGCCGTCAGTTCGGCGCACGGCTGCGCTCGGCCATGGACCGCCGCGGGCAGCTGTGCGTGGGCGTTGATCCACATCCGGGCCTATTGGCGGACTGGGGACTTAACGACGACGCCGCCGGGCTGGAGCGTTTCTCGCTGACCGTCCTGGAGGCGGTGGCCGGGCACGCCGCCGCACTCAAACCGCAGGTGGCCCTGTTCGAACGCCACGGCTCGGCGGGCCTGGCGGTCCTGGAGCGCTTGCTGGCGGCGTGCGCCGACGCGGGGATGCTCAGCATTGCCGATGCCAAGCGCGGCGACATTGGCTCCACTATGGCTGCCTATGCCGATGCCTGGCTGCGGGACGGCTCCGCCCTGGCCGCCGACGCCGTGACGCTCAGTCCGTATCTCGGCTTCGAATCGCTGCGCCCGGCCCTGGATCTCGCGGCAGGCAGCGGACGCGGTGTGTTTGTGCTGGCACTGACGTCCAACCCGGAAGGTGCCTCGGTGCAGCACGCCGGCAACGCTCACGGGGAACGCTCGGTGGCTGCACGCGTGGTTGATGCCGCCGCCGCGGAAAACGCCCGGACCCCGGATGGGCTGGGCCCGGTGGGCCTGGTGGTCGGCGCGACGGTGGGGGCCGGGGTGCTGGACGGGCTGGACATTGACCTGGCCGCATCCGGTGCGCCCCTGCTGGCGCCGGGCCTGGGTGCCCAAGGCGCCACGGCCGCAGACCTGCGCAAAACCTTCGGAGCGGCGTATCCCAATGTCCTGGCCACCTCCAGCCGCGGCATCTTGCAGGCGGGACCGGATCCGCGGTTGCTGCAGGCAGCGGCGGTGCGGGCCGGCGCGGAGCTGGCAGCCGAACCGTAACTGCGCGCCGTCTGCGCCGAAAGCCCGCTCCATTGCAATTGGGCTTCGATTGCGGATAGGTTCGGTCCTACCAGCAGAGCCGCTGACAGCGGTACGTCGTCGTCCGGGAGTCCCTTTTGAACCTCAAGCCCCTGACCGAAGCCGAGCGTACCCGGGCCCGGGAAAAAGCCACTGCCGCCCGGGCCGTACGGGCCGAGGTCAAGTCACGCATCAAGTCCGGTGACCTCAGTATTGAAGAAGTGATCCTCTCCCGTTCGGGGGAGGAGGCCGTAGGCCGGCTGAAGGTCATGGACCTGCTCCGCGCCCTGCCCGGTGTAGGGGAGCGCCGCGCAGCTGGAATAATGGCTACGGTAGGTATAGCGCCCACCCGCCGTGTCCGGGGGCTGGGCGTGCATCAGCGCAAGGCGCTGATCGAGCTGCTGGAGAACCACTAGGTTTCGACCGCTGCAGTCTTTCAGCGCATTTATCACGAGTGAATGAGGTTTACGTGTCGCAACCGCGGCTGACAGTTCTTGCAGGTCCAACCGCAGTTGGCAAGGGCACTGTGTCCACCTATATCCGGGACAATTATCCCGAGGTCTGGCTTTCCGTCTCAGCCACCACCCGGGCACCCCGGCCCGGCGAGGAAGACGGCGTGCACTACTTCTTCGTCAGCGCTGAAGAGTTCGACGCCATGATTGAACAGGACCAGATGCTCGAGTGGGCCGTTGTCCACGGCCGCAACCGCTACGGCACCCTGCGCCGCACCGTGGAGGCCGCCATGGCCGATGGCCGCAGCGTTCTCCTGGAGATTGACCTGCAGGGCGCACGCCAGGTCAAGAAGTCCATGCCGGAGGCGAATTTCGTGTTCCTGGCCCCGCCCAGCTGGGACGAAATGGTACGCCGTCTGGTGGGCCGGGGTACCGAAACCCCCGAAGAGCAGCAGCAACGGCTGGAAACCGCTAAACTGGAACTTGCTGCCGAGTCCGAGTTCGATCACACCGTCATTAATGATGACGTCCAGCGGGCTGCAGCTGAGCTCGTATCACTCATGGGAATCAGTCCGCGCCAGCGCTGACAAACCTCGAATCCCGTTCAAGAATTTTGGAGAACCCTGTGTCTGAAGGCATCATCAACCCGCCGATCGACGACCTGCTCGAAGCCGCCGATTCCAAGTACGCGCTGGTCATCTACGGTGCCAAGCGCGCCCGCCAGATCAATGCCTACTACTCCCAGCTCCATGAGGGCCTGTTCGAGTATGTTGGCCCGCTGGTCGAAACCAAGCTGAACGAAAAGCCGCTGTCCATCGCCCTGCGCGAGATCAACGACGGCATGCTTGTGGTGCGCCCGAGCGAAACCGCCGAGTAGACAGCACCACCAACGGGGGAAGGCAGCAGCGTGCGCGTAGTTCTGGGCGTTGGCGGCGGAATTGCCGCGTACAAAGCCGCGTCGCTGCTGCGGTTGTTTACCGAAGCCGGGCACAACGTCAGCGTTGTGCCCACTGAATCCTCCAAGCAGTTTGTCGGAGTTGCCACCTGGGAGGCACTGTCCGGCAACACCGTTTCCTCTTCGGTCTTTGACGAGGTGGAGAAGGTCAACCACGTTCGGCTGGGCCATGAAGCCGATCTGATTGTGGTGGCCCCCGCCACGGCGGACCTGCTGGCGCGCGCCGCCTCGGGGCAGGCCAATGACCTGCTGACAAATACGCTGCTGATGGCCAGGGGCCCGGTGGTGTTCGCACCTGCCATGCACACCGAAATGTGGGCCCATCCCGCCACGGCGGCCAACGTGGCGACCCTGCGCAGCCGCGGCGCCGTGGTCCTGGAACCGGGCGTCGGCCGCCTGACCGGCAAGGACTCGGGTCCGGGGCGGCTGCCCGAGCCCGAAGCGATCTACGCTGCCGCGTTGGCCGCGGTGGAGCCGGGCCCGCTTTCCGGTACCACTGTAACCATCACCGCCGGCGGCACCCGCGAACCCCTGGACCCGGTCCGTTTCCTGGGCAACCGTTCCTCCGGCAAGCAGGGGACCGCTCTGGCCTCGGCCGCCCTTGCCGCAGGCGCCAAGGTGCGCCTCATCGCCGCCCACATGGACGTCCCGGCCCCTGCCGGCGTCGAACTGGTTTCCGTGGAGACCGCGCTGGACATGCGTGCGGCAGTCCGCGAGGCTGCCGCCAATTCGGACGTGCTGATCATGGCCGCGGCCGTGGCAGACTTCCGTCCGGACCGGACGGTGGAAACCAAAATCAAAAAGAGCGACGACGTCCCCGACCCTGTGATTACCCTGGTCCGCAACCCCGATATCCTGCGCGAACTGGTGCAGGACCGGGATGCGTCCGCCACCGCCGCACCGCGGCTTATTGTCGGGTTCGCCGCCGAGACCGGTGACGCGTCAGCCGACGTCCTGGAATACGGCCGCAAGAAACTGGCCCGGAAGGGCTGCGACCTGCTGGTGCTGAACCGGGTGGGCCGGTCCCTGGTCTTCGGTCAGGACGAAACCGAGGTGACGATTCTCTCACCGCAGGACTCGGACCTGGAGCCGGCCGGAACCATCGCCGGTACCAAATCCGAGGTCTCGGCGCGCATCATCGCACGGATTGCCGGCGAACTGGCTGCCCGCCGGTCCTGACCCCGCGGCCGGCCGGGTCCGGGAGTGTCCGGGGTGCCCGGTAGAGTAAATGCTGTGACTTCTACTTCTGCCTCTCCCAAGACGCAGTCCAACCTGCGCCTTTTTACCTCGGAATCCGTCACTGAGGGCCACCCGGACAAAATCTGCGACCAGATCAGTGACGCCATCCTCGACGGACTGCTCAAGGTGGACCCCGAGTCCCGGGTAGCTGTTGAAACCCTCGTGACCACCGGCCTGGTCCATGTTGCCGGTGAGGTGACCACCGAGGGCTACGTCGAAATCCCGCAGCTGGTCCGCGACACCATCCTGGACATCGGCTACGACTCTTCCGCCAACGGCTTCGACGGTGCGCGCTGCGGTGTGTCCGTCTCCATTGGCCAGCAGTCCCCGGAAATCGCCTCCGGCGTGTTCAACTCCCTGGAAAACCGCACCGGCAAGGTGGTGGACCCGTACGACGCCCAAGGCGCGGGGGACCAGGGCATTATGTTCGGCTACGCCAGTGATGAAACCTCGGTGCTGATGCCCACGCCCATCTGGCTGGCGCACCGGCTCTCCGAGCGCCTGACCAACGTCCGCAAGGACGGCACCCTCCCGTACCTCCGCCCGGACGGCAAGACCCAGGTCACCATTGGCTACGACGGCGACCGCCCAGTGTCCGTTGATTCCGTGGTGGTATCCACCCAGCACGCCGCAGACCTGGACCTTGAGCAGCTGCGGGCCGACATGGCCGCGTACGTCATTAATCCCGTGCTGGCCGGCAGTGACCTGGACGTCTCCAACGTGCAGCACATCATCAACCCGGGCGGCCCGTTCGTCATCGGCGGCCCCGTGGGAGACGCGGGCCTGACCGGCCGCAAGATCATTGTGGACACCTACGGCGGATTCGCCCGCCACGGCGGCGGCGCCTTCAGCGGCAAGGACCCGAGCAAGGTGGACCGTTCAGCGGCCTACGCCATGCGCTGGGTGGCCAAAAACGTGGTCGCCGCCGGCCTGGCCCGGCGTGCGGAAATCCAGATTGCCTACGCCATCGGCATGGCCCGCCCCGTAGGCATCTACGTGGAGACCTTTGGGACCGAAACCGTTGACCCGGCCCGGATCGCCGACGCCGTCCAGGAGGTCTTCGACCTCCGCCCGCTGGGCATCATTAACGGCCTGGACCTGAAGCGCCCCATCTACCAGCGAACCGCCGCGCACGGCCACTTCGGCCGCGAGGATGAAGGGTTCACCTGGGAGCGCAAGGACAAGGTCGAGGACCTCCGCAGCTACTTCAACGTGTAGCCGGCATGGCAGCGGACCAGTCCGGGGAGGCCGTGCAGCTGTCGCTGCTGCACGGCTTCACGCCGCCGGCCAAGGCAGTGGGCAAGGCCCAGCCGGCGCCTGCCCTGCCGATAGCGCGCGTCTTGCTGGACTCGCCCCTGCCGCACCTGGACCGGCCGTTCGACTATCTGGTTCCCGTGGAGCTCGACGCCGACGCGGTGTCCGGTGCCCGGGTCAAGGTCCGGTTCGGCGGGCAGGAGCTGCCCGGGTTCATCACCGAACGGACCGCGGAAGCGGATACCACGGCCCGGCTGATGCCGCTGGGTAAGGTCATTTCCCCGCAGCCGGTGCTCACCCCGCAGATCCTTCGCCTGGCTGAAGCGGTGGCGGCACGGTACGCGGGCACGGTGCACGATGTGCTGCGCGTCGCCATTCCGCCGCGGGCGGCCCGTGTGGACAAGGAATTCACGGCACGCAAGAACGCGGCGGCCGACGGCGAAACCGCTACGGCGGCCGCACCGGGTAAGGCTGACGGACCGGAAGGTGCCGGAGCGAATCCGCTGGCACGTTATCCGCACGGCCCCCGCTTCCTCACCCACCTGGCTGCCGGCCACAGTCCGCGCGCGGTGCTCTCCTCGCTGGGCGGATACGGACCGCAGGACTGGCCTGCCGAAATCGCCGAAGCCGTCCGGTCCACGCTGATTTCCGGGCGCGGGGCCGTAGTGGTGGTGCCCGACAACAAGGACCTGGCCCGGCTTCAGGCTGCCCTGACCGCACGCATCGGAGCCGACGCGTTTGTGCGGCTGACTGCGGAGGACGGTCCCACCCCGCGCTACCGCAGCTTCCTAATGCTGCTGCACGGTGACGTCCGGGTTGCTATCGGCACCCGGTCAGCTGCCTACGCACCCGTAAAGGACCTTGGCTTGGCCGTGCTCTGGGACGACGCCGATGACCTCCATGCCGAGCAGCGCGCTCCCTACCAGCATGCACGCGATGTCCTGCTGCTGCGCACCGAACTGGAGAACTGTGCGCTCCTGCTTGCCTCGCATTCGCGCAGCACCGAAGCCCAGCGGCTGGTTGCCAGCGGCTGGGCCGCCGGGATCGCGGCCGAGCGCTCCACCGTCCGCGGGCACGCGCCCCGCGTGGTCAGCACCTCGGACTCCTTCACTATGGAACGGGATCCGTTGGCGGCCCGGGCCCGGATTCCGCATACAGCGTGGAAGGCCGCTCAGGACGGGCTGACCCGCGGTCCGGTGCTGGTCCAGGTGGCACGTACCGGTTTCTCTCCGGCCCTTGCCTGCCAGGACTGCCGGGAACCCGCGCGCTGCCGGCACTGCTCCGGTCCGTTGGGGCTGGCCAGCCGAAACGGCATTCCCGCCTGCCGCTGGTGCGGGCGCCCGGAGCCTATGTGGCACTGCGGCAACTGCGGCGGAACACAGCTGCGCGGTTCCACTGCCGGCGCGGGACGCACTGCCGAGGAGCTGGGGCGCGCCTTTCCTTCCACCACGGTCATTTCATCGGCTGGGGACCATGTGCGGGCCGAGATCCCTGATGCGCCTGCACTGGTGGTTGCCACGCCCGGAGCCGAACCGGTTGCGGCCGGGGGATACGCGGCGGCCATCCTGCTGGACGGCAACGCGATGCTCTCGCGGGAGTCCCTGCGTGCCGGGGAAGATACCCTGCGGCGCTGGTTCAGCGCCGCCGCGCTGGTTCGTCCGGCGGGGGAGAAGGGACTGGTGGTGGTGACGGCCGACGACGGCACAACCGTTGGGCACCTGCTGCGCTGGGACCCTGCGGGGGCAGCGGAGCGCGAACTGATGCTGCGGCAGGAACTAGGCCTGCCTCCTGCTGTACGGTATGCGGAGCTGACCGGTTCGCGTGAGGCACTGGAAGCCTTTAGTACCCGGCTGGACCTGCCTCAGGGGGTCCGTTCCATTGGTCCTGCACCGCTTCCCTCCGCAGGTCTTCCGGGCGGCGTCCAGGACAGCGGACCGGAGGCCGGGCAGCTGGGCGGAGCCGGCGGCAGGTACCGCACGCTGCTGTTCTTCCCCTATGCTGCGGCCCCGTCCATCACGGCGTCGTTGCGGTCCGTCAAGGCCGCAGCATCAGCGCGGCGCACGGGCGACCCGGTGTACGTGCGGGTGGACGGCACCGACATCCTTTAAGCCGCTACAAGAGTTCACACAGCTACAGCAGTTCACACAGGACGGCGCAGCCCGCGAGCAGCACGAGGAGCGATAGCTGCGCGGCGTTGCCCAGCCGGGCAAGCCTTCCGAGAAGTCCGCGGGGCACGCCGTGGATCATCCAGCCGGGCCGATTGACTTTGAAAATATGCACAGGCCATCCCTTCTTCCTGGAGGCGGCGACTAAGAGGAGTCCCTTCCAGTATCCAGCCGGCCACGGAACGGTCCCTAACCTGAGCGGCGTGAACTTGGCAACAACCGCGTACAAGAGCGGGGTCCCGGGAGAGTTCCCGGGACCCCGCTTGGTTGTCACGCGCTGACGGCCTCGTGTGCCTCGGCGTCACGGGCTTCGCCTGCCTGCACCGCGATCTTCCTCGGCTTGGCCCGCTCGCCCACCGGGATGGTTACGCTCAGGACACCGTTCTCGTAGCTTGCGGAGATCTTCTCGGTGTCGAGTCCCTGCCCCAGGTTCAGCTGGCGCAGGAACGAACCGCTTTCCCGTTCACGGGTGAGCCACTTGACGCCTTCGGCTCCGTGCAGGGTGCGCTGGGCCCGGATGGTCAGCAGCTGGCCGTCGATATCAACGTCGATGGAGCCGGGATCGATGCCCGGCAGGTCGGCGGCCAGGACATAGTGGTCGCCCTGCCGGTAAAGGTCCATCGGCATGCCGCGGAGCGTTCCTTCACCGCGCAGTGCCTGTGCCATCCGGTCGAGTTCCTGGAACGGATCAAACTTCATAGCCATGTGGTATCAACTCCTCCATTCGATCGCTTGATTCAAGCGTTGTTCTGCCTTTGTTGTGCGTTTGTTGTGCGATTGTTCCAAAGTTGAGTGAGCATCACTCAACTTGCGGAAGCAGGTTAGCACTCCACGGATCGGAGTGCCAACTACTTTTTCTGCGGCACAGGTAACGCAGGCACGGGAATTCAGAGCGCAGGTTTGAGCGTGGTTTCCACCCAGGCAGCGAAGCTTGTTTCGGTGACCCGGTGCGGGTCTCGGACCTGCACGTCGTAAATGCCGTTGTTCTGGGCGGCCCCCATGTCCGCTAGGCCCTGAACCCAGCCTTCACTCATGCCGTATTGGAGGAGCGTCGACCGGTAGGTATCGGAGCTGACCTGCGCAAAGTGCACGGGCCGGCCGATACTGTCCGAGATAATCCCTGCCATCTGCCGTGGGGTGAGCAGGTCCGGCCCCACCACGGGTAACGACTCCTGCCCCGTCCAGGTCCGGTCTGTCAGCAGTCCCACCGCAACACGGGCGATGTCGGGGGTCGCGACGGTCAGCAGTACTTTGTCCTGCTCGTTGGGCAGGGGGAGTATCCCGTGGTCCTTGATGGATGAGCGGTGGTTCAGGAGGTTGTCCATAAAGAAGGGCATGGCCAGGGAGCGGGTGTGCACGCCTGTTGCGTTGATGATCCCTTCCGCCTCCAGGGCAGCGGAGAGGTGCCCGGCCTCTGCCGTATACCCCCGCCCGAGGGTGGATACCACGACCGCACGCTTGACCCCTGTTGCGGTAATTGCAGCCGCCGACGCCGCGGCGAACCCGCGGTAGTGGCTCCGTACATTCGCTGCATGGACATCTGGCGGGGTGATGTGGAGTACGGCATCCGCCCCCTCGTAGGCAGCCATGGCGACCTCAGGGTTGCCGTGCGAACCCGCGAACACCTCGACGTTTTCGGCGATGCCGTCCGGCAGCGCCGCGGGGTTCCGGGCAATAACCCGCACGGACTGGCGCTCCGCGAGCAGGCCCTGAACTACTGCGTGCCCGATCTGGCCGGTTGGTGTGGTGACTACAATCATGGTTTCCTCCGAAAATGGGCATCCTGCTTGGCAGTATTGGAACCGGAGTTCCGGTTCCGCTTTGGTGTGCGCCACGATACGGAACTACAATTCCGTTTGTCAAAGGAGTGCCACATTGAATGATTCTTTACGTGCCGATGCGCGAAGGAACCGGCAGAAAATCCTGGCTGCGGCCAGGGAGCTGTTCGCCAGCCACGGCAACGATGTCCACATGGACAAAATTGCTGCCCATGCCGGCGTCGGCATAGGTTCCCTTTACCGGCACTTCTCCAACAAGCAAGAGCTGCTCACGGCGATTGTGCAGGAACGATTCGGCGGCATGTCTGAGCTCGCCCGCTCGGCGGAGGCAATCGAAGACCCCCGGGCGGCATTTGAGGCCGTGCTGGTGGGCTACCTGGAAGCCGCGGACGACGACGCCGGCTTCCAGCTCGCCTTGCTCGGTTCCGGGCCTTTCGAATGGGAGGGCGTCCAAGCCGAGAAGACGGAGTTTGCCCGCATCGTCACCCGGATCATCCGCAGGGCCGCTGACTCCGGTGCGGTGCGCGGGGATCTGACCTGGGACGACTTTCCGGTGATCACCTGCGGGATTATGTCGACCATGTATTTCCAGCCCGGCGGCGCCGATTGGCGCCGGCATCTGACCCTTGTCCTGGAGGGGCTGGGATAGCCTGCGGCCCCGCACTACCCCTGCCGGCAAGCCAGCCAGTCGTACACCAGCCGGGCTGTGTGCCGTCCGTGGATGCGCAGGAGGGGACTGGTGTCGACGTCGGGTTGGCTGCCCCAGTGGATCATGTAGTTCAGCAGGGCTGCCAGCAAGGCATCAATATAGGCGTCCGGCACGTCCCGGGTGAGTTCGGACCGGCGCAGCCAGGCATCGGCGTCGATACCGTCGGCCCGGGCGTAAGGCAGCACCCCCACCCAGTCGATCCAGGGTGCACCGGTGCCCAGGAAATTCCAGTCGCAGAACAGCGCACGTCCGTCGCTGATGAGGATATTGTCGGCGCGCAGATCGCCGTGCAGGACCGCGTCTCCGGCCAGTGCCTCGGGACACAGGTCCAGTGCTTCCTGGAACCCGCCGGCCTCTTCCGCGCTGAGCCCGGGCAGGAACCATGGCGGCTCTCCGCCGTCGGCGACCGCCTTGAACCGAGTCGGAATCAGGGCCATATCCTCGGCCACCGGCGTCCCGCCTTCGGCCTGCGGGAAGTCGGTGAGCAGCGCTGCAGCAGTGACGCAGGCGGTTTCCACGGCGGCAACATCCGCTTCGGTCCAGGGCTGGCCCGGCATCCGTCCGGGCACGGCCTCGTACACCAGCATCTGCCAGTGAATGCCGTCGGCCACCAGCCGTTGCGCACTGCGCAGGGCAGGCATAGGCATCCCCGGGAGCATCAGGGGAACCACCTGGGACTCGCGGAGATAGGAAGGGTAGATGAAGGCGTCCGACGCTGCGGCTGCCTTGGCGAAGATACGGTCCCCGCTCTTGTTCCCGAGCACCGCAGCGAAGCCGGGGGTGAACCCGCCGCCTGCCGGCTCCACCAGTGACACCCCGCCGTCAAGGGAAGCGGCAATGCTGTCCCGGACAGCAGCAGGAAGCCGGCCCCAGGGGAGACGGCGTGCGGTTCGGCGGTAATCGGGAATAGCCAGGGGTTCCTGCATGGCCACAGCCTACGGGAGGGGGCGGCAACCTGCCGCCAGCTGCTGCAGCCGGGCGGCAGGCGCCAGCAGCCCCGAAGGCAATTAAGTTGTACACAACTGAGTTGTGTCCTACGGTGGAAGGCATGAACGAATCGCTGCAGCGCCAGGTCTGCTTCTCGCTGTACTCAGCCTCACGGGCCGCCACCGCGCTGTACCGTCCGATGCTCGAGGAACTTAAGCTGACCTACCCGCAGTTCCTGGTAATGACGCTGCTCTGGGAACAGGACGGCCAGAGCGTGAGTGACCTGGGGCAGTCCCTGGAACTGGACTCGGGCACGCTCTCTCCGCTGCTCAAGCGGCTGGAAGCGGCGCAGTTGCTTCAGCGCCGCCGGGCCGTTGAGGACGAGCGCCGGGTCCGCGTCTACCTCACAGATGCAGGACGCGCCCTGGAACAGAAATCCCACGACCTTCCGGACCGTGTCGCAGCATCCGCCGGCCTGGATCCGGAGGAACTGCGCAGCCTCCAGGAAACCCTCGCCAAGGTCAATGCCGCGCTGCGGCAGTCCGTGGTCAAAGCCCAACAGTCCATCCACCCCAACAGTTAGGACCTCTCCATGAGCACGTACCCCGAAACAGGCCGTGAAATCCAGCTTGCCTCCCGCCCCGAGGGCTGGCCCGCAGATGAGAACTTCCGCTTGGCCGAAGTGCCGGTCCCTGAACTGCAGGACGGCCAGGTGCTGGTCCGTAACCTGCACATGTCCGTGGACCCCTACATGCGCGGACGCATGAATGACGTGAAGTCGTACGTCCCGCCGTTTAAACTCGACGCCGCACTCGAGGGCGGTGCAGTCGGCGAGGTCATTCAGTCCCGTTCGGATGACCGCAAGCCCGGCGACGTAGTGCTCCACGGCCTTGGCTGGCGGGACTACGCGGTGCTGGACGGCCGCCGCACAAAGGTCATTGACACGGATCTGGCCCCCGCCAGCGCCTACCTGGGTGTACTGGGAATGCCCGGACAGACCGCTTACATCGGCCTGACCAAGGTGGGGGAGTTCAAAGAAGGGGATGTGGTTTTCGTCTCGGGTGCCGCAGGCGCCGTGGGATCCCTCGTAGGCCAGATCGCCAAGGCGCTGGGAGCGAAGAAGGTCATCGGCAGCGCCGGTTCCGCGGAAAAGGTCCAGCGGCTGCTTGACCTCGGATTCGACGAGGCGTTCAACTACCACGAGGGCCCCGTCAAGGAAGCCCTGAAGAAGGCAGCCGGTGCGGACGGTATCGATGTCTACTTCGACAATGTTGGCGGCGAACATCTCGAAGCAGCCCTCTCAGTGATGAACAAGGGCGGCCGGGTGGCAATGTGCGGGGCCATCTCCCAGTACAACGACAAGGGCGCCGCCACCGGACCCCGCAACCTTGCCATCGCCATCGGCAAGGAAATCACGCTGCGCGGCTTCATCGTCGGCAGCTACAGCCAGTATGTCGACGAGTTCAACACCGTGATGGGCGGCTGGCTGCGGGACGGCGCGGTCAGCTACGACGAAACCTTCGTGGACGGCCTGGAGAACGCACCGCAGGCCTTCATCGACCTGATGAAGGGGGCCAACAAGGGCAAGATGGTCGTTAACCTCTAACGGCAGGCGCTAACGACGACGTCGGCGGCCGGGGAACAGGCGTACAGCCTCCCCGGCCGCTGCCATCAGCTGCCGCGCGGAAGCCGCCCATCCGTAGTCGCCCGCCCGCTGCAGGCCGGCGTCGGACGCCTTCTGCCAGCGCTCCGGCACCGCCAGCTCACGGACGGCGCCGGCGAACGCGGCCGGGTCGTCCGGATCCACCAGCAGGGCCGCGCCGCCGGATACCTCCCGGAAAATCGGAATGTCGCTGGCCACCACCGGGGTGCCCACCGCCATTGACTCGATCACCGGCAGTCCGTAGCCCTCGGCCTTGGACAGGGTCACCAGGGCCGTTGCCCGCCGCAGCAGGTGATCGTATTCCTCATCGGTCACCCCGTTGTGGAACCGCACCTGCGCCCCGGCCGGAACCAGGGCCTCCAGTTCCGTCCGCCGTGCATCGCTGATCCGGCTGAGCAGGTGCAGCGTGAACCCGGGCAGGTGCGCCATGCCGCGGATAACCGTTTCCACATTCTTGTACGGCATAAACGAACCCATATACAGCAGCGACGGTTCCGCAGGGGCATCCGCCGTCCGCGGCACGGCGCCTGGCTGCGGTGCATTGGCAAGGATCCGGACCGGCCGCCTGGTCAGCCGGTGCTGCTCCATCAGCGCCCGCGTGGTCTCGCTGATGGTGGCAACGACGTCGGCCCGGTTCAGCAGGAGCCGCTGCGGCCAGTACGCCAGGTGGTACAGCCGCCACAGGGCACGCACCGGCAGCGGCAGGAACGACGGCGGGGCGGGGTTCTGGTAGTAGATCAAGTCGTGCAGGGTAAGGATCAGCGGGTACTTCCGTCCCCAGCTGCCCATGGTCTGCATGGGGCAGAACACCGCATCCGCCCCCAGCCGGTTGATCCGCCGGGCCACGAATAGTTCGGCGGGGGACAGGGGACTGTTGATCCTGACCCACGGCAGGTCCGGCAGCAGGGCCAGCTGCCGCTCGTCCGAAATCAGCATCAGGACATCGGTGTGTTCACTGACCGCTTCGATCATGCTGGCGCCGTAGCGGCTGATCCCGTCGTGGTGGTCCGTGCGGGTAAACCGGGCGTCGATGGCCAGCCGCATCCTCATGTGTGCCTCCGGGACAGGAAATCTTCGATTATTGCTGCCGCTTCGGCCGGTTTTTCATAGTGCACCAGATGCCCCACCCCGGGAAGGATGTGCAGCTCAGCGTCTGGAATCATAGCCGCCAGCTTCCGCTGGCCCTTCACGGATCCGAGGTCGTCCTGTTCCGCAGCGATCAGCAGCACCGGCATCGCCAGCTGCGCGGCGACGTCGCGCACCGTGGTGGAGATGGAGGCCCGGAACGCGTCCAGGACCACCGCGCGGTTGGCGAAGGCACTGAAATACGCATCATGCTGGCCGTGGATCCAGCGGCGCAACCCCGGATCACGGGTCTTGGCCATCATGATGCTCATGCCGCGGACAATCAGCGGGCTGCGCAGCAGTGCCATGCCGGGCCTCTCCGGCAGGGCGGCACTGGCCCGGTAGTACAGCTCCGCCGCCTTGCTGGTGATGCCCTTGGGTCCCTCCAGGGCAGGCTCACAGATGGGGTTGACCAGCACCAGTTCGCTGATCAGCTCCGGGGACTGCGCCGCCAGGTGCGAGGAGATGATCGAACCGAAAGAGTGGCCCAGCAGCACCGTGTCCGGGCCCAGGTCCAATGCGGCGAGGGCCTCCCGGACAAAGGAGGCGTAGGCCGGAACATCGTGCCGGCCGGGCAGGGCGGAGCCAATGCCGAACCCGGGAAGGTCGGGCACCAGGACCCGGTGGCGGGGGAGGGATTCCACTATGCGGAGCAGCCCGTGGTGGTCGCCGCGGAAGCCGTGGACCATCAAAACGGGAGGTGCGCCGGCGTCGTCGAGCGGGCTGAAGTCCCAGCAGAACTGCTCGGTGCCCGCCACGGTAAAGGAGCGGACGACGGCGGTGCGTGCGAGGGTCACGGCCGAAGCGGACATCAATTGACCTCATCCGGGTGGGAGCCGGACCGCTGGCCGCGGTCCAGGCCGTTAATCGCCTGCCGGTGCGCGTCCCTCAGCTCGAAGGAGAACAGGTCCAGGTTCCCCGCAATCCGCTCCGGGCTGCTGGCCTTGGGGATCACCACGTTGCCCTGGTCCAGGTGCCA
Source organism: Arthrobacter sp. zg-Y1143 (assembly GCF_030125565.1). Lineage (NCBI taxonomy): Bacteria > Bacillati > Actinomycetota > Actinomycetes > Micrococcales > Micrococcaceae > Arthrobacter > Arthrobacter sp. zg-Y1143. The sequence continues at coordinate 199,005 of NZ_JASKLW010000006.1, read as the reverse complement.
GCGGAGGATGACCTGCGCCGGGGTCCGGCCCAGTTCGCCCGCTATTTGCCCGATAACCGGGTCGGCCAGGACGGCACCGCGTCCCAGCGGGCTCCACGCCACCGTGCGGATGCCCAGCTGCTCGTGGAGTTCGCGCAGTTCCTGCTGTGCCAGCCACGGGTGCAGCTCAATCTGGTTCACGGCAGGAACAATTCCGGTGGCATCCATCAGCTGCTCCAGGTGCGCCGGCTGGAAGTTCGAGACGCCGATCGCCCGCACCCGGCCGGAGGCGTACAGGCTTTCAAGGGCCCGGTACGTTTCAATGAACAGGCCTCGCCGGGGGCAGGGCCAGTGGATCAGGTAGAGGTCCAAGTAGTCCAAGCCGAGCCGCGCGAGGGAGTCGTCGAAGGCCTGCAGGGTGGAGTCGTAGCCTTGGTCCGTATTCCAGACCTTGGAGGTGACAAAAATGTCCCCGCGGGCGGCGCTGCCGCTGTCCGTGAAGGTATTGACGGCCTCGCCCACCCCGGTTTCATTGCCGTACAGGGCGGCAGTGTCCACATGGCGGTAACCGGTGTCGAACGCGGTCAGGCACAGGCCGGCCGCGCTGTCTTCCGGAACCTTGTAGGTGCCGAAGCCGATTTGGTCCATCAGGACGCCGTTATTGAGCTCGATTCGAGGTGCCGGCTGCATAAGATGACTTTACCGAGGTGGGCGCCCGCCAGCCGAATCGGACCTGACTACCTGTTTTGCCGTGCTGTAATTGGCGTGCCGCCAAAGAGGTCCGCTAAGGTAATGGCGCTTCTTGCAAAAGATTGGTTGCATAGAACCAAAGAAATCCGCCCACCCGTCTGGGGCGCGGAATGCCACAAATGATCGGAGGAGTCGATGGTGACTCTGGGAGAAGTTTTTATCAGTGAGCTGGCGGGAACCGCCATCCTCATCATTCTTGGCTGCGGTGTCGTAGCCAACGTTGCCCTGGCCAAGACGAAGGGTGCCGGCGGCGGTTTCCTGATGGTCAACTGGGGTTGGGCCATCGGTGTGTTTGCCGGTGTTTACGCTGCCGCCATTTCCGGCGCACACATCAACCCGGCCGTCACCGTGGGCCTGTGGGCCAGCGGTGCCGATGAATTTGCCCCCGGTGTCGAGGTGTCCTTCGGTGCGGCCCTGACCTACTTCGCGGGCCAGATGGCCGGCGCCATTATTGGTGCCTTCGTCGCATGGCTGGCGTACAAGAAGCAGTTCGACGACGAACCCGACGCCGCCAACATCCTGGGCGTTTTCTCCACCGGCCCGGCCATCCGTTCCTACGGCTGGAACCTCGTTACCGAAATTATCGGCACCTTCGTGCTTGTTTTTACGATTATTGCCTTCGCAGGTACACCGACCGAACTGGGTCCGCTGGCCGTGGCGCTGGTAGTGCTCGGCATCGGTGCCTCCCTCGGCGGCCCCACCGGCTACGCCATCAACCCGGCACGTGACCTCGGTCCGCGCATCGTCCACGCCTTGCTGCCCATCCGGCACAAGGGCAACAGCGACTGGGCCTACGCCTGGGTCCCCGTGGTGGGTCCGCTGATCGGCGGCGCCCTGGGCGGCTTCCTCGGCGCCCAGATTCCCCTCCCGGAAATTTCGCTGTAGCGCACCGGCCGCCGCCCGCGGTCACCCATATACCCCCACCGCAAGGAGCAGAAACAATGCCTGATAATCCCAGGTACATCATCGCCATCGACCAGGGCACCACCAGCAGCCGGGCCATCGTCTTCGACCACGACGGAAACATCGTTTCCACGGGCCAGAAGGAACACGAGCAGATCTTCCCGCACGCCGGCTGGGTCGAGCACGATCCGCAGGAAATCTGGACCAACGTCCGCGAAGTAGTCGGCACCGCCCTCTCCAAGGCGAACCTGACCCGGCACGACATCGCCGCCGTCGGTATCACCAACCAGCGCGAAACCGCGGTGGTCTGGGACAAGAACACCGGCGAGCCCGTGTACAACGCCATTGTCTGGCAGGACACCCGTACGCAGCCCATCGTTGACGAGCTGGCGCAGAACGGCGGCCTGGACCGCTTCAAGAACACCGTGGGCCTGCCGCTGGCAACGTACTTCTCCGGCACGAAGATCAAGTGGATCCTGGACAATGTTGAAGGGGCCCGCGAGCGGGCCGAGGCGGGGGACCTCATCTTCGGCAACACGGATTCCTGGATCGTCTGGAACCTGACGGGCGGCCCCGACGGCGGCGCGCACATCACCGATGTGACCAACGCTTCGCGGACGCTGTTCATGAACCTTGAGACACTCACCTGGGATGAGGACATCCTCAAGGAATTCGGCGTGCCGAAGTCCATGATGCCCCAGATCCGTTCCTCGTCCGAGGTCTACGGCATGGTTGCGGGGTCGCAGCTGCTCCGCGAAACCCCGGTCGCCGGCATCCTGGGCGACCAGCAGGCCGCCACCTTCGGTCAGGCCGCCTTCGCCCAGGGCGACGCCAAGAACACCTACGGCACCGGCTGCTTCCTGATCTTCAACACCGGCGAGGAGATTGTCCGTTCCGAAAACGGCCTGATCACCACCGTGGCCTACCAGCTGGGCGACGCCAAGCCGGTGTACGCACTGGAAGGTTCCATCGCTGTCACCGGTTCGCTGATCCAGTGGCTGCGCGACAACCTGGGCATGATCAACAGCGCCCCGGAAATCGAGGAACTGGCCCGCCAGGTGGACGACAACGGCGGCGTGTACATCGTTCCGGCGTTCTCCGGCCTGTTTGCCCCGTACTGGCGTTCCGATGCCCGCGGTGCCATGGTTGGCCTGACCCGCTACGTGAACAAGAACCACATTGCCCGCGCCGCGCTGGAAGCCACCGCTTTCCAGACGCGCGAAGTGCTGGACGCCGTGAATGCCGACTCCGGTGTTCCGCTGACCGAACTTCGCGTGGACGGCGGCATGGTTGCCAATGACGCCCTGATGCAGTTCCAGGCCGACATCCTCGGCGTGGACGTGGTGCGTCCCAAGGTCATCGAGACCACGGCCCTGGGTGCGGCCTACGCCGCCGGCCTGGCCGTTGGATTCTGGAACGACACTGACGAGCTTGGACGCAACTGGGATGAAGGCAAGCGCTGGAGCCCCGCCATGGAAGATGCCGAGCGCGAACGGCAGATGCGCAACTGGAAGAAGGCCGTCACCAAGACCTTCGACTGGGTTGACGCTGACGTGAACTAATACCACGCAAAGCACAACGCAGAAGGCCCCGGCGGTTACCGCCGGGGCCTTCTGCGTTGTGCCGCGCAGGCGGCAGTGTGGCGAGTTCTCCATGTGGCCGGAAACCCCGACTACCCGGGACACCGCCATCTCCAGGAGCGGGCAACAGCGGCTGCGACATTGCCGTGGACGCCACTCGGGCCCGGGAAGCGCAGGAAGCCACTGAAGCTGCCGGTCAGAAGTAGGACACGCCGTTGGTCTTGAAAGGCAGTCCCAGGCCCCCGGCCACTTCTTCCAGCAGCTCCGGGCAGAAGAAATACACCTTCGTCTCCGCAATCAGCGGCACGCCTTCCGCGGCACGCATCCGGACGACGTCGGCCACCACTTCCGCTGCGTCAGGGCTGTCCTTGGGCCGTTCCCAGAGCAGGATGACCTCCTCGCCGTCGAATTGGTGCACGGTGGCCCGGTAGATCTCGGGCGCCTCCGGGCCGAAGGTGTGGTCCAGGGAACCGGTGCGGATTTCCTCGTGTCCGGTTTCGCTGACATTGCCCACCACCTCCGTGCGGCCGTTCGCCAGGAACAGGCTGACCATGGCCTCAATGTCGTAGGAGTTGAACGCATCCGCCAGCCGGCGCAGCAGTTCGGCGTGCCCGGCCGAAGGCACCGCCACAGCCGCGGGACCGCCGGACGAGCCGTCGGAATGCGACGGCGCCTCCTGGGCAGCCGCCAGCGTGTTCCGGCCGCGGTGCAGGGCCGATTTCACTGCACCGGCGCTGGTATCCAGGACATCCGCGGTTTCGGCCAGTGAATAGCCGAATACGTCCTTGAGGACCACGCAGGCACGTTCCTTCGGTGGCAGGACATCCACCAGCCGGCGGAGGGCGGCCTCCACCGCCACGGCGGTGAGCGGATCGGCGACGCCGTCGTCGGCGCGGTCCATCTCCGGGGCGCTGAAGTCCGCCACAGTGTTCCTGGTGCTGCGCCGGACGTTGTCCAGCCAGGTGTTGGTGGCTATGCGGACCAGCCACGCCTGCAGGTTCCGGATCGGTTCGTGCCGCTGGGACGCCTCGGCCAATGCCTTGGTCAGGGTTTCCTGGAGCAGGTCTTCGGCGTCCCACACGTTCCCCGCCAGGCTTCGGCAGTAACGGTAAACGGAAGGGCGGACCGGCTCCAGGGCGAGCAGGAAATCGCGCCGGACCTGCCGCAGTTGGCGCGGAATGCCACCCAGTCCCGCACTGCCGCTTTCCGTGCCCGCCAATGACACTGCAGGGTTTGTATCCACTGACATTTCGCTCCTTTTCCCAGGCCGCCCCCGGCGGTCCTGAACCAACAATGGCATTGCGCCACAGCCTTTAACCGGTAGACGCACGGAGCAGGGGAAAAGATACGCTGCCGGGCAGAATTTCCCCCTGCGGCTCACCCCGGCATCCTGCTTCCGGAGCGCACGCTCTGTTGTAAAGTGGAGAAATGAGCGCAGTAATCCTCCTTAGCTAGCCGCGCACCGTCTGTGCGCGGCCGCCCCTTGCTTGTCGAGGGGCTTTTGTGTGTCTGGGGAGGACCAGGTTTTCCGGTGCATCGGCCCGGAGCGCGGATCAAGATTTTTTCATTCAGGACAGAGGCGAAACATAGTGAGCACGCAGTCACAGACTGATCAGCAGGAAGAGGCCGTCTACAGTTTCGCGGCCATCGAACAGAAATGGCCGAAGGTCTGGGAGGACCTTGGCGTTTTCACCCCTGCCGATGACGGCTCCCGCGAACGCCGCTACGTGCTGGACATGTTCCCTTACCCCTCCGGCGACCTGCACATGGGGCACGCCGAAGCGTTCGCGATGGGCGACGTCGTTGCCCGGTACTGGCGCCAGCTCGGTTATGACGTGCTGCACCCGATCGGCTGGGACTCCTTCGGCCTGCCGGCTGAAAACGCCGCCATCAAAAACAATGCGCACCCCAGCGACTGGACCTACCGCAACATTGAAACGCAGGCGGAATCCTTCAAGCGCTACGCCATCAGCGTTGACTGGTCCCGCCGCATCCACACCTCCGACCCGGAGTACTACCGCTGGACCCAGTGGCTGTTCACCCGGTTCTACGAGCGCGGGCTGGCCTACCGCAAGAACTCCCCGGTCAACTGGTGCCCGAAGGACCAGACCGTGCTGGCCAACGAGCAGGTAGTCAACGGCGCCTGCGAACGCTGCGGCACCCAGGTCACCAAAAAGTCCCTGAACCAGTGGTACTTCAAGATCACCGAGTACGCGGACCGGCTGCTCGATGACATGGAGCAGCTCAAGGGGCACTGGCCCGAGCGCGTGCTGGCCATGCAGAAGAACTGGATCGGCCGCTCGGAGGGCGCCCACGTCCGCTTCGCGATCGAGGCTGCCGAGGGCAAGCCCGAGGAACAGGTCACCGTTTTCACCACCCGCCCGGACACCCTGGCCGGTGCCACCTTCTTCGTGGTGGCTGCAGACGCTCCGCTGGCGGTTGAGCTGACCACTGACGGGAACATGGATTCCCTGCTGGCCTACCGCGAGCAGGTCAAGGCTCTCTCGGACATCGAACGCCAGTCCACCGAACGCACCAAGACCGGCGTCTTCACCGGCCGCTACGCCGTGAACCCGCTCAACGGGGAGAAGCTGCCCGTCTGGGCCGCGGACTACGTGCTGGCCGACTACGGCACCGGCGCCATCATGGCCGTGCCCGCGCACGACCAGCGCGACCTGGACTTCGCGAAGACCTTCGACCTGCCCGTGCGGGCGGTCCTGGATACCGGCGAAGAAGATCCCGCCGTCAGCGGCACTGCCACCACCGGCGAAGGCACCCTGATCAACTCCGGCGCCCTGGACGGCCTGCCGAAGTCCGAAGCGATTCCGGCCGCCATCGCCATGCTCGAAGAGCAGGGCACGGGCGAGAAGTTCGTGAACTTCCGGCTGCGCGACTGGCTGCTCTCCCGCCAGCGGTTCTGGGGCACCCCCATCCCCATCATCCACTGCGCCGAGTGCGGCGAGGTTCCGGTTCCGGATGACCAGCTGCCGGTCACCCTGCCCACCGGGCTGAAGGGCGAAGCCCTGGCCCCCAAGGGCACCTCGCCGCTGGCCTCCGCCGAGGAATGGGTCAACGTTGCCTGCCCCAAGTGCAGCGGCCCGGCCAAGCGCGACACCGATACCATGGACACCTTCGTGGACTCGTCCTGGTACTTCATGCGCTTTGTATCCCCGCATTTCACCGACGGACCCTTTGATCCGGAGGCGGCGAAGAACTGGATGCCGGTCGGACAGTACGTGGGCGGTGTCGAACATGCCATCCTGCACCTGCTCTACGCACGGTTCTTCACCAAGGTGGTCCACGATATGGGCCTGCTGGAAACCAGCGAACCGTTCGGTTCGCTGCTGAACCAGGGCCAGGTCCTCAACGGCGGCAAGGCCATGTCCAAGTCGCTGGGCAACGGTGTGGACCTGGGCCAGCAGCTGGACAAGTACGGCGTCGACGCCGTGCGGCTGACCATGATCTTCGCCTCGCCGCCGGAAGACGACGTCGACTGGGCCGACGTCTCGCCGTCGGGCTCCGCTAAGTTCCTGGCCCGCGCCTGGCGCCTGGGGCAGGACATTACGAGCGAACCGGGCATCGACTACTCCGGCGGCGACAAGAAGCTGCGGTCGCTAACGCACCGGACCGTCGCCGAGGCCACCGAACTGCTGGAGAACAACAAGTTCAACGTGGTGGTGGCGAAGCTGATGGAACTGGTCAACGCCACCCGCAAGGCCATTGATTCCGGTGCGGGCGGCGCCGATCCGGCAGTGCGCGAAGCTGCCGAAGCCGTGGCCGTGATCCTGAGCCTGTTCGCCCCGTACACAGCGGAGGATCTGTGGAGCCTGCTGGGCCGCGAAGCCTCCGTGGTGAACGCCGGCTGGCCCACGGTCGACGAGTCGCTGCTGGTGCAGGACACGGTGACCGCCGTGGTCCAGGTCCAAGGCAAGGTCCGGGACCGGCTCGAGGTTGCCGCGGACATCTCCGAGGAGGACCTGCGCGAAGCCGCGCTGGCGTCCGAGGCAGTGCAGCGGACCCTTGACGGGCGCGGCATCCGGACCGTTATTGTACGGGCGCCGAAACTCGTCAACATCGTCCCGGCCTAGGCCCCGGACAACCATGGACTGGCTGGAACGGCTCGCATCGCGGGCCAAGGGACGGCAGCGGGAAACCGCCGCCGTCCCCGGGCCGTCCGTGGGAGTGGTGACGGATTCCGCGTCCGCCCTGCCCCGGGGGTGGGCGGACGCAGCCAAGGTGGCACGGTTTGTGCGGGTTGTTCCCATGCCGGTCATGATCGGAGACCAGATTTACGGTGAGGGATCCGAGGAACTGATCCCTGCCCTGGCCATGGCCCTGGCCCAGGGACACGAGGTGCGCACTTCACGGCCGGCGCCGGGCCGGTTTGAGGCGGCCTACGCCGAACTGGCTGCTGCCGGATGCAGCTCCGTAGTGTCCGTCCACCTCTCCGGCCAGCTGTCCGGCACAGTGGACTCCGCGCGGCTTGCCGCCCGCTCGGCAGCTGTTCCCGTGGAGGTTATCGACAGTGCGACGGCGGCCATGGGACTCGGTTTTGCCGTTGCCGCAGCAGCCGAAAGCGCCCGTGCCGGCTGTCCGCCCGAGGCCGTGGCTGCCTGCGCCCGGGCAGTGAGTGCGGATTCGAACATCCTCTTCTATGTGCCAAGCCTGGACCAGCTGCGGCGCGGCGGGCGTATCGGGGCGGCAGCCGGCTGGCTGGGGACCCTCTTCGCCGTGAAGCCGATCCTCGTGGTCCGCGACGGGAAGGTCCTGCCGCTGGAACGCGTCCGGACCGCCCCGAAGGCACTCGCCCGGCTCGCCGAACTGGTGCAGCAGGACATCGCCGCGCGGACCGGGAAGGTCCGTGCGGCCGTGCACCATTTTGGCAATGCCTCCGAAGCCGAACGGCTGGCCGGCCTCATCGGGGCAGCTTCACCCGAAGTCGAGATCCTTATCTGCCCGCTTCCTGCGGTTCTTGCCGCCCACGTGGGGCTGGGAGTACTGGCGGTCGCGGTTGTCGGGGACCGTGCGCCCATATCGGGTGAGCGCGGGGCACTTGCCGCACCGGTCAGCGCACCGCCGGAGTCGCCGGAGTCGCCGTCGTCCTGAGGGGCTTCCTCCACAGGGGCGCCGGCGTCCCGGGCGCAGCGACGGAAGGCCCGGTTGCAGGCACGCGGAGAGCTGGATGGGCCGTTTTCCACCTAGCTTTTTCCCATGGCACAGCACCGATGGGAAACCACCTGGCAGGGGAGCGAACCGGAACCGGACCTGCCGGCTACTCCCGAGAACGCAGAGGATGCACCCGATGATTCTCCCGGCACGCGACGCCGGTGGGCCTTCACGCTGCCCGCCGCAGTACTGGCGGTGTGCCTGCTGCTGGGATGCGGGGCAGCCGTGTATCTGCTCAGGGACCGGAATCCGGTACCGGTTGCGTCCGTTGATCTTGAGGAGCCGGATGCCTCAACGCAGCCACCTGTTGGCGCCGGCAGTTCCGCAACGGGTACGGCACCGGCACCGGATGCCCCCGCAGAAGCCGCCCGCGTGTCCGGGCCGACAACAGCGTCCGGTGGGGCCGGCGTAGTAGTGGTTCACGTCGCGGGAGCTGTCCAACGCCCCGGGGTGGTCCGCCTGGAGGCCGGAAGCAGGATTGTGGATGCCGTTGACGCAGCCGGCGGTTCAGCGGCGGATGCCGACCTTGCAGCGGTGAACCTGGCTGCAGTGCTGGAAGACGGTGCCATGGTGCTGGTGCCCCGTCTCGGCGAGGCTGCTCCGCCCGCAGCTGGAACGGCAGCGGAGCGCGGAGGGGGTAGCGGGGGAGTGCCTGGGATTAGCGGCGGTACTGGGGCGGGTGCCGGCGCGGCTCCCGGAGCCGGTTCCCCGGTCAACCTCAATACCGCCGACTCCGCGCAGCTGCAGGAGCTGCCGCGGGTGGGGCCGGTGCTGGCCGAACGGATCATCGCGTGGCGGACCGAGCACGGACGCTTCAGCCGGCCGGAGGATTTGGACGCGGTGCCCGGCATTGGGGAAGCCATGATGGCGGCGCTCCTGCCGCTGGTCACGGTTTAGCAGCTTCGGCATGGGTCAAAGGGGCACCTGGGACCGGTATGTGGCTTCCGCCTTGGGATCAGTATCAGCTGCGCCTGCTCCCGCTGTGGCAGCCGCACGTTCGCCGGCCAGGAATCAGCGCGGACAAAAGACAACCGAACCGCCGGCGCGGGTGCTGGAACTGCGGCTTCTGCCAACTGCCGCCACAGCCTGGGCTGCTGCCTTCTGCGCAGTGCGGCTGGCCCCGGAAACCGGTTTGCTGCTGGCTGCTGCGGCAGCTGCTGGGAGTATTGCGGCGCTTGCCCTGGCAGCGCGCCGGCGGGCGGGCGGTGCTGCTCTCCTGCGGGGCGCCGCCGTGCCGATGGCCGCTGCAGCGCTTGTCTGTGCCGGAGCTGCCGGTGCTTTGACCGAGCGCAGCAGCGGTCCCGTTTCCGGTCTCATCGCCGGGGAAAGGTCAGTCAGTGCTGACTTCCGTGCTGTGTCCGATGCCCGGCCGGCCGCAGCAGACCGCTTCACCGGGCAGTCCCGGTACCTTGTTGACGCAGTCGCCGAAACCGCCGCTGCGGACGGTAAGCGTTTCGGAACATCAGCGCCCATCCTCGTAGTGGGCGGTGAAGAATACGCCGCGATCCGCTGGGGCGACCGGTTCAGCAGTGCCGGAACCCTGCAGAAACTGCAGCCCGGAGACCGGAACCTTGCGCTGATGCGTGCAGCCACAGATCCTGACATCCATCCGGGAGGCGGCTGGTACGGTGCAACGGCACAGCTGCGGGACGATTTCGTGCAGGCCGCGGCCCACCGGGGAGTATCCGTGGACGGACTGCTGGCGGGCATGGTGCTCGGCGACCGCAGCACCCTGGACCCGGATCTGAGCCAATCCATGAAGGCTACCGGCCTGACCCACCTGACGGCGGTCTCCGGTGCCAACTGCTCCTATCTGCTGGCCTTCATCTTCCTGGCCGCCAGGGCCGCGCGCCTGCCCCGTGCAGCCGCCGTGCTGCTGGCGCTGGCCGGACTGGCGGCGTTTGTCCTGCTTGTCCGGCCCGATCCGAGCGTGCTTCGGGCAGCGGTTATGGGCGGGCTGGGCACCCTGGCGGTGCTATCCGGACGCGGGCGCCTGCCGGTGGCCCTGCTGTTCCTGTCCATCACGGTCCTGCTGTTCATCGACCCCTGGCTTTGCACGAGCTACGCGTTCATTCTGTCGGTCTGCGCCACACTGGGACTGGTGGTCCTGGGGCCGCACCTGCTGCGGGTGCTGTCCCGTCGGCTTCCGCTGTGGTTCGCGGCAGCACTGACGGTGCCGGTCGCGGCGCAGCTGTTCTGCGCCCCGGTCCTGGTCCTGCTCCAGCCGCAATTGCCGGTGTATTCGGTGCCTGCCAATCTGGTGGCTGCACCGGTCGTCCCGGGCGTAACCATCACGGGAATGCTGGCCGTGGCAGTGGTCGGGTTGGCACCGGCCGCTGCCGGAATCCCGTTGGCGGTCGCGGCCGCAGGGGCCTGGTGGGTCGCCGGGACCGCCCGTGCCTTCGAATCCGTGCCGGGCGCCCTGGCGCCGTGGCCGGCAGGCGGACCCGGAGCCGTGCTGATGGGGACGGCCGCAGCCGGCGCCGCAGGCGGGATCCTGTACTTGTCCCGGAGGAACCGGCACCACGGGGACCTTCCACGCCGGCAGGGGCCCTCACTGCCCTGGTTCCGGCACCGGAACGTTAACCGCTGGAACGCTAACCGCTGGAACGTTAACCGCTGGACCGTGGCCGGTGCGGTCATTGTCCTGGTCCTGCCGGCCGGGACGGTTCTGGTCCTACGGGGTGCGGGAGAGGGGCCGGCCGTGCCGGTGAAGGAATGGGTGCTGGCTGCGTGCGATGTGGGGCAGGGCGACGGACTGGCGGTCCGCACCGGGCCGGGGAGCGCCGTCGTTGTGGATGCGGGCGGTGAGCCCGAGGACATGGATAACTGCCTGGACCGGCTGGGCGTGCAAAGCATCGACCTGCTGGTGATAACACATGCCCATCTGGACCACTACGGCGGCACCGCCGGTGTCCTGTCCGGGCGCAGCGTGCGGGAGATTGGATATTCCACGGCGTCGTCCACGCTGCCCCCGGAACTGGAGGAGGCACTGTCCGGCTCATCGGCGCCCCGAACCCGGTTGAGTGAGGGCATGACGGGTACCGCCGGCATGGTGCGCTGGGAAGTTCTCTGGCCGCCGGAAACAGCCTCAGGACGGGCAACGCCGGGTGCGGGGGAGGACGATGAGAACAATGCCAGCGCCGTCCTGCTGCTTACTGTTGCCGCTGCGGACCCGGGCCGGCCGCCCCTGACGGTGCTTTTGACCGGAGACGCCCAAACGGACGCCGCCGCTGCGGTCCTGGCATCCCACCCCGTCCTGCAGGCCGGAGTGGATGTGCTGAAGGTGGCCCATCACGGTGCCCGCAACGGCGGCGACGGGTGGCTGCGTGCAGCCCATCCGTCGCTGGCGCTGATTTCGGTCGGAGCGGACAACGACTACGGACATCCGGCCCCGCAGATTGTCCAGGGACTGGAAAGCGCCGGCGCAGCTGTAGCACGGACGGATGAGCTGGGGACCGTCCTGGTGGCACGGCGCCAGGACGCCCTCCAGGTCAGCGGGCTGCCGCCGTGACCGGACGGTGGATTGACGGCTTCGGGACGGACACCGGCTCTCCGGAACCGGCGCGGAGCCCTGAGTTGGTGCCCGCGGACCGGCGTGAGAATCTTGGAGGGAGGATATCCGCAGTGCGGGTATGCTCAGATCCACTGATCCCGGCGGGTTCCGCAACCCCGCCGCCAGCACAATCCCAGGAGCACCTGCTGTGAATCCGGCCGTCCCTTCCAAACGCAGCTCCGGCAGCAAAACCTCCTCGCGCACGGTGTCGTGGCGGGAGGTCGAACCGGCCCCGGTTATCCTGCTGGCCGGCCCCGAAGATTACCTGGCGTCCCGGGCCCGGGACCGGCTACGGGCGGCGCTGCGGGAGAAGCAGCCGGACACCGAGCTGGTGCAGTTCGACGCCGCTTCCTACGCCTCGGGGGAACTCACCCTGCAGTCCAGCCCCTCACTCTTCGGCGAAGCCAAACTCATTGAAGCCGTGAACCTGGCCTCCATGAACGAAGACTTCCTCACCGAAACCCTTGCCTATTTGAAGGATCCGTCCCCGGACGCAGTCCTGGTGCTGCACCACAGCGGCGGCAACCGCGGCAAAAAGCTGCTGGACGCCGTGAAGGCTGCCGGTGCTCCGGTGGTGGAATGCCAGCCGTTCAAGAAGGATGCAGAAAAGCTCGAGTTCGTCACCTCCGAATTCCGGTCCGCCCGCCGCCGCATAGATCCGGCTGCCGCCCGCGCACTGGTGAACGCCGTGGGTTCCAGTCTGTCCGAGTTGGCTGCGGCCTGCCAGCAGCTGATCAGTGACGCCACCGGCGAGGTCACCGAAGAATTGGTGGAACGCTACTACGGAGGCAGGGTCGAAGCCACGGCCTTCAAGGTGGCAGACGCCGCCCTGGCCGGCCGGGCGGCCCAGGCGCTGTCCATGCTGCGTCACGCACTGGATACAGGAGTCGATCCGGTGCCGCTGGTCGGCGCCCTGGCCATGAAGGTCCGCGCGGTGGCCCGCGTGGTGAACCTGCGCGGTTCCTCCGCGTCCATGGCCAAGGAACTGGGCATGGCACCGTGGCAGGTGGATCAGGCACGCCGGGATGCGCAGAGGTTTTCCTCGGAGTCCCTCATCGAAGCAGTGCAGGCCCTCGCCGAAGCAGACGCCCAGGTCAAGGGCGCCGGACGGGACCCCGTGTACGCGGTGGAACGCGCCGTGACCGTAATTGCCCTGGCGGCATCGGGCCGGTAAAAGCCTGGACTTAAACCAAAGCGCGGCCGGTCCCGAAGGACCGGCCGCGCCGGAAGTCTTGCTAGCTTGCTGCTTAGAGCGCGCTGACCTTCTTGGAGATGGCCGACTTGCGGTTGGCAGCGTTGTTCTTGTGGATTACGCCCTTGCTGACGGCCTTGTCCAGCTTGCGGCTGGCGGTCTTCAGCGCTTCGGCTGCTGCATCCTTGTCGCTGGCCTTGACTGCAACATCAACCTTGTTGATGACGGTCTTCAGCTCGGACTTCACCGAGTTGTTACGCTGACGCGCCTTCTCGTTGGTGAGGATGCGCTTCTTCTGGGACTTAATATTGGCCACTTATAAACTCTCTTTGTATTGCGGACTTGGTCGGTGAGGGTATTTCAGACCAGACATTGACTGAGCGGCGTGGGGATACCGTAATGGCGCCTGAACTGAAGTGCCCGTCGACCTGCGCGGACACACAGCAATAAATGTTAGCAGAGATTCGGTGCCGGAATGCCAACCGGCGCTCAGCGCGCCGGGCGCACCTTTGCCAGTGCGCGGACTACCCGGCCGAACGCCCGCTCATCCATCACTGCGCCCTCACGGCGGATGCTCTCCGGTTCCAGGCGGAGCACCCGGTCCAGTTTAACTTCGCTGGGACGGCCCTTACTGTCCCACGGCCCGGTACCGACGTCCAGGTACCGCGGATCAGACGATCCAGTGTTGTTCCGGTCCCGGCTGGTCATCATCAGGCCCAGCAGCAGGGCACCGCTGCGGCCGATCAGCAGCACGGGGCGGTCCTTGCCCTGCGCCGGGTCTTCCTCGTAGGGGACCCACGCCCATACAACCTCACCGGGGTCGGGATCGCCGTCGGGCCGGGGTGCGTAGACCGGACTTACGGGCCCCGCATAGTCACCCGCGTATCCAGTAGGGCCCGACGCCGCGGCCTGCCGGGGGTGCGACGGCGCAGCCTTGGGTCCGGGGGAGGGCGCGGGGGACGGCCTTGGGGAGCGCCGGCCGGGCCCGGGCCGGGATTTTATACCGGTCCGGTCCCGGGACCCCTGCCCGGAAACGGTGCCGGCACCGGACCCGGCCTGGCCCAGCAGCCGGGCGGCGGAACGGACAAGGGAAGCGAAGGTGCGTGCGTTAAAGGGCATGGCACTACGTTAGGCGTCCGGCAGTCAACGGCGCTTCGGTTCCTGCTGGGGCAGGCAAACGTGGGAGACTGTTAATTCGACAGAAACACCCACCAGCAAAGCCTGGACACTGCCACCGCACGCAGGCGCACCCGCGCGGCGTCGGGCCTGTCCCGGAAACAGTAAAGGAACCGCCACAGTGTCACCTATGGCCCGCTTCTCGCCGGTGCCTGCCGCGACGGATCCGGCGATCATCAGAAACTTCTGCATCATCGCCCACATCGACCACGGCAAGTCCACCCTGGCCGACCGCATGCTCCAGTCCACCGGCGTCGTCGAGCACCGCAATATGAAGGCCCAGTACCTGGACCGGATGGATATTGAGCGGGAACGCGGCATCACCATCAAGTCCCAGGCCGTGCGCATGCCGTGGGAGCTCGACGGCGAGTCCTACGCACTGAACATGATCGATACACCGGGCCACGTGGACTTCACCTACGAAGTATCCCGGTCCCTGGCAGCCTGCGAAGGCGCGATTCTGCTGGTGGACGCCGCCCAGGGCATCGAGGCCCAGACGCTGGCGAACCTGTACCTGGCCATGGAGAACGATCTGACGATCATTCCGGTGCTGAACAAGATCGACCTCCCGGCAGCGCAGCCGGAGAAGTACGCCGAAGAACTGGCGAAGCTGATCGGCGGCGATCCGGCGGATGTGCTGAGAGTTTCCGGCAAGACAGGCGTGGGCGTCGAAGCCCTGCTGGACCAGATTGTCCGCGAGATTCCGGCGCCGCAGGGTGATCCCGATGCCCCGGCCCGCGCCATGATTTTCGACTCCGTGTATGACACCTACCGGGGCGTCGTCACCTACGTCCGCGTGATTGACGGGTCCCTGTCCCCGCGCGAACGAATCCAGATGATGTCCACCCGCGCCAGCCACGAGCTCCTGGAAATCGGCGTCAGCTCCCCGGAACCCACCCCGTCCAAGGGACTTGGGGTCGGTGAGGTGGGCTACCTGATCACCGGCGTGAAGGATGTGCGCCTGTCCAAGGTCGGCGACACGGTTACCAACCTGGCCAAGCCGGCTACGGAATCCCTGCCCGGCTACGCAGACCCGAAGCCCATGGTCTTCTCCGGGCTGTACCCCATCGACGGTGCCGACTACCCGGTGCTGCGCGAGGCGCTGGAAAAGCTGATGCTCAACGACGCCGCGCTGGTCTACGAACCCGAGACGTCGGCCGCGCTGGGCTTCGGCTTCCGGGTGGGCTTCCTGGGCCTGCTGCACCTGGAAATCACCCGTGAACGGCTGGAGCGTGAATACAACCTTGACCTGATCTCCACGGCGCCCAACGTGGAGTACGAGGTGACGCTCGAGGACAAGAAGGTCGTCACGGTGACGAACCCCAGCGAGTACCCCGAAGGCAAGATCAAAGAGGTCCGTGAGCCGATGGTTTCGGCTACTATCCTGGCGCCGAATGAATTTGTCGGTGCCATCATGGAGCTGTGCCAGACCCGCCGCGGCGTCCTGGGCGGCATGGACTACCTGTCCGAGGACCGGGTCGAGATCCGGTACCGCCTGCCGCTGGCCGAGATCGTGTTCGACTTCTTCGACATCCTCAAGTCCAAGACCCGCGGCTACGCCTCCCTGGACTGGAAGGCCGACGGCGAGCAGGTTGCCGATCTGGTCAAGGTGGACATCCTGCTCCAGGGCGAGCAGGTGGATGCTTTCAGCTCCATCACCCACAAGGACAAGGCGTACTCCTACGGCGTGATGATGACGGGCAAGCTGCGCGAACTCATCCCGCGCCAGCAGTTCGAGGTCCCCATCCAGGCCGCCATTGGCTCGCGCATCATTGCCCGCGAGTCCATCCGCGCCATCCGCAAGGATGTGCTTGCCAAGTGCTACGGCGGCGACATCAGCCGTAAGCGCAAGCTGCTTGAAAAGCAGAAGGAAGGCAAGAAGCGCATGAAGATGGTGGGCCGCGTGGAGGTTCCGCAGGAAGCCTTCGTGGCTGCACTTTCCTCTGACGATTCCAAGGACAAATCCAAGAAGTGACACCCAGCGCATTGCCCCTCGGAGACCCGGCACCCGCCGACGGCCTCCTGCCCGCACAGGCCGCAGAAGGCGCAGCGGAGCGGAACTTCGGACTGTACGTCCACATTCCGTTCTGCTCCGTCCGCTGCGGTTACTGCGATTTCAACACCTACACGGCCACCGAGCTCGGCGGCGGCGCCTCCCAGGCGGCCTACGGGGCGACGGCGGCCCGCGAAGTGGTTTTCGCAGCGGACGCGCTCCGCCGGTCCGGGATGCCCGAGCGTCGGATGGAAACCGTGTTCTTCGGCGGCGGCACGCCCACGCTGCTGCCGGCCGAGGACCTGGCCATGATCCTCACTACCGCCGTCGACCAGTGGGGCCTGGCGCCCGGCGCTGAGGTCACCACTGAGGCGAACCCGGATTCGGTGACCCCCGAATCCCTGCAGTTGCTCGCCGACGCCGGTTTCACCCGCGTGTCCTTCGGGATGCAGTCAGCGGTACCGCACGTGTTGGCGGTCCTGGACCGCACGCACACCCCCTCGCGGGTGCCGCAGGCAGTGAAATGGGCGCGCGACGCCGGCCTGCACGTGAGCGTGGACCTGATCTACGGCACCCCGGGCGAATCCATGGAGGACTGGAAAATTTCCGTGGAAGAAGCCCTGAGCTACGAGCCGGACCACATTTCGGCCTATGCCCTGATCATCGAGGAAGGGACCAAGCTCGCGGCGCGGATGCGGCGCGGCGAGGTGCCCCCGATTGACGACGACGACCACGCTGACAAGTACGTGCTGGCCGACGAAATGATGACCGCAGCCGGCTTGTCCTGGTATGAGGTCAGCAACTGGGCGCGCACCCCGGCGGACCAGTGCCGGCACAACCTGGCCTACTGGCGCAGCGACGACTGGTGGGGGATCGGCCCCGGCGCACATTCGCATGCCGGCGGCGTGCGCTGGTGGAACGCCAAGCACCCCACCGCCTACGCCCAGCGGATCGCAGCGGGGGAGTCGCCCTCAGTGGGCCGGGAGACGCTTGACGCCGACACCCGGTACATCGAAGACATCATGCTGCGCACGCGGCTGGCAGAGGGCCTGGAACTGAACCGGCTGCGGGAGCCCGGCCGGCTGGCCGTGGCGGGCCTGATGGCCGACGGACTGGTGGATCCCCGGGCGGCGCTGACCGGGAAAGTGATCCTCACCGGCAACGGACGGCTGCTGGCCGATGCGGTGGTCCGCCGGCTGCTGCCGGACTGATCGCCGGCACAAACGAAAAAAGCCGGACCGGGCTTAGTCCCGGTCCGGCTTTTTTATTTGGCTGAACTACTTGATACGGCGCAGGTTGAACGGGTAGCGGTACGGCCGTCCCCGGTTGCACTCAATGCCGGCAATGACGGAGGACACAGCCACGTAGACCCAGATCAGGGCGTTGAGTACGGCGAAGAAGCCGCCCACCACGGGGATAAAGGACAGGGCCCAGACCACCAGCGCCGCAATGCTGGGCGGTAGCGTGAAGTTCAGTGCTTCCTTGGATTCCTGGGCAGTGAACGGGCCGCGGTCGCGGAAGACCAGGTAGATGATCAAGGACGGGACGAAGGCGAGTATGCCGCCGAAGTGCGCCATGGTTGCCCACTGCCGGTCCTCCGAAGCGGTCAGCGGAAGCGCGTTGGCCGGAGCGCCCTGATACACGGGTCGCTGCGCGGGCTCTTCCGGGCGGGGCGGGTGATTCTGGCGTGTGTTGGACACGGCGTAATTTCCTTTTGGCTCATGGTGACTCAGGGTCGGTCCGCTACTACGTATTCCTCAAGCGTACTGTCTGGTCCGCTTTACAACGGAACGGAGACGGCCGGTGCGGCGCACATCTCACCTAAGGGACAGTCAGGAAGTCAATGACTTCTTCCACCCGTCCCAGCAGCGAGGGCTCAAGGTCCGCATAGGTGTGCACCTGCCCCAAAAGCTTCTTCCACCCCAGGGCGACGTCGGTGTGGTCCCGGTGCGGCCAGCCCAGGCCCTGCAGGATGCCGGTCTTCCAATCAAGGTTCCGCGGCACCACCGGCCAGGCACTCCGGCCGATCACCGAGGGTTTGATCGCCTGCCATACATCAACATAAGGGTGGCCCACAATGAGGACGTTGCCCGGCGCTCCGGGGCAGGTCATTGCCTCGGCGGCAATCCGGGATTCCTTGGACCCCGGGACCAGATGGTCCACCAGGATGCCGAGGCGGCGCCCGGGTCCCGGCCCGAAGTCGCGGACCGCCGAATAGAGGTCATCAACGCCGTGGAGGGGCTCGACGACGATTCCCTCCACGCGCAGGTCATCGCCCCAGACCTTTTCCACCAGTTCAGCGTCGTGCTTGCCTTCCACCCAGATGCGGCTGGCCCGCGCGGTGCGGGCGCGTTGGTTGGCCACCCGTACGGATCCGGACGCGGTACGGGCCGGTGCGCCCCTGCCCGGCGCGGCCGCGGACACCGGCACCACCTCCACGGGCTCGCCCTCCAGCAGGAAGCCAAAGCCCAGCTCGAAGGACTTGGTTTTTCCGCGGCGGTCCTCCAGGACCATCAGGTGCAGCCCGCCGGATTTCTCCACCCGCATCACGGCACCCACCCAGCCGGAGGCAACATCCTCCAGGACCAGGCCGGGTTCGGCGCCGACTTTTCGCAGGGCCGTCCGGGCCGGGGCAGTGATGTCCTGCGGACCCCAGGAAAAACTGGACACGAAAATTGCCTCACTCAGATGCTCGGTTGGGCTGGAATGCCCGCAGGGGGTGAACGGGTTCCTCAATGCTAGCAACGCAGTTGATCCGTATTAGACTTAGCACTTGAGCAGTGGGAGTGCTAACCCGCCGCACCATCCGCCGATTCGCTGGGAGGGAAAAGCCATGAGTGAGCCACGCCGGCTCGAGGTCCTCCGCGCCATTGTCGAGGACTACGTCCATTCACGCGAGCCCGTCGGCTCCAAGGCACTGGTGGAGCGCCACCAGTTGGGTGTTTCCTCCGCCACCATCCGCAATGACATGGCGGCCCTTGAAGAGGAAGGGCTCATCACCGCCCCGCACACTTCGGCGGGACGCATCCCCACGGATAAGGGCTACCGCCTGTTCGTGGACCAGATTTCGGACGTGAAACCGCTCTCGGCCCCGGAACGCCGTGCCATCCAGTCCCTGCTCGAAGGCGCAGATGATCTGGATGACGTTATGGACCGCACTGTACGGCTGCTGTCCCAGCTGACCAACCAGGTGGCCGTGGTCCAGTACCCGCACCTGGGTAACGCCAAAGTGCGCCACATCGAATTTGTCCTCCTGGCGCCGGCCCAGGTGCTGGTTGTCCTGATTTCCACCACGGGACGGGTGGAGCAGCGGGTCATCACGGTTCCGCAGCCGGTGACCGAACCCGATCTGCTGGACCTGCGCCACCATTTCCTTACCGCCCTTGCCGGCACGCCGCTCAGCAGCATCACCGGCCACCTTGCCGAAGCGCTGGCCACCGTGCCTGCCGCTTCCCGGAGGGTGGCCGCCGCGTTGGGCCACTGCCTGGAAATGCTCGCCGGAATTAACCGGGAGGACCGCATGGTTATGGCCGGAACGGCCAACCTGGCCCGCTCCACGGTAGACTTCCCGCTGACAATCGGACCGGTCCTGGAGGCTCTCGAGGAACAAGTCGTGATGCTGCGGCTGTTGTCCGAGATGGAGCAGGACGCCCGGGGTGTTGCCGTCCGGATTGGACGGGAAAACCCGCACGGCGGATTATCCGAAGCATCGGTGGTGGCCACGGGGTACGGACCCGACGCTTCGGCAAAGGTCGGCATCCTGGGCCCCACCCGGATGGACTATCCCACCACCATGGCAGCCGTCCGGGCCGTGGCGCGGTACCTCTCACGAATACTCAATAACTAGGCCGGCCCGCACCAGCTGCGCGGCCGTCCCGCCGGGCCACCCGGCGGACCACAAACTACGCCTCCACCACCGGAGGCAGGCAATACAGGAAGCGATGTGCACGAGTGAGCGATCACTATCAGGTTCTGGGCGTCGGACGAGACGCCACGGGTGAAGAAATCAAGAAGGCGTACCGGAAGCTTGCCCGCAAGCTGCATCCGGACGTCAACAATGCTCCGGGTGCATCCGATGAGTTCAAAGCCGTAACGCACGCCTACGAGGTTCTCTCGGATCCGGAGAAGCGCCGCATTTACGACACCACGGGCAACGAGAACGGCACCGACAACGGCTTCGGCGGCGGCGGCTTCGGCGGCCAGGGCTTCGGTTTCCAGGACATCTTCGACACCTTCTTCGGCGGTGCAGCCCCCGGCGGCGGACGGGGACCCGCCTCGCGGGCCCGGCGCGGCCAGGATGCGCTCATCAACGTGCGGATCGACCTCAAGGACGCCGTCTTCGGCGTCAACAAGAAGATCGACGTCGACACCGCCGTCGTCTGCCCCACGTGTGACGGATCGTGCTGCCAGCCGGGCACATCCCCGCGGACCTGCGACATCTGCCACGGCACCGGCCAGGTGCAGCGGGCTGTACGTTCCATCCTCGGCCAGGTCATGACCTCGGCCCCCTGCGGAACCTGCAACGGCTTCGGCACCGTCATTCCGGATCCGTGCCACGAATGCTCCGGTGAAGGCCGGGTCCGCAACCGCCGCACACTGACCATCAAGATCCCCGCCGGCGTCGCCACCGGCACCCGGATCCAGCTCAGCCAGCAGGGCGAGGCCGGCATGGCCGGCGGCCCCGCCGGCGACCTCTACGTGGAAATCAGGGTCAACAATGACCCGACGTTCCTCCGCGAGGGAGATGATCTGCACGCCACCCTCACCGTCCCGATGACTGCGGCGTCCCTGGGCACCACGGTCACCCTCGACACCTTCGACGGCGAACGTGAAATCACGGTCAAGCCCGGCACCCAGTCCGGTGAGGTCTCCGTCCTCAACGGACTCGGTGTTACGCACCTGCGCGGCCACGGCCGCGGCGATCTGCGGGTGCATGTGCACGTGGAAACCCCGCAGAAGCTGGACTCCGAGCAGGAAGAGCTGCTGCGCAAACTCGCCCAGCTGCGCGGGGAGGAATACAGCGAGGGCCGCCTGAACAGTTCGAACTCCGGCGTCTTCGCGAAACTGCGGGACCGGTTGGGCAACCTCTAGGATGACCAACCCCATTTTCTTCGGGGATCCGGAGCTGGTGGCAGCAGTCCTTCCAGGCGGCTCGTTCCGCCTGGAAGGACCGGAAGCCCGCCATGCCGTGTCCGTGAAGCGGATTGCCCCCGGCGAGCCGGTGGACGTTGTGGACGGTGCCGGACGGCGGATCACCGGCACCGTCACCGTGACCGGCCCGTCCCTGCTGGAACTGGCCGTGGAAGCGGTAACGCAGGAGCCGGCGGAGGCTGAGCGCCTTGTCCTGGTGCAGGCCCTCGCCAAGGGAGACCGTGATGAGCAGGCGGTCGAAGCGGCCACGGAACTGGGCGTGGATGCCGTGATCCCGTGGCAGTCGGACCGCAGCATTGTCCGGTGGCGCACGGAGAAAGCGGCCAAGGGCCAGGCCAAGTGGCAGGCACTGACCGCCGCCGCCGCCAAGCAGTCCCGCCGCTCCCGCATTCCCGAGGTTGAGCCGCTGCTCGACAGCAAGGCCCTGGTCCGCCGTCTCTCGGACCTGGACCTGGTACTGGTGCTGCATGAGGAAGCCGACGCACCCCTCGCCGGGGCCTTGGCGGCACTCGGCGACCGCCGCGCTGGTCCGGCCGGGCCGGATGAGGCGCAGGCTTCCATTGCGGTGGTTGTGGGACCGGAGGGCGGTATCAGCCCGGCGGAGCTGGAACAGCTGCGTGCCGCCGGCGCGGTGGCGGTCCGGCTGGGCCCGCATGTGCTGCGGTCCTCCACCGCCGGTCCTTCTGCGCTGGCTGTCCTGAATCAGCTGCTGGGCCGCTGGTAGTCCGGCCGCCGTAGGGCGCCTTACCCCTCGGGGGAGCCGGGATCGGAGATAACCGTGATCCGCTTGGAATCTCCGGCCGATTCATGTCCGCCGTAGAAGACACGGATACTGTAGTCGCCCGGTGCGAGGGTCGCGGAGAAACTGAACCTCCCGGTTTCCCCTACTGCGGCATGCAGGTCCACGGTGCCCGCAGCCACGGCTGCCGAGGACGGCCTGCCGTCCACCACGGGCTCGGCACGCCAGTACAGCTGGGAAGGCTGCGCCACCGCGGTGCCGCTGATCTCCACGTCACTGCCGCGCACCTGGGATTCCTGCGGATCGATGATCCAGATGGGAGCAGCCAGCTTGGTGTCCCGGCGAAGCGGCTCATCCAGCGGGACATGCCCGAACGCACGATAGCCCGCCTTGCCGTCCACCAGGATCACCACCGTGCTTTCCTGGCCCACCGCGGTGAGTTTCGCGTTGGCGGCAGCGGCGGTGGCGGTGTACACCAGCTGCTGCACGGCACGGTGGGCCATTCCGGAGTCGAGGGAGCCCTTGAACGCATCCGAGGAGATGTCCACCGTGATGACGTTCTTGCTGGAAATGGAAGCGGTGACGCTGTCAGCCGGATGCCATGGCGTGAAATAGTCCTGGTCCAGCGGTTTCCCCGCCGTCATTGCCCGGACTGCCTCGCCGACCGGATCGCCGGTGTGGTCCGAGTGCAGGAACTCCCGGTAGAGGCTCACGGTTGTTTCGTTGAGGCCGAGCCAGTAGACCGGCATCAAGGTAGAAGCCGAGGCCGCCTCGGCGGGCGGGGAGATGGTCATGGCGGCACCTCCGCCGGTTTCGCCGGCGTTGGCCGACGTCGGCATGGTGGTGGTGGCATTCTCTGCCACCACGCCGCAGCCGCCAAGCATCACGGCGCCGGCTGCCAGCGCGGACCCGGCGAGCAGGAGCCGGCGCCGGCACATGGAGGGGGATGGGGCACGGCGGGTTTTTCCGGTGGACATCAACCCTCCTTAAGGTGTCGCTAACAGGTACGTCATCCACCTTCGCACACGGTTTCGGGCCCACCGGTGCTGTTCGCGGGACCACGGCCGGACTGAAACACGATTGAGACATCACCGTTGCGGCCCCGAGATAAAGCCCATGGTGTTCCGCCCGGGTGCGGGCAGATCAAGTAAGATTTACGTAGCCGGAGTTGCGCGGCGCAGGCACCAGCAGGGGCGCAGGAATCACGTGCAGGGAAATAAAGCCCCGTACTGCGGCGTTTTTAGTAAACGGGACGCGGAGTACGGCGCACCGAACCACCCAACAGCAGCACACCCAACAGCACTCAATAAGGGGCGATGAAAGGCCTGGAAAGGCCGTCTATATGACCGAATCTTCAATGGAAATCGGCACCATCCGACTGGACAACCAGACAATTGTCTTTGACTCCACGGAACACATGGTCCAGTCGCTGGGGGCCAACGACGAGGCCCTGCGGATCATTGAGGCGGCCAATCCCGAGGTGAGCCTGCTGGTCCGGGGGAATGAGCTTTCGGTTGCCGGACCCGCGGCCGATGTGGAGCAGACCGTCCGACTGGTCAACGAGGTCCGTGTACTGGCCCGGAACCAGACCCGGGTTACCCCTCAGGTCCTCGAGCAGCTGATCAGCATGCTCCGTGATCAGAGCACGCACCGCCCGGCGGACGTGCTTACCCAGAACATCCTCTCCACCCGCGGCAAAACCATCCGGCCGAAGACCCTGAACCAAAAGAACTACGTGGACGCGATTGACCGCAACACAGTGGTCTTCGGCATCGGGCCGGCCGGCACCGGCAAGACATACCTGGCAATGGCCAAGGCCGTTCAGGCGCTGCAGCAGAAGGAGGTCAACCGGATCATCCTGACCCGGCCGGCCGTTGAAGCGGGGGAGCGGCTCGGCTTCCTGCCGGGCACACTGAGCGACAAGATCGATCCGTACCTGCGACCGCTGTACGACGCGCTGCACGACATGATGGACCCCGAATCCATTCCGCGGCTGATGGCGGCAGGCACCATTGAGGTGGCGCCGCTGGCCTACATGCGCGGCCGGACCCTCAATGACGCGTTCATCATTTTGGACGAAGCGCAGAACACCACGCCCGAACAGATGAAGATGTTCCTGACCCGCCTCGGCTTCGGCTCCAAGATGGTCGTCACCGGAGACGTCACCCAGGTGGACCTTCCCGGCGGCACAGCCTCGGGGCTGCGTATTGTGCACGACATCCTGGGCGACATCGACGACGTCGCGTTCTCCGAACTCCAGGCGGTCGACGTCGTACGCCACCGGTTGGTCAGCGACATTGTCACTGCCTACAGCGAGTGGGACGAGGCAAAGCGCAGCCGCAGCGCCGCGCGCAGCGACGAAGGACAGTCCAACAGCCGCGGCAACGGCGGCCACGGGCGGGAGGCCCGTTCATGAGCATTGAAGTAAACAACGAATCCAGCGCGCCCGGAGTGGACGAAGAGGGACTGGCCCGGCTGGGCCGGTACCTGCTCGACAGCCTCTACGTGCACCCCGAAGCGGACCTGTCCATCATCCTCGTGGACGAGGATGCCATTGAAAAGCTGCATATCGAGTGGATGGACCTGCCGGGCCCCACCGATGTGCTCTCCTTCCCCATGGATGAGCTGCGTCCCGGAACAGCCGGACGAATCACCCCGGCCGGCGTCCTGGGCGACATTGTGCTGTGCCCGCAGGTAGCCGCACGCCAGGCCGCCGACGCCGGGCACGGCACCGACGAGGAACTGCTGCTCCTAACCACACACGGCGTGCTGCACCTGCTCGGCTACGACCACGCCGAACCCGAGGAAGAGAAAGAAATGTTCGGCCTCCAGCGCCGCCTGCTCTCCGCCTACCTGGGTAAACAGGCCCCCAAGGAGACCCGAAGTTGAGCATTGGTGTCCTTGTGGTTATGGCCATGGCCTTTATGGTCCTGGCCGGGCTGCTGACCGCAGCCGAATCGGCGTACGGCTACCTGCCCCGCCAGGACGCCGAGGCGCTGCTTCACGGCAAGGCAGGCGCACCGCTGCGCCGCATCCTGGCACACCCCGTGGCGCACATGCACGCGCTGCGGTTCTGGCGCGTCTGGTTCGAAATGGCGATGGCGGTTTCCGTGGCCACGCTGTTCCAGCTGCTGCTGGACAACATCTGGCTGGCCGGGCTGCTGGCGACCGTCACCATGGCCGCCGTCGGCTTTGTCCTGGTGGGGGTGTCCCCGCGGCAGATTGGACGCAAGCACGTTACCGCCGTCGTGGTCCTCACCGCCGGACTGGTCCGCGTGCTGCGCGCCGTCCTGGGTCCGATCCCCGGCTGGCTGGTGCGGCTGGGCACGGCCGTGGCTCCCGGCACCCAGGGCCCGGATGCCGCCTTCTTTACCGAAGAGGAATTCCGGGAGCTGCTGGACCGCGCCTCCGATGCGGACATGATCGAGGACACCGAAGCGGAACTGATCCATTCCGTCTTCGAACTCGGTGACACCAAGGTCCGCTCGGTGATGGTTCCCCGCACCGACATGGTCTGCATCGAAGCCGGCAGCACCCTGCGCCAGGCCATGTCCCTGTTCCTGCGTTCGGGATACTCCCGGGTGCCGGTCATCGAAGACAGCGCCGACCACCTGGTGGGCATCCTCTATCTCAAGGACGTGGCCGCCCGGATCCACAGCGATCCCGAGCGCGGCTCCGTGGAAAAGGTCGAAGACTTTGCCCGCAGCGTCCGCTACGTGCCCGAATCCAAGGCCGTCAGTGAACTGCTCCAGGAACTCCAGCGGGAATCCACTCACGTGGCCGTGGTGATCGACGAATACGGCGGAACTGCCGGGCTGGTGACGCTTGAGGACCTCATTGAGGAGATCGTCGGCGAAATCGTCGACGAGTACGACTCGGAGCGCCCCGAAATCGAAAACCTCGGCGAAAACCGCTACCGCGTCAGCTCCAAAACCGGCATCGACGACCTCGGCGAACTGTTCGACGTCGAACTGGAGGATGATGAAGTGGATACGGTTGGCGGATTGCTGGCCAAAGCCCTCGGCCGCGTCCCGATTGTCGGTTCCGAGGTGGTAGTGGAAGGCATCGTCCTCCACGCCGAACGCCTGGAAGGCCGGCGCAACCGGGTTTCACATGTCCTGGCCTGGAAGGCCGCTTCCCCGGAAGACTCCGAAGAATCCAGCGATGAGGGCCAGAACCCGGCCCCGCGCTCCCGCTCTACAGAATTGGTACCCCGTAATGACTGAACCGCAGTTCCGCGCAGGATTCGTTTCCCTGGTGGGCCGGCCCAATGCCGGCAAGTCCACCCTGACCAATGCGCTGGTCGGTTCCAAGGTGGCGATTACCTCCGCCAAGCCGCAGACCACCCGGCACACCATCCGCGGCATCGTGCACCGCGAAGACTCACAGGTGATCCTCGTGGACACCCCGGGACTGCACCGCCCCCGCACCCTGCTGGGCAAGCGGCTCAACGAGCTGGTGGCTGACACCCTGGCTGAGGTCGACGCCGTCGGGTTCTGCCTGCCGGCCAACGAAGCCGTAGGCCCCGGCGACCGCTACATTGCCGCCCAGCTGGCGGCACTGAAACGCACTCCCGTGATTGCCCTGGTCACCAAGACCGACCTGGTGGACCGCGCGGCACTGGCCAAGCAGCTGATGTCTGTCACCGCGCTGGGCAATGAGGTGCTGGGCGAGGCCGGCTGGGCCGACGTCGTACCCGTCTCTGCTGCGGACGGTTTCCAGGTCGGTACCGTAGCGGACGTGCTGGCCGGCCACATGCCTGCCTCGCCGCCGCTGTACCCGGACGGAGAGCTGACGGACGAGCCCGAGGCCGTCATGGTGGCAGAACTGGTCCGCGAAGCCGCCCTGGAGGGCGTGCGGGATGAGCTGCCACACTCCCTTGCCGTGGTTGTGGAGGAAATTGTTCCCCGCGAAGGCCGCAGCGAGGAGAACCCGCTGCTGGACGTACGCGTGAACCTGTACGTAGAGCGTTCTTCCCAGAAGGCCATTATCATCGGCCGCGGCGGGTCCCGCCTGCGGGACGTTGGAACAACTGCGCGCCGCGGCATCGAGGCGCTGCTGGGCACGAAGGTGTACCTTGACCTTCACGTCAAGATCGCCAAGGACTGGCAGCGGGACCCCAAGCAGCTGGTGAAGCTGGGGTTTTAGCTCCGCTCCGGCCGGCTCTTCCGGCCGCCACGGTGCCTGCCCCCGCGTAACTCACAGGGTCAGCCCGTACACTTTGTACATTCGTTTGAGCATATCGATTCATGAAGGGGACCGGCTATGTCATCTCGCCGTGCCGCAACGGGCGGCGGCCCCTTGGGAAATACCAGTGCCAGGACAGGCGGTTCCGCGGAACCGGGTGGCAGGCATCTTTCCCGGCGGGCCTCCGCCGGGCATCCGGTCCTCAAGGGTATTGCTGCCCTCCTTTCGCTGGTCCTCGTGGCCGGCGTCGTTTTCGGCGTGGTGCAGGTAATGCGGCTGCAGGGCAACTTTGACACCGAGCCGCTGAACCTGGGTTCGGGTGACGCTCCGGTTGAGCAGGTGGATGCCAACACCGATCCCATGCAGATCCTGGTCTTGGGCACCGACAACCGCGACGGGCAGAACTCGAACAACTCCGACGTGATGATGCTGGTGAACCTCTCCGCGGACCGCTCCAACGTCACCGTGGTGAGCTTCCCCCGCGACCTGCTGGTCCCGCTGCCCCAGTGTGAAGATCCGGCCTCCGGCGTTGTTTATGACGCCATGGACTTGGGCCAGCTCAACGGCGCCCTGGGCAACGGCGGCCCGGGCTGCACGGTTGCAGCCATCAACGAACTGACCGGCCTGACCATCGACCACTTCATGATGGCCGACTTCGATGCCGTGAAGGAGTTGTCGAACACGCTCGGCGGCGTGGAGGTGTGCGTCAACCAGCCGGTTAATGACCCGCTTTCAGGTTTGGATCTTCCCGCTGGTGTCAGCACCGTCCAGGGCGAACAGGCACTGGCGTTCCTGCGCACCCGGCACGGATTCGGCAACGGCGGCGACGAAGGCCGTATCCGCGCCCAGCAGAGCTTCCTGGCCTCCATGGTCCGCAAGGTCAAGGACGAAGGTACGCTGAACAACCTGCCGAAGCTGTACTCCATGGCCGAGACGGTCACCAAGAACCTCACCGTGGACGAGGGCCTGGCACAGATTCCGGACCTGGTTTCCCTCGCCACCCGGCTCAAGGACGTGGACCTGGGCAAGGTGGCGTTCGTGACCGCTCCGGTGGTGCCCTGGGAACTGGACCCGAACCGCCTCGTGCTTGACGAGGAAAAGGCGCAGCCGCTCTTTGACGCACTGGTCTCCGACCAGGGTGTGACCGCAGAGCCCACCGCACCTGGAACCACCGGGACCCCGACGGATGCCTCTACTGACGCAGCCACCGGCATGCCGGTCACAGAGGAGCCCACGGTTCCGGTGGTGGATCCGGCAACTGTGCCCGTCACGCTGGTGAACGCCTCCGGCGCTTCGGGACGGGACAAGGCTGTAGCCGAAGTCCTGCTCTCGAAGGGGTTTGTCCAGGCACTGGCCGGCGGCACGGCGTCCACGCAGAGTCCGGCAACGCAGATCTTCTATGGTTACGGCTATGAGGAGATGGCGCTGGAAGTGGCCCGGACCCTGAATATCCCGGACGTGCAGGTGGTCCTTAGTGCGGCCTACACGGGTGTTTCCGTGGAGATCGGAGCGGACTTCGCCTCCGGCTCCGCCATGAAGGACCTGGGCGACGTCGGTGACCTGAGCGGCCAGACCGCTGCGCAGGTTACGTGCCAGTCCGCATTTGGAAACTAACATTTGAAGCGGGGGATCGCCTGCGTGTTAGTGTGATCACGTGCACGCAGAGATCCTTCTCCTTAGCTGCCGCGGCGAGGCTCCACAAGCACCTGCTTAGGCCGACCCCCCGCTGCGGAGTTCGTGTTGCCCGGCCACCGTTTCTGATGATCGACGAGAAAAGGCCAAACCAACACCATGCGCAACGCACAGCAGCCCTCGGGCATGCCGACGTCCAAGTACGTACCGTTCCACGAGCAGATCAACGTGGACCTGCCGGACCGGACGTGGCCCGGCAAACTCATCACCAAGGCGCCGCGCTGGTGCGCGGTGGACCTGCGGGACGGCAACCAGGCCCTCATTGACCCCATGACTCCCGAGCGCAAGCACAAGATGTTCGACCTGCTCGTGAAAATGGGCTTCAAGGAAATCGAGGTCGGTTTCCCCTCCGCATCCCAGTTGGACTTCGACTTTGTACGGCAGCTCATTGAAGGCGACCGGATCCCGGACGACGTGACCATCCAGGTCCTCACCCAGTCCCGCGAACACCTGATCGAGCGGACCTACGAATCGCTCGAAGGCGCAGACCGGGCCATTGTGCACCTCTACAATTCCACCTCGATCCTGCAGCGGCGGGTGGTCTTTAACACCGACCGGGACGGGATCGTGGACATTGCGCTCAGCGGTGCCCGCCTGTGCAAAAAGTACGAGGAACAGCTGCGCGGCGTCGACGTCACGTATGAATACTCCCCGGAGTCCTACACCGGCACCGAACTGGACTTCGCCGCACGCATTTCCGACGCCGTCGCCGAGGTGCTGGAAGCGTCCCCGGACCGGCAGATGATCCTGAACCTGCCGGCCACCGTCGAAATGACCACCCCCAACGTTTACGCGGACTCCATCGAGTGGATGCACCGCAACCTCGCCAGCCGGGACTCGGTGATCCTCTCCCTGCATCCGCACAATGACCGGGGGACCGGTGTGGCCGCAGCGGAGCTGGGCTACCTGGCCGGGGCGGACCGGATTGAGGGCTGCCTGTTCGGCAACGGTGAGCGCACCGGCAACGTGGACCTGGTGACCTTGGGCATGAATATGTTCAGCCAGGGCATCGACCCGCAGCTCGACTTCTCCGACATGGACGAAATCCGGCGCACCGTTGAGTACTGCAACCAGCTGCCCGTGCCCGAGCGTTCCCCCTACGGCGGCGACCTGGTGTTCACGGCCTTCTCCGGCTCCCACCAGGACGCCATCAAAAAGGGCTTCGAGGCCATGGAGAAAGACGCCGCCGCCGAAGGCAAAACCGTGGACGAAATTGCGTGGGGCGTTCCGTACCTGCCGATTGACCCCAAGGACATTGGCCGCAGCTATGAAGCGGTTATCCGGGTCAACTCCCAGTCCGGCAAGGGCGGGGTGGCTTACCTGCTTAAGAACGAGCACTTCCTGGACCTGCCGCGGCGCGCGCAGATCGAGTTCTCCGGCGTCATCCAGCGCCGCACCGATACTGCCGGCGGCGAGATCACCGGTGCTGAGCTGTGGAAGGTGTTCCAGGACGAGTACCTGCCGCACACTCCGGAGTCCGACGCCGCCGCGTGGGGACACTATGAACTGATCTCCGTGAACGCCGACACACCCGCGGACGGCCGCTTCAACCTGACCGCCACCCTGAGTGTTGACGGCGTCTCCCAGCGGCGGATGGCCAGTGGAACCGGTCCCATTGCCGCACTGCTGGAAATCCTGGGTCAGGACGGCATCGACGTGCGCCTGTTGGATTACACCGAGCACGCACTGTCGGCCAGCGGCAACGCGCACGCGGCGGCCTACGTGGAACTCGCTGTGGGGGAGCGGGTGCTGTGGGGTGTGGGAATAGACCCCAACACCACCATGTCCGCGCTGAAAGCGGTCATTTCCGCGGTCAACCGGGCCATCCGGGACCAGGGCTGATCCTGCCCTTCGCAACGGTGTCCGGACGCGCCCGGCGGCAGTGTCCGCCGGGACGTCCGGACGTGGGAAAATAGCCGGGTGGCCAAATCCTTCGCATCCCGCACCTACCGTGATGATGCCGTGGTCCTGCGAACCCACAAGCTGGGCGAGGCGGACCGCATCCTCGTGCTGCTGACGCGCGAGCACGGCCAGGTGCGCGCCGTGGCCAAGGGCGTGCGGCGGACTTCGAGCAAGTTCGGGGCGCGGCTGGAACCCTTTATGGTGGCCGAACTCCAGCTCTCGCACGGCCGGAACCTGGACATCGTCACCCAAGCCCAGACCAAGGGCGCCTACGGGCACGGCATAGTATCCGACTACGCCCGCTACACGGCCGCCGCCGCCGTCGCCGAAACGGCCGAACGGCTCACCGACATTGACGGCGAGTCGGCCAAGGCGCACTACCAGCTGGTGATCGGCGCCTTTGCCGCGTTGAGCCGCGGTGCGCACGCCCCGGAACTGATCCTGGACTCATATCTGCTGCGCGCGCTGGCCACGGCGGGGTGGGCGCCGAGCTTCACCGACTGCGCCCGGTGCGGTGCGCCGGGTCCGCACACCGCTTTTTCAGCGCCGCTGGGCGGAGCGGTCTGCCCGGTGTGCCGCCCGCCCGGCTCGGCGTCGCCGTCCCCCGAAACCATGACGCTGCTGGCGGCGCTGCTCAGCGGCGACTGGCCGGCAGCCGATGCTTCCGGACCACAGCCGCGGCACGAATCCGCCGGGCTGGTGGCCGGTTACCTGCAGTGGCACCTGGAACGGGTGCTGCGGTCCCTTCAACACGTGGAGCGTGTCTGACCTTGCGTTCAAAATCCCCCTCCGCCGTTCCGGCAATGCCGGTTATCCGGCCCACACCGCATCCCTCAGGCGCGGTGCCGCCGCCGGTGCCAGCGGAGCTGGTGCCCGCGCACGTGGCTATTGTGATGGACGGCAACGGACGCTGGGCCAACCAGCGCGGACTGCCCCGGACCGAGGGGCACCGCGCCGGCGAGGCGGCACTGCTGGACGTGATGGCAGGCGCCATCGAAATGGGTATCCGGCACGTCTCCGTCTACGCCTTCTCCACCGAAAACTGGAAACGCTCCCCGGAAGAAGTCCGCTTCCTGATGGGCTTCAGCCGCGACGTACTGCGGCGCCAGCGGGACCAGCTGAACGAATGGGGCGTCCGGATCCGCTGGTCCGGACGCCGCCCGCGGCTGTGGCAGAGCGTGGTGAAGGAACTGGAGACCGCTGAGGAGGCCACCCGCGGCAACACGGTATGCACGCTGAACATGTGCGTGAATTACGGCGGGCGGGCAGAAATTGCCGACGCCGTGGCCGCGATTGCCGCAGATGTGCAGAAGGGGCGGCTGCGGCCGGGGTCCATCAGCGAAAAGACCATCCAGAAGTACCTGGACGAACCGGACCTTCCGGACGTTGACCTGTTCCTGCGCACCTCGGGGGAGCAGCGGTTCTCCAACTTCATGCTCTGGCAGTCGGCCTACGCTGAAATGGTCTTTATGGACACGCTTTGGCCGGATGTGGACCGGCGGACCCTGTGGGAAGCGGTGGAGATCTATGCCCGGCGCGACCGCAGGTACGGCGGCGCCGTCGATCAGGCCGCCCTCGGCCAGGCCGCAGCCGACCCGGCCGCAGTAGATGAGGCCGCCGGGGCCTAGCCGCCGAACACAAACGCGGAGGCCCAGCGTTGGATGCCTGCGTATACGCGGGTCCGGACCGGCAGCGCGGAAAGCAAGGTGTCATGGAGGGCGCCGTCGAACCGGTACACAGTGACTTCCGGACCCAACAGCACCGCGCGCTGGACCATCAGGGAGACGTCCAGGACGCTGTCGGTGCGCAGCATCTGCGGATTCCAGGCGGGGGCGATGGTGGAGGCCGCAGAGGCGAGCATCAGGACGGGCACGTTGATGTCCAGTCCCCGGGCCACGCGTGCGTGCCCGGCCAGCACGGCCCGAATCCAGCCTGCCCGCACCGGGAAGCTGAAGGGCGGACGCCAGGCCGGGTCTACGGGCCACTCCCCGTCCATTTCGGCGCTGATGCTGCGGAAGTAGAAACCGAATTCGGGGATCTTCAACCGCGTTTTGGGCCGGCGTCGTGCCACCGGTTCCACCAGCCCGCTGGTGGCGAAGCGGAGCATTGAACTGCCGCTGATTTCCAGCCACGGGCTGTTCAGGATCAGGGCCCGGAGCCGGCCCGGGTTGCGGTGCGCCCACAGCGCGGCGACCAGCCCCCCGGTGGAATGTGCCATCAGCGTGGTCCGGACCGTTGCATCGGCACCGCACCGGGCCTGCACATCCTCGGCGACGGCGGCCAGCGCCGCTTCGATGTCGGCGTTATACTCGGCGAGGTCGCTCACGTAGCCTTCGGATTGTCCCGGCCTCAGGCTCCTGCCGTACTTGCGCAGGTCAAGTGCGTAGAACACCGCACCCTGTTCCGCCCAGAAGCGGGCAAGCTCCGCCTGGAAGAAGTAGTCACTCCAGCCGTGCAGGTAGAGAACGGTATCCACGGTCCCCGTGGGCGGTGCCGCCTGCACCGGTACATAGGAGACCAGGGTGGCAACCAGCGGGCCTTCCTCGTCTGCCCCGAGGTCCAGCGTCATACTCCGGAATCCCTCGCCCAGGACGTCGGGTTTCCAGTTGGGCTGATCGTGGTGCATGCCTTCGACAATAGCGGAGCGTGCAGCAGCGGCGGGCAGGGTTTGGCCGGACGTGCCGGGTCTGGGATTCTTTGGAGTATGCGCATCTATCCCACCTTCTTCCGTCTCGTTTTCTCCGGCATGGATCCCGAGCGGGCCCACCGGATCGGTTTTGCGCTGATCCGCGCGGCAGCCCGGACTCCCGCAGCACCCGTGATGCGCCGCCTGATGCGGCCGGCGGCAGGTCTGCGCACCGAGGCCCTCGGCTTGTCCTTCCCCTCGCCCTTCGGCCTGGCCGCCGGGTTCGACAAGGAAGGTTCCGGCATCGGTGCCCTGGCGAACCTTGGCTTCGGCCACGTGGAAGTAGGCACGGTCACCGCGCAGGCGCAGCCGGGCAAC
Organism: Arthrobacter sp. zg-Y1143; assembly: GCF_030125565.1. Taxonomy (NCBI): domain Bacteria; kingdom Bacillati; phylum Actinomycetota; class Actinomycetes; order Micrococcales; family Micrococcaceae; genus Arthrobacter; species Arthrobacter sp. zg-Y1143. The sequence continues at coordinate 165,035 of NZ_JASKLW010000006.1, read as the reverse complement.
GCCAAACCCCGGCTCTTCCGCCTGGTCGAAGACCGTGCGGTCATCAACCGGATGGGTTTCAACAACGACGGCGCCGCCGCCGTCGCCCCGCGCCTGGACAAAGCGCGGAGGGCGCTGGCCCGCACCTTCGGTGAGCCCCGTCCCGTGATCGGGATCAACATCGGCAAGACGAAAAAGGTGGACCTGGCCGACGCTGTGCAGGACTACCTCACCAGTGCACGCACCCTGGCGCCGCACGCGGACTACCTCGCCGTCAACGTCAGCTCGCCAAACACCCCCGGCCTGCGCCTGCTGCAGGACATCAGTTCCCTGCGGCCGCTGCTCACGCAGGTGGGCAATGCTGCGGACGACGCCGCGGGCCGGCATGTGCCGCTGCTGGTAAAAATCGCGCCGGACCTGACGGATGAGGATATTGACGACGTCGCGGAACTGGCGCTGTCACTGGGACTGGACGGGGTGATTGCCACCAACACCACCGTCACGCGGGAAAACCTGGCCACGGACCCGGAGCAGGTGATCTCCTGCGGTGTCGGCGGACTAAGCGGCGCACCGCTGAAACGGCGTTCCCTTGAGGTCCTGCGCCGGCTGTATGCCCGGCTGGAAGGCAGCGGCTGCGCGATCATCTCCGTCGGGGGAGTGGAAACCGCAGCGGATGTCCGGGAACGCCTGGCTGCCGGGGCAACCCTGGTGCAGGGCTACACGGCCTTCCTCTATGAAGGTCCGTTCTGGGCGGCACGCATCAACCGGGCACTGGCGCGCGGCTAGGCGGCGCCCGGAGAGCAGGCCTGAAGAGCAGGCCTGGAAAGCAGGCCTGGAAAGCAGGCCTGGAGAGCAGGCACAAAAAAAGGGGGAAGGGCCGCCGTCGGCCCTTCCCCCTTCCGCCAAGCGGAACGGGTCAGGAGGGGTACTGCCCGCGCGCAACCTGCGGCTTCGGGAGCCGGAAGCGGCGCAGCTGCAGGGAGCGGGACACCCCGTACCAGACATCGCCGGAGTTGGGACCGCCGAACTTTGAGGTGAGACGCTTGCGGATCTGGCGCCGCAGCATAAAGCTGTCGGCGATAACAGCCAGGATCAGCACCCAGAAGGCGGCCATCACGAACAGCTGGACATCTACGTTCTGGATGAAGCTGAAGATGACGAACACCAGGGCCGCGATCATGACGTATTCACCCACGTTGCGGCGGGCGTCGACAATGTCGCGGATGAACCTGCGGTTGGGGCCCTTGTCGCGCAGCGGAAGATAACGCTCGTCGCCGGTGTCCAGGGCCTGGCGGGTCTTCAGCCGTTCCGCCCGCATGGAGTCGCGGGCAGCAGCCTTTGCCGCCTTGCGGTCATCGGGCACCAGGGGGCGCCGGCGTGCGGCTTCCTGGTCCTTGCGGCGGGGTGTGGGAGCGCCCTTGCCGGCACGTTCCCTGGCGCCGGCTTCAGCGGCGACAGCCTGGTCCACAGTTTCCTGCGCGGTGGGCGCTTCTTTCTTTCGTCCGAACACAACCCAAGGATACCGTGAAAGATTGTAGGGTTTTGGCTATGACTTCCAACCCCGCACAAGACCCCATTCCCGCGCAGATCCATGAGGACGCCCTGCGCGCCAGCGTGGCCGCAGACTTCCCGCGGACCGTCGAGCAGCTCAAGTCCCTGGTCAGCATCCCGGGCATCGCGTGGGACTCTTTTGACCCCGAGCACCTGAACCGCAGCGCCGCCGCCGTGGCGGAGCTGATCCGCGAAGCCGGCATCGAAGACGTGCAGGTACTCCGCGTGGACAACAACGGAACCCCCGGCGGCCCCGCCGTCGTCGCCCGCCGCCCGGCCCGCCCCGGCGCTCCCACCGTCCTCCTCTACGCGCACCACGACGTGCAGCCGCCGGGAGACCCGGACCTCTGGGAATCCGATCCCTTCAGCGCCGAGGAACGCAACGGGCGGCTCTACGGCCGCGGCGCTGCAGACGACAAGGCCGGCATCATGGCGCACATCGGTGCCCTGCGTGCGCTGGAGGACGTCCTGGGCGAAGAGTCCGGCGTAGGCGTCACCCTGTTCATTGAAGGAGAGGAAGAAGCCGGTTCGCCGACCTTCCGCACCTTCCTGGAGACCTACCAGGACCTGCTGCGCGCAGACGTCATTGTGGTGGCGGACTCGGGCAACTGGAAGGTGGGCGTTCCGGCCCTGACCACCAGCCTGCGCGGACTGGTGGACGGCACAGTGGAAGTCCAGGTGCTGGACCACGCCGTGCACTCGGGTATGTTCGGCGGTCCCGTGCTGGATGCGCCCACGCTGCTCGCCCGGCTGATCGCCACTTTCCACAACGCCGACGGCGACGTCGCCATCTCCGGGCTCGTCGCCACCGACGACGCGGCCGTGGACTACCCCGAAGCCGATTTCCGCGCCGATTCCTCGCTGCTCGACGGCGTGCAGCTGGCCGGTACCGGGTCAATCGCCTCCCGCCTGTGGACCAAGCCGGCACTGTCCATCATCGGCATCGACGTCCCCACGGTCGCGATGTCCTCGAACACCATTCAGCCCAAGGCGCGTGCCAAGTTCAGCCTGCGCCTTGCTCCCGGCCAGAGCCCGGAAGCAGCCATGGAAGCCATTGAAGCCCACATGCAGGCCAATGCACCGTTCGGCGCGAAGGTCACCTTCACACCGGGGGAGAAGGGCAACGCCTTCGCCACCGACACCAGTGCCAGTGCGGCCCGGACCGCACTGTGGGCACTGGGCCGCGCGTGGGGAGTGGAGCCCGTGGAGTCGGGCATGGGCGGCTCCATTCCGTTCATTGCAGACCTGGTGGAGCTGTTCCCGTCCGCTCAGATCCTCATCACCGGGGTGGAGGACCCGGATTCCCGGGCACACAGCGCCAACGAATCGCTGGACCTGAACGACTTCCGGAACGCGATCCTGGCCGAAGCACTGCTGCTGGCCCGCCTGGGTGCACGCGAAGGCTGATCGGCCGGCAGCCGGGGCGCACGGATGACCGGGGGAATGGATCAGTCCCCGGTATCTGTTAGATCGTTGGGGGATACCGGACGTACCATTGAGACACTGGTTTCGGCCTGCGGCAGGCGCGACGGCCTGCCAGCGGGAAACCAGCTGAGGAAAGAGAGAAACTATGAGCGTTTCCACCAGCGAAAACATCACCGCTGCGGCAGATACTGAGCTGCCCACGCACGAAGTGATGCTCTCGGACGTAGCCGCACAGAAGGTCCGCAGCCTGCTGGAGCAGGAGGGCCGTACGGACCTCCGTCTCCGCGTTGCTGTCCAGCCCGGCGGCTGCTCGGGACTTATCTACCAGCTGTACTTTGACGAGCGGGTCCTGGACGGCGACGCCGTCCGGGACTTCGACGGCGTCGAGGTCATTGTGGACAAGATGAGCGTTCCCTACCTTTCCGGGGCATCCATCGACTTCGAGGACACCATCTCGAAGCAGGGCTTCACCATCGACAACCCGAATGCGGGCGGCTCGTGCGCCTGTGGAGACTCCTTCCACTGACACACCGGCCCGACGGCCCTAAAAGCAGAGCTTTATTTCCCCGGCGCGGCGGCGATCTGTCACTGGATGGCCGCCCGTACGGGTAAGCTCTACACGTAGTAGTAAAACTAATGCCTGCAACCGGGAACTTTTTTGTCCCCGGCCGGGCAGCACTTGCACGCAACAAGAGGAAGGGCCGTCTGTGAGTTCGCAGGACCGAACCAGCAGCCGACGCGCCAGGATCTTAAAGATCTCAGCCGTAACGTCGGCCGGCGCGTTGTTTTTATCGGGGTGTTCATCGGAAGTCCAAAAGGGCTGGCTGCCTACGGACCGCGACACCACTAACCACACCGGCCGCATCATGGACCTTTGGGTCAACTCATGGATTGCTGCCCTGGCTGTAGGTATCCTCACCTGGGCATTGATCCTGTGGTGCATGGTCGCTTACCGCCGGCGCAAGAATGAGACCGGATACCCCCGCCAGCTCAGCTACAACCTGCCGCTGGAAATCTTCTACACGGCGGTTCCGCTGTTCATGGTTTTGGTGCTGTTCTACTTCACCAACCAGGACATCCAGGCGATCAACGAGCGCAGTGATGATCCCGACGTCGTCGTAGACGTCCGCGCCAAGCAGTGGTCCTGGGACTTCAACTACGTCAACGAAGACAAGTACTACCAGGGCACCCAGGTTAACCTGGACGGTCAGGAAGTCTCTGCCGACGAGTTCCCGACACTGGTACTGCCCGTCGACAAGACGATCGAACTGCAGCTGAACACCCGCGACGTCCAGCACTCCTTCTGGGTGCCTGCGTTCCTGCAGAAGATGGACATCTACCCGGGCCGCACCAACGTCATCACCTTGGAAACCGGCAAGACCGGAACCTTTGACGGCAAGTGCGCCGAGCTCTGCGGCGAGTACCACTCCGAAATGCTCTTCAACGTAGAGGTCCTCAGCGAAGACGACTACAACGACTACGTTGCCACCTTGCCCGACGGCCAGGTGACCGGCGAGTACGACCGCCAGTACAACTCAGAATCAAGCGAAGTTAGGAGGTAGGAGGACGCTATGACTACTCTCGAATACACTTCGGAAGATTCCGGCACCAGGGTTGCACCCCGCGTAGTACCCGTCTCCAAGGGACGAATCGTCGTCAACTGGATCACCTCCACTGACCACAAGACGATTGGGTACATGTACCTGATTGCCTCATTTATTTTCTTCTGCCTCGCAGGCGTGATGGCCCTGGTCATCCGTGCGGAGCTCTTTGAGCCGGGTATGCAGATCCTGCAGACCAAGGACCAGTACAACCAGCTGTTCACGATGCACGGCACCGTGATGCTCCTGATGTTCGCCACGCCGCTGTTCTCGGGCTTTGCGAACGTCATCATGCCCCTTCAGATCGGTGCCCCCGACGTCGCCTTCCCGCGGCTGAACGCACTGGCCTTCTGGTTCTTCCTGCTGGGCAGCAGCATCGCGGTGGCCGGGTTCATCACCCCGCAGGGTGCCGCATCCTTCGGCTGGTTCGCCTACACCCCGCTGTCGAGCACGACATTCTCTCCCGGCGTAGGCGGTGACCTCTGGGTCTTCGGCCTGGCACTGTCCGGTTTCGGCACCATCCTCGGTGCGGTCAACTTCATCACCACCATCATCTGCATGCGTGCCCCGGGCATGACCATGTGGCGTATGCCGATCTTCACCTGGAACACGCTGGTTACGGCCATCCTGGTTCTCATGGCCTTCCCGCCGCTGGCAGCAGCCCTGTTCGCCCTCGGTGCAGACCGCCGGTTCGGGGCGCACATCTTCGATCCGGAGCGCGGCGGTGCCATCCTGTGGCAGCACCTGTTCTGGTTCTTCGGCCACCCCGAGGTGTACATCATCGCCCTGCCGTTCTTCGGCATCGTGTCCGAAGTCTTCCCGGTCTTCAGCCGCAAGCCGATCTTCGGCTACAAGGGCCTGGTTTACGCAACCATCGCCATTGCTGCACTGTCGGTGACCGTCTGGGCGCACCACATGTATGTGACCGGCGCAGTTATGCTGCCGTTCTTCGCATTCATGACAATGCTGATTGCCGTGCCTACCGGCGTGAAGTTCTTCAACTGGATTGGCACCATGTGGCGGGGATCGATCACGTTCGAAACCCCCATGCTTTGGAGCATCGGCTTCCTGATCACCTTCCTCTTCGGCGGTCTGACCGGCATCATCCTGTCCTCCCCGCCGCTGGACTTCCACGTCTCGGACACCTACTTCGTAGTTGCCCACTTCCACTACGTGGTCTTCGGCACCGTGGTATTCGCGATGTTCGCCGGCTTCTACTTCTGGTGGCCTAAGTTCACCGGAAAGATGCTCAACGAGCGTCTGGGCAAGATCCACTTCTGGCTCCTGTTCGTCGGCTTCCACGGCACCTTCCTCATCCAGCACTGGCTGGGCGTCATTGGTATGCCGCGCCGCTATGCCGACTACCTGGTGGAGGATAACTTCACGGCCATGAACCAGTTCTCCACCATTGCCTCCTTCGTCCTGGGCGCCTCGATGATCCCGTTCTTGTGGAACGTGTACATCACCTGGCGCCACGGCAAGAAGGTTGAAGTGGATGATCCGTGGGGCTTCGGCGGATCCCTCGAGTGGGCTACGTCCTGCCCGCCGCCGCGCCACAACTTCACTTCGCTGCCCCGCATCCGTTCGGAGCGTCCGGCCCTGGACCTGCACCACCCCGAACTGCAGCAGCACGTTACCGACGAATCAGCTGCGGCCAAGGTCTTCGGCCCCGGTGACCGGAAGGAAAAGGTCAAATGAAGGTAGAGACTAAACTCTTCAGCTACCTGACACCGTTCTTCCTGGTTGTCGGCGTGATCTACGGCTACATGGTGGAGTGGACGGAACCCGTTGGTTACCTCGCCCTCTTCCTGACGGCAGCTATGTCGGGCATGATCGCCTTCTACATCGGCTTCACCGGCCGCCGCGTGGGTCCCCGCCCGGAGGATCGGCTCGACGCCGAAATCCATGAGGGATCCGGCGAGCAGGGCTTCTTCAGCCCGTGGAGCTGGTGGCCGCTGCTGCTGGGTATCTCCGCTGCCATCGGATTCCTCGGTATGGCAGTTGGCTGGTGGATCCTGTTCATCGGTGCCGGCCTTGCCGTCATTGCACTGGTTGGCTGGGTCTTCGAATACAGCCGCGGAAACCACGCCCACTAGGGCAGGTTCGAACACGGCAGCTTAGACAAGCAGCATCTCAGGGAGGATCCGCAGGAAACTGCGGGTCCTCCTTTTTGCTTGCCCCCGGTGTGTAGGGTGCGGATATGGCTTCCCGACTTATGCTGCTTGATACCGCCTCCCTGTACTTCCGTGCCTTCCACGGCGTTCCGGACACCATCCGCCGGGCCGACGGAACCCCGATGAATGCCGTGCGGGGACTGCTGGACATGATCGCCCGCCTGAGCACCGAGTATGGGCCGACCCACCTTGTGGCCTGCTGGGACAACAGCTGGCGCCCGGCGTGGCGGGTTGCCCTGCTGCCCGGGTACAAGGCCCAACGCGTGGCAGCCGCTTCCCCGGACGGGGACACTGAAACCGTGCCCGAGGGCCTGACCGCCCAGATTCCGATGATCCGGGAGATCCTTACAGTGGCAGGCATTGCCCTGGTGGGCGCCGATGACCACGAAGCCGACGACGTCATCGGCACCTACGCCCAGTTGGCAGGAATGCCGGTGGACGTGGTGACGGGCGACCGTGACTTGTTCCAGCTGGTCAGCGATGACCGGGAGGTACGGGTGCTCTATACGGCACGCGGGATGAAGAACCTCGAAGTTCTGACGGAGGCATCTGTGGTGGGCCGGTACCGGGTGCTGCCCAGCCAATACGCCGACTATGCGACGCTGCGCGGGGACGCTTCCGATGGGCTGCCCGGGGTGGCTGGGATCGGTGAAAAGACCGCGGCACAGCTGCTGGGGGAGTACGGAAGCCTGGACGGGCTGCTGGCGGCCGCGGCGGATCCGGGCAGCGGGCTGGCGGCACCGGTCCGTGCCAAGCTGGCCGCAGCGGGGGAGTACCTGCAGGCGGCACCGGCCGTGGTGCATGTGGTGCGCGACCTTCCCGTTCCGGCGCTGGAGGCCGCTGGGGCGCGCCTGCATGCCCCTGGTCCGCAGGCCCGCGCGGAACTGGAACGGCTCGGCTCCGGCTGGAACCTGGGTGGATCCCTCAACAGGTTCCTGCACGCGCTGGCGGCCTACCCTGCGGAGCAGGGCGGGGAGACCTCCCGGTATCCTTAGACGGCACGTGTTTTCCCAGCCGAAGGGGCGGAGTAGAAGAATGCGGAAAATTCTAGCCGGCCAGGGAGCTTCCCAGTGAGCAACCGCCGGCTTCTGCTGCTGACCGAATCCATCGATCCGGAAGCCGGTGTCGCCAAGCATATCCAGCTGCAGGCCATTCTCCGCCGGTTCGTGGAGGACCACGCCGGTGCGGGGGAGATCATCCCGTCCGAGCGGGAACTGGCGGAGCACTTCGCCGTCGCCCGTATGACCATCCGCCAGGCCGTAGACGCCCTCGTTGCCGACGGTGTCCTGGAACGCGTCGTGGGGCTGGGAACTTTCGTGGCACGCAAGAAGATGGACCTGCAGATCCAGCTGACCTCCTACTCCGAGGAAATGCACCGCCGCGGCATGGTTCCGGATGCCCATGTGCTCAGCTTCGAGCAGACCGGAGCGTCCCAGCTGGTGGCCCGTGAGCTGCAGATAGACCCCGGACAGCCGGTGGTGCGCTTCAGGCGCCAGCTGCTGGCCGACGGCGAACCCATGAGCGTGGACGAGAACTTCATTCCCGCCCACTACGTCCCGGGGATCCTCGAGGAGGAGGCTCCCACCTCGCTCTACAACATGCTTGGAGAACGGTACGGACTGGTGATGGAGTGGGGTGAGGACACCATCGAGGCCACTGCCGCATCGGCGTCCATTGCGCGGCTGCTGAATGTAGAACTGGGTGCACCGGTCCTGAAGATCCAGCGGCATGCCTATGTCTCCCGGGCGATGGTGGACTACTCCGTGTCCTACTACCGCGCAGACCGCTACAAGCTCTGGGTGCCGCTGCAGCGCCCCGGCGTACGCACCCCGCGCTCGTACCATCCCCGCCGCCTTCCGCGCGCCTAGGCCGCGGCACCACAATCCACAGCAGGAAGAGGAACACCGCAATGATAACCATCAGGATGTACAAGCGCGACGAAGCAGGAGTCCTGCACTTTCGTGAAGCGCTTTACGAGGAGGACGAAGGGCAGCTTATGCTGACCTCCGGGCCCGTGGGCCATGAAGGCAAAGCCAAGGTTCAGGACGTGGCGCCAGAGGCAGCCGAGGGGCTCCTGCATGCGTTCGCAGTGGCCTCGGAAGAGGACGGCTATGCGGAACTGGAGCCGGAGCAGCAGCACTGGGTCATCGCCCAGTACGCGCTGAAGTCCGCCACCGGTACTGAGCGGGACCGGTACCTTGAGCACAAGGCCACCCAGGCTATCTCCTCCTACTTCCTCTGGCGCGGGCTGGGGGAAGTGGACCACAGCGAGTTCGCGCCGCGGAAGCTGAACATCTACTGCCTGGTTCCGGATGTGAACAAAGCCGTGGCCGGACTGAAGGTTGTGCTGCGGGACCCGCTGCTGGACTTCACCAAACTCACCATCGGTTCCGCGCCGGTCGCCGATCCCGATCAGCTGCGCCGCCGGTACCCGCTGCCCTCCAAGGAGCCGTTCACTCTCTCCTGATTGCCAGCCGGAACATCGCAGAGATACAAGGAAGGCCCCGCCGGACATCCGGCGGGGCCTTCCTTTACGCTAAGCGCCTTGCGGCAGTTAGTGCTGTTCGATCGACTGCTGGTCGTCAGCCTTGGCTTCGACCTCGGCAGGCGACTCGTGGTGGTGCGCGTTTTCAAGCTCCGACGGCGTTACCGGGGCAACGCGGTCTTCGAAGAAGAAGCGCGAGAGCTTGGCCCGCCGCTTCTCCTTGCCGGAGACCTTGCCGTTGGCGCCCGGCTGGGCCGGCAGTGCCTTGTAGGACTCGAAGTCCACCAGGCGGTAGCGCTTGTACTCGTCCAGCGGCTCGTGGACCTCGATGTACTCGCCGTGCGGGAGACGGACAATACGTCCGCTCTCCACGCCGTGGAGGACAATCTCGCGGTCCTTGCGCTGCAGCGCCAGGGCGATGCGGCGCGTGATGATGAACGCCAGGACCGGGCCAACGAAGAGCAGGACCCGCAGCCAGTAGGTCACGTCGTTCAGCGACACGTGGAAGTGCGTGGCGATGAGGTCGGAGCTGGCAGCTGCCCACATAACCGAGTAGAACGTGATGCCGGCGACGCCGACTGCCGTGCGGTACGGAGCGTTGCGCGGACGGTCGAGCAGGTTGTGCACCCGCTTGTCCTTGGTCAGCCACGCTTCGATCCAGGGCCAGGTGAACAGCAGTGTGAAGACCAGGCCTGCAGGCACCAGGGCCGGCAGCAGGACGTTCAGGGAGAGCGTGTTGTCGCCCCACGGGAACGGGATGACCCATTCGAAGGGGAACCCGCCGATGAAGCCGGGCATCAGGCGCAGGGCGCCGTCAACCCAACCGATGTACCAGTCAGGCTGGGTACCGGCGGACACGGGCGAGGGATCGTACGGGCCGTAGTTCCAGATCGGGTTGATCGTGAAGAAGCCCGCAATGATGGCGATGATGCCGAAGACGATGAAGAAGAATCCACCGGCCTTGGCAGCGTAGACCGGGCCCACCGGGTAACCGACAACATTGTTGTTGGTCCGGCCGGGTCCGCGGAACTGGGTGTGCTTGTGGATGACCACCATGAAGAGGTGGATCGCGATCATCAGCAGGATCAGGGCCGGCACCAGGAGGATATGCAGGACGTAAAGACGCCCGATGATATCCGTTCCCGGGAATTCGCCGCCGAACAGGAAGAAGCTGATGTAGGTGCCCACTACGGGAATCGACTTGATGACGCCGTCGATGATTCGCAGGCCGTTGCCGGAGAGCAGGTCATCGGGGAGGGAGTAGCCGGTGAAGCCGGCCGCGAGGGAGAGGATCAGCAGGACGCCGCCCACCACCCAGTTCAGTTCACGGGGCTTGCGGAACGCTCCGGTGAAGAACACGCGGAGCATGTGCACGGAGACGGCCGCTACGAAGAGCAGGGCCGACCAGTGGTGCACCTGGCGCATAAAGAGGCCGCCGCGGATATCGAAGGAGATATTCAGCGAGGACTCGTAGGCGACAGACATCTCCACGCCGTTGAGCGGAACGTAGCTGCCTTCGTAATGCGTTTCCGCCATGGACGGATCGAAGAAGAAGGTCAGGAAGGTGCCGGTCAGCAGCAGGATGACGAAGCAGTACAGCGCAACTTCACCGAACATGAAGGACCAGTGGTCGGGGAAGACCTTGCGGCCGAACTCCTTGACCATGGCCGAGCCGCTGACCCGGGAGTCAACGAAGTTGGTGACGCGGCCAAGACGGGTCTTGGCTTCGTAAGGCGTAGCGGAGGGGACACTCACGGTTAACCACGCTCCCAGTAGCTCGGTCCGACAGGCTCTTTGAAGTCACTCTGAGCCTGCAGGTAGCCGTCTTTGTCGACCTTGATGGGCAGCTGCGGCAGTGCGTGGCCGGCCGGGCCGAAGATGACCTTGCATTCCTGCGTGACATCGAAGGTCGACTGGTGGCACGGGCACAGCAAATGGTGCGTCTGCTGCTCGTAGAGGGCCACGGGGCAGCCCACGTGGGTGCAGATCTTGGAGTAGGCGACGATGCCGTCTACGGCCCAGTCCTCGCGCCCGGGGGAGGGGTTGAGGTCTTCCGGGTTAAGGCGCATGAGCAGGACTACTGCCTTGGCCTTCTCTTCGAGCTTGTGCTCTTCCAGTTCCGTCAGGCCTTCGGGGATGACGTGGAACGCCGAGCCCAGGGTGACGTCGGAAGCCTTGATCCGGGTACCGCTGGGGTCCCGGGTCAGGTAGGTGTTCTCGTCCCACATGGTGTGGCGCAGGGTATTGCCGGGCAGCGGGCCGAGGTCGCGGAAGACCGCGATCGCCGGCAGCGGTGCCAGGACCATGGCGCCGAGGAGCGTGTTGCGGATCAGGGGACGGCGCTTGATGCCCGTCTCCTCGATGATGTCGCCCACCATCTTTTCGGCAATAACGCGGCCCTCTTCGGGACGGATCTCGTGGCGTTCTTCCACGATTTCGTGGTCCGGCATCAGGGTCTTGGCCCAGTGGACAATACCTACGCCGATGCCCAGCATGGCGAATGCCGTGCCCAGACCCAGCAGGATGTTCTGCAGCCGCAGCGTGGCGATGCTGGCATCATCCAGGTGGATGCTGAAGTACCCCACGAAAAATACGATCGTGCCAATGGCCGAGATGACGAACAGGCTTGCGACCTGCCGTTCGGCCCGCTTTTCGGCGCGGGGATTTGTGTCGGCTAGACGAGGGCGGTGCGGGGGAAGTCCCGGATTCTGGAACTTCTCCTCTTCTCCCTGGCCAGCCGTAGCGACGGTGCCCGAGGTGTTCGGACTGCCGTGACTATGGTCGCCCATGATCCCCCTCATCCTTCTCTTGAAACTGCATTTATAGACCTATGTGTAACTGTGATGTCACCCGTGGGGGTGAGCGCGGCGGGTGGTTAGGAAGACCGGGAGGTCAACCAAATAGTGAAAGCGATGATGATTCCCAGACCTGCGGTCCAGATGAACAGGCCTTCGGAAACCGGTCCCAGCGAGCCGAGCTGCGCTCCGCCGGGAGAGCCGTTGGCCTCGATGTTCTTCAGGAACGTGATGATGTCCTGCTTGTCTTCGGGCGTGATGTTCGTGTCGTTGAAGACAGGCATGTTCTGCGGGCCGGTGACCATGGCCTCGTAGATGTGCTTCTCGCTGACGCCCTCCAGGGACGGAGCGAACTTGCCGCGGGTCAGCGCACCGCCGGCGGCGGCAGCGTTGTGGCACATGGCGCAGTTGACGCGGAACAGCTCGCCGCCGTTGGCGGCAGCCTCTTCGTCGCTGGTGTCCGGTTCCAGGTACTCGGAGTCCGGAACGGAGGGACCGGCGCCGATGCTGGAGACGTAGGCGGCGAGGTCTGCCGTCTGCTCTTCATTGAACTGGACGGGCTTCTGCTGGGCCTGCGGGCCCTGCATGGCCATCGGCATGCGGCCGGTACCGACCTGGAAGTCAACCGACGCAGCGCCGACGCCCACCAGGGAGGGTCCGTTCTCGGATCCGGTGGCTTCGATGCCGTGGCACGTTGCGCAGTTGGCGACGAACAGCTTCTCGCCTTCGCTGACGTCATCGGCAGTGTAGGTGGTGGTCGCGGCCTGGGCCTGGTTGGCGCCGTTGGCTACGGCATAGAGACCACCCGTAACGAGGAGTCCCAGCAGCAGCAGCGCTACTGCTGCGAGGGGATGACGCCGCCTTTGCGATAGTGCCTTCACTTCGTAGTTCCTAACTTATGTGGTCTTTGGGAAACAGGTGCCACTTTGGGGTATTTCTTGGGTGCGGTCCTCAAGCAGTGTTACTTGAGGAAGTAGATGATGACGAACAGGGCAATCCAGACCACATCAACGAAGTGCCAGTAGTACGAGGTGACGATCGCCGAGGTTGCTTCGAAGTGTCCGAAGCGCTTGGCGGCGTAGGCACGGCCGATGATGAAGAGGAACGCGATCAGGCCGCCGGTCACGTGCAGGCCGTGGAAACCGGTGGTCAGGTAGAACGCGGAACCGTAAGAGTTCGACGAGAGGGATACGCCTTCAGAAACCAGCGTCGCGTATTCGAAAGCCTGTACGGAGACGAAGATCGCTCCAAGTACGAAGGTCAGCAGGAACCACTCGGTCATGCCCCAGCGGGAAAGCTTCAGAAGCCCTCCGGTGCGGCGTGCCTGGAGTCGTTCTGCAGCGAAAACGCCGAACTGGCAGGTGAAGGAACTGGAAACAAGGATCACCGTGTTAACGAAAGCGAACGGGACGTTCAGCTTCTCCGTCTCCATGGCCCACAGTTCGCTCGAGGTGGAGCGAAGCGTGAAGTACATGGCGAACAGGGCAGCAAAGAACATCAGTTCACTGGAGAGCCACACCACGGTTCCTACGGAAACCATATTGGGGCGGTTCAGCGTGGGGTGAGCCGGGGTACTGGGGGCATGGGTCGCTGTTGTCACATAGACATTATGGCGGTAAAACCGCCTACTTCTCCAACAGATCAGGGCCAACGGCGCGTCCCCGGCGCGCACTGAAGCCCCGGATCCCTGTATTGGCGCGGAATCGGAGCTTCAGAAAGAAATCAGCAATTTCTACGAATCGTAGATAACCTAGGGGGTGTGACTACGAATCCGAGTTCGACATACACCTGGCCGGGCCTGATTACGGCGCTGATCGAGGGCAGGCACCTCACTACCGCGCAGACCCGCTGGGCGATGTCCGCGATCATGGCCGGCAACGCCACCGACTCCCAGATTGCGGGGTTCCTGGTGGCACTGCGCGCCAAGGGAGAGACGGTTGACGAACTCACCGGGCTGGTCGAGGCCATGCTGGCAAGCGCCCGGCCCATCGATATCCCGGGGGAGACCCTGGACATTGTCGGTACCGGCGGTGACCGCCATAACACTGTGAACATTTCCTCCATGGCGGCGCTGGTGTGCGCAGGGGCGGGCGCCAAGGTGGTCAAGCACGGCAACCGGGCGGCCTCGTCGGCGTCCGGTTCCGCCGACGTCATCGAGGCGCTGGGAGTCCGTCTTGACCTTCCCGTTGACCGGGTGGCGCGGGCCGCCATGGAAGCAGGCATCACGTTCTGCTTTGCGCAGGTCTTCCATCCGTCCATGCGCTTTGCCGCCGTACCGCGGCGTGAGATGGGCGTGGCCACCGCCTTCAATTTCATGGGTCCGCTGACCAATCCGTCCCGCCCCAGCGCCTCCGCGATCGGCGTGGCCGATGCACGGCTGGCACCCCTGATGGCCGGAGTATTGGCCCGGCGCGGCGTGCGCGCCCTGGTGTTCCGCGGCCAGGACGGTCTGGACGAGATGACCACCACGGGTATCTCGACCGTCTGGGAGGTCCGTAACGGGGCCGTGGAGGACTCAGTGGTGGATCCCCTGGATCTCGGGATCAGCCGGGCCACGCTGGAGGACCTGCGGGGCGGTGACGCTGCGTCCAATGCAGCGGTGGTCCGCAGTGTGCTCGCCGGAGACAAGGGGCCGGTGCGCGACGCGGTGGTGCTGAACGCTGCAGCTGCCCTGGTGGCACTGGATGAAGACGCAGCCGGCCCGCTGCTGCACCGGCTGGCCCGCGGGCTGGAACGCGCCTGCGCCTCAATTGACAGCGGCGCGGCCCAAACCGCGCTGGACCGCTGGGTGGCGGTAACGCAGTAGGGCCGCGCCGTGGTTCGGCGGGCGGGGGACAAGCGGGGGACCGGCGGGGAACAGGCCCGGATATTAGCTGTCGAAGCCCAGTGAGAACGCGGCGTCGAGGTCGTGTTTGGAGTAGGCCCGGAACGCGATCTGCGTGGTGGTTCCGATCACCCCGTCCACCTTGGACAGCCGGTTGGCAATGGCGTCGGCGAGGTCCTCGTGCCGCTGCACACGGGCAATGGCAATAAGGTCGCATTCGCCGGTGACGGAGTAGACCTCGCTGATGCCTTCGATCTCCGAGATTTCCTCGGCGCATTCCGGGATCCGGGCCGAGTCGGTCTGGATGAGTACAAAAGCTGTGATCATGGCGGGGGCCTTTCCTGCGGCGGTGTGCGGGCGCGCGGTGCGCCCGCGGGTCGTTACCTCGAGCCTAGTGGATCCGCCGGGATCGCACGCGGGCACCGGCGCGCCAGAGCAGCCGCTGGCCCAGCAGGAACACTGCCAGCACAGCGAGGGTAACCAGCATGAAGCTGGTGGCCGTACCGCCGCCGGTTAGTGCCCGGATGCCCAGGCCTGCAACTACCGTAACCAGCCAGATGACGACGCCGGAGGGCCACAGTGCGACCGGTCGGCGCCAGGCGCGCGCAGCAGCCCATCCGAGCAGGCACGCGGCAGCAAAGGGCAGGGCCGTGCCGAGGATGCCGGCAAGCGCCAGCCCGTGCTCATGGCTGCGCCGGCCCAGGGCGGCGAACACAACAATCAGGACCAGGTCCGCCGCGAGGACCAAGGGCCAGGACCGGATGGTCTTTTCAGTGGAAGTACCAGCGGAATTTGCGGCGGCAGCGTTTCCGCCGGACGTATGCGGTGCGGTATTGCTCATGCGGTGCCCTCCTGGGCGGCGGTGGCGCGGTTTTCGCGGACGTACGGGCCAAGGAGTTCGCGGACCCGGCCCTCGACGATTTCCCGGCCGGTGCCCGATTCCAGCAGCCGGGTGGAGGAATGGACTATGGCGTTTATCAGTTCGGCGGTCACATGAGGATCCCGGACGCCGAGCATGGTCAGGGTTTCCACCAGCGGGGTCAGCAGCTGGCGGTGCATCATGGCGCTTTGGTTGTTCAGTTCCTCGCCCGGTGCGACGGCGGCAAGGGCGTTGCCCACGGCGTGTTCGCCTTCGGCTACGAGGGCGATGTTGGTCAGGACATAGGCCATGATCCGGTCCGCCGGGTCCGGCTCAGCGTCCATGGCTTCCGTCACCCGCCGGGTCCAGCGCGGAAAAACGTCCTGGACCAGTGCGTGCAGGAGGTCCTGGCGGGACTTGTAGTACTGGTAGGCGCTGGGCCGGGCGAGGCCCGCCAGCGCGGCCACTTCGGCCATGCTGGGGGCCTCGCCGGTGCGGGCCAGGAGGGTGCGCGCCGCATCCAGCAGCGCCCGCTGCTGTGCCGCCCGGTGTTCGGCCACCGTGGGGGCAGAGATTCGGGGCACTTGGCCCTCCTGTTCGTGCTGGTTTAGCTTGAGAGACGCCCGTCCACCATTTCGACTACGCGGTCGCAGTGGTGCAGGACGTCGTGATCGTGCGTCACCATAACTGTAGCAACGCCGCGCTCATGGGTTTCCCGGGCCAGCAGGGCCACCACGTCCTGGCTCCGGGCCCGGTCCAGGGCTGCGGTGGGTTCGTCCACCAGCAGCAGGGTCGGCCGGTTGACCAGTGAGCGGGCAATGCCCACGCGCTGGCGTTCCCCGCCGGAGAGCTGGTCCGGCCGGCTCTTGGCCTTGTGTTCCATGCCCACCCCGGCCAGCAGTTCCATCGGGTCCAGGCCGTCGCTGCTGCCGGCCAGTTTCTGCATCAGCTTCAGCTGTTCGACGGAGTTCAGTGCGGGAATCAGGTTTCCCGACTGGAACACAAAGCCGATTTCGCGCAGGCGGAACCTGGCGCGGGCGGCCTTGGCGAGGGTTGCGAGGTCCACGCCGTTCACCTGCACGGTGCCCGTGTCAGGCGCGGTGAGGGCGCCGGCTACCGCTAGGAGGCTGGATTTGCCAGCCCCGGACGGTCCGACGACGGCGACCATTTCCCCGGGCCGGACGGCCAGCGAAACATTGTCCAGGGCCTGGACTGTGCTGCCGCCGTCGCCCAGCGCCAGGTTCGCGGAGGTGATCAGCAGGCCGCCGGTTCGGGTTCCGGAATTTTGCTGCTGTGTGGTTGCGGTGCTCATCGTTGTCCTCCAAGGGCAGCCAGGGGATCTACGCGGGAAATGCGGACAATAGCCAGGGCGGCGCCGGCCAGGCCCAGCACGATGGTCAGGACCGTGGCCAGCACGATGGGTGCGGGTTCCAGTGCGAACGGCATGGCGGTCCCGCTCAGCCCGGCGCCCATGGCGAGGCCGGCAAGGATGCCGACAACCGTGGAGACCACCAAGATGATGGTTGCCTGCAGCAGGCCGTCACGGAGCAGGTACCCGGTGGAGGCGCCTACGGCGCGCAGGACTGCGAGTTCGTGTTTGCGCTGGATGGTCCAGACCGTGAAGAAAGCACCAACGACCAGGGCGCAGATGGCGTAGAGGAACACCTGGATCATCTGCAGGGTCATGGTTTCGGCGGAGTAGCCGGGGGAAGCATTGAAGGATTCGGACAGGGTGGACGTGACTGTTCCGGCGGCGTCGTCTCCTGCCGCAAAGTCGATGTCCGCACCGTCGGCTGCCTTCAGGGCAACCGTGCTGGCAGTGTCGAATTTCACGCCGTCCATTTGTGCCTTGGCGGGGGCTCCGGGAACACTCTGGCCGCTGGCCAGGTACTGCCAGGTATCCAGCGGAAGGTAAGCGAGGTCAACGTGGCCGAACGTCGCCTGGCTGTCCGTGTAGCCGACCACGGTCAGTTCGACGCCGATGCGTTCGAGGGTCACCACGTCACCAATGTTCAGGCCGGCATCTGCCGCGGTGGAGGAGACCACGATTTCATCCGGTGCGGACAGGCCGCGGCCTTCGCCGACCTGCGGGGCCAGGAACGAGTCGGGTTCAATGCCGAACAGGGCCAGATCCACCTGGGTGCCGTTTCCGGTGGTGCCGTTCATCATGGCAGTGCCCATCAGGGCCGCTTCATCCACGCCGGGCTGTTCGGCCCACACTGCAGCCTGCTGTTCGTCCACCACGCTGCGGGAGAAGGCATTATCGGTCTTGGTGCCCTCGTTGAAGGCAAACGCAGTTGCCGGCATGGATTTCAGGCCGGAGACGCCGTCGTTGACGAGACCGGAGGACAAGCCGGACAGCAGGACCATTAGCACGGCGATGAGGGCGACGACGCCGCCCATCAGTCCGAATCTGGCCCGGGCGAAACGCAGTTCACGCAACGCTAAAAACATCGGTACCCCTTGAGTGGTATTTTTTTGGGCATGATGCCGACGGGCTGTTGGCATCATGCCAACATCATGTCAGAAAAGTACCGGGGGACGCGAATGCTGCCGTTAAACACCTCCGGCGCCGGGGGATACCCGGCGCCGGAGGTGTTTGCCGCAGCGGTGCGGCAGGGGACGGGCTAGGACCAGATGTCGTCGCCGCGCAGCGTCGCGTCGGCGCCGCCGTCGGTGTAGATGGTCTGGCCGGTGGTGTGGGTGTTCTCCTCGGACGTCAGCCAGATGAGCAGCCGGGCAATGACCTCGGGCTCGGAGTGGCCGTTCAGCGGCATGGGGACGTTTTCGTCCACCATGGCACGGTTTTCGGGCGTGGCCAGGAGTTCGCGGGTCATGGCGGACAGGACGGTGCCGGGGGCCACGGCGTTCAGCGGGATGCCGGCACCGGCAAATACCGGGGTGATGCTTTCGCGGCGGACCCAGCGGCTGAGTGCGCGCTTGCTGGAGGGGTAGTTGAGGTAGCCGGTCTGGGGGCCCTTGTCTGCGAGCTCCTTGCCGATCCGCAGTGCTTCCTCCTCGTTGCCGGCCAGCAGCGCCTCAACCAGCTCGGGGGAGTTGGGCTGCAGGCTCGCCATGGAGCTGACGACGGCGGCACGCGGGGCGCTGCTCTTGGCCAGGACAGGTGCCAGTGCGGTGAGGAAGTCGGTAACGCCGAAGAAGTTCACGGCCACGGTGATGGGGGCGGGGGCGGAGATGCCGGCGCAGGCGATCACGGCGTCGACAGTGCCGCCGGAAAGGTCAAGGACCTTGGCTACGGCAGCGGAACGGCCCTCGGGGGTGCTGAGATCGCCTTCAACGTCGGCGTTGCGGAGGTCAACGCCAATGACCTTGTTGCCGGCCTCCTTCAGCAGGTTGGCGGTGGCTGCTCCGATGCCGGAAGCGGATCCTGTAACGATGTAGGTTCTAGTCATGTTTACAGTGTAAACCCGGACTCACCCGGTGCTGCCCACGCGTTCAGCGCAGCAGCTCCTGCCAGTCCGGAGGCACCCGGCTGGCCGGCCCGGGAACCGACTGGTTGAACGGGTGGTGCTCCGGCGGGGCCAGCTCGGGGCCGGCGAAAACAGAGGAATCGGCGTAGTTCCAGAACCAGTCCTCGCCCGGCTCATAGCTGCGGATGATCTGGTGCCCGGTCTGCTGCTCGTGCGCGGTGGCGTGCTGGCCCGGCGAATTGTCGCAGCAGCCGATGTGCCCGCATTCGGTGCAGCGGCGCAGGTGGTACCACCAGCCCTGCTGCTGCGTGCATTCCACGCAGCCCGGGCCGCTGGGCGGAACCGAAACGTTGATCCCGGGGATTGGCTCCATGGCGGATCTCCTTACAACGGGTAGCTGTTCTTGCCTACCCTCCACGGTAGCCATCCCGCCTTCCCGCCGACAGGCCCCGGAAGCAGCCGCCGGTCAGCCGAGCCAGGCCGTGGTGTCCGGCGGCAGCAGGCCGCCCTCGAGCGGCGCGCTGGTGTGGAGCACCGTGCCGGCGGGCAGGGCCACGGCCGCGGTACCGAAGTTGGTGATGCTCTGCCAGCCGCCGGGCCGGGTGAAGTGCAGGACGGAGGCAGCGCTGGGCACCCACGCAAGTTCCTCGGCACCCTGCCGTTTGCCGCGCAGTTCCAGGGCCCGCCGGTAGAAGTTCAGCGTGGAATCCGTATCGGCGTCCTGCAGCGACACGGCCGCGGGACTAAACCATTCCGGCTGGGGCAGGTGGGGTGCACCGGTGCCGAAGCCGAAGGACGGCTCCTCCGGGGTCCAGGGCAGCGGCACCCGGCAGCCGTCCCGGCCCTTTTCCACCCCGGCGTTGCGGAAGAAAGCGGGATCCTGGCGGTCGGCGTCGGGGATGGCAGCAACCTCGTGCAGGCCCAGTTCTTCGCCCTGGTACAAATAGGCGGAGCCGGGCAGGGCCAGCATCAGGAGCGTGGCCGCACGGGCCCGGCGCAGTCCCGCGGCCCGGTCCAACTGCTCTTCCGGTCCGCCGGCCAGGACCCATGCCTTGCCGTCCTGGCCCTTGGCGCTGTCCGCCGGCGTTGCCGGCAATCCGTAGCGCGTGGCATGCCGCACGACGTCGTGGTTGGACAGGACCCAGGTGGATGACGCGCCGGTTTCCGCCGCCTGGACCAGATTGTCGGTGATGACCGTGCGGAAGCGGGCGGCGTCGAAATCCGCCTGCAGCAGGTCGAAATTGAATGCCTGGCCCAGCCCCTCGGGGCTGGCGTAGCGGCCGCGGCGGGATGCATGGACCCAGGCTTCGGCCACCGCAGTGCGCGGCGGAGTGTATTCATTGAACAGGGCGCGCCACTCGGTGTAGATGTCATGGACCTCGTTCCGGTCCCAGAACGGATGCGCGCCGTCGGTTCCGTCGCCCTCGGCAACGAGCAGTGCGCTGGAGGGCAGCGGTTCGCTCAGGTCCTTCGCCAGGGCATGCGCCACGTCAATCCGGAAGCCGTCCACTCCGCGGTCGGACCAGAAACGCAGGGTGGCCAGGAATTCATCCTTTACCGCACGGTTGTCCCAGTTGAAGTCCGGCTGCTCCGGAGCGAAGAGGTGCAGGTACCACTGCCCGTCCGGCACCTGCTCCCAGGCGCTGCCGCCGAACACGGACTGCCAGTCCGAGGGCGGCTGGGCGCCGTCGGGCCCGGTGCCGTCGCGGAAGATATACCGTTCCCGGGCCGCGGAACCCCGGGGCGAGTCCAGCGCTTCGCGGAACCAGGCATGCCGGTTGGAGGAATGATTGGGGACAATGTCCACAATCAGCTTGATTCCGGCACCGTGCAGGGCAGCGGCCATGTCGTCGAAGTGCGCCAAGGTGCCCAGGCGCGGGTCGACATCACGGTAGTCGTCGACGTCGTAACCTCCGTCGGCGAGCGCCGAGGGGTAAAAGGGACTGAGCCATACGGCGTCCACGCCGAGGGCCGAAAGGTAGGGCACCTTGGCGGTTACGCCCTGCAGGTCGCCCAGCCCGTCACCGTTGGAGTCCGAGAAGCTGCGCGGATACACCTGGTAAACCGCAGCCTGCCGCCACCAGTCCGGATCCGTCAGGGGATCGGCGTTGGATGGGAAGGGCTGCGGGTTTGTGGTCAAGGTGATCCTTTGGCAGAGACTGTGGATTTGGAGAGACTGTGGATTTGGAGAGACTGTGAATATGGACAGACGGTGAAAGGCCAATGCGGGAAACGCGTGTGGTTGGACTCTACTCCTGCCCCCGGAGCAGCAGGAGCCGGCGTTCATGCCGGTTCTCCGCCAGTTCCGCGGCGGCGCGGAATTCGGCCCTGGCCTCCTCGACCCTGCCCAGCCGGGAGAGCAGCTCGCCGCGCACGCTGGGCAGCAGATGGGATCCCCGCAGGGCCCCCCGGGCGTCCAGACGCTCCACAATGGCCAGGGCCGGCT
Source organism: Arthrobacter sp. zg-Y1143 (assembly GCF_030125565.1). NCBI lineage: Bacteria > Bacillati > Actinomycetota > Actinomycetes > Micrococcales > Micrococcaceae > Arthrobacter > Arthrobacter sp. zg-Y1143. The sequence continues at coordinate 143,465 of NZ_JASKLW010000006.1, read as the reverse complement.
CGGGCCCCGACGCCATGGACACTGCTACGGCACGGTTGAGTTCGACGACGTCGCCGGGGCTGATGCGGCCCAGCGCCTCATAGAGGTCAACGATGGCCGGCCAGTCCGTCTCGTCGGCACGCCCGGCGGTGGCATGGCATTGCGCGATGGCTGCCTGCAGTGCGTAGCTCCCGCGGGACCGTCCGGCCGCTGCTGCCAGGGCGTCCGCGCGGGCCAGCGACGCGCGGCCCCGCTCAATCTGCGCCCGGTCCCACCTGGTGCGGTCCTGGTCCGGCAGCAGCACCGGCTCACCGCCGGCCCCGGTGCGGGCGGCGAAACGGGAGGCATGGAACTCCATCAGCGCCACCAGCGCGTGGACCTCCGGGACCCGGGGCACCAGGCCGGCCAGGATCCGTCCGATCCGCAGTGCCTCGTTAGCCAGGTCCGGCCGGATCCAGGTCTCACCGGCCGTTGCCGCATACCCCTCCGTGAACATCAGGTAGACAACATGCATCACACCCCGCAGCCGCGGACCCCACTCATTGGGTTCCGGGACTTCGAACGGGACCCGGGCGGCGGCCAGGCTCTTCCGGGCACGGAGGATCCGCTGCTGCATGGTGGCCACGGGTACCAGGAACAGCCGGGCGATTTCCTCCGTGCGCAGTGATCCCACCACCCGCAGGGTCAGCGCTACCTGGGCCTCAGGCGCAAGCACGGGATGGCAGGCGGTAAACAGCAGCCGGAGCACATCGTCGGGGAGCGGATCCCAGTCAACGGCGGCTTCATCTTCCCGGGCGCGGGCCAACTGCGCGTAACGGTTGCCGAGCTGGTCCTCCCGCCGCCAGCGGTCGATGGCGCGCCGCCGGGCCGCCGTCGTAATCCAGGCGCCGGGGTTCCGCGGAACGCCGCGTGTGCCCCACTGTTCCAGTGCCTGGGCAACCGCTTCCTGGGCCGCGTCCTCGGCCAGGCCCACGTCCCCGGTGGCACGCGCCAGGGCAGCAACAATCCGGGCACCTTCGATGCGCCACAGCGCGTCGAGGCGGCGCCGGATTGCCGCTGCCTGCCCGGGACCGGCTGCTACCGGTGCTCCGTGCGCAGCTTCTCCTCGTCCCTGCGCCATCCTTCTTCCTTCCGGATGTACTCGTTGTCAGCGAAATCCGAGAAGTCCGCAGCCTCCGTTACCCGCCGCACTTCCAGCTTCGATCCCGGTCCAAGCGGGCAGCGGCTGGCCCATTCCGCCGCTTCTTCGCGGGAGGCGGCGGAGATGATCCAGAACCCGTTGAACAGCTCATGGGTTTCCCCGTAGGGGCCGTCTGTGATCAGCGGCGGATCCTCGGAAAAGTCCACAACAAAGCCGCTGTCGGTGGAAATCTCGGCCAGGCCTTCGCCGGCCAGCAATACCCCTGCGTTGATCATTGACTCGTTATAGGCGCCCATCCGGTTAATGACTTCCTCGAAGGGGACATCCTTGTAGGCCTGCACGCCCGCGTCGGTGGACCGCATAATGAGCATGTACTTCATGGTGGACTCCTTCTTCTATGCGTTGCCGTTCCTGCAACTGTGAGGACGCGGTGTTGCGTCTTCTACTATGGCGTCGAACGAGCGGCGGAGATATCGACAGCCGCGGAAAAATCTGTTCCGCAGTCCCGCGGCGTTCGGTTCCGAAACCAAGGACGTGAGGATATGGACGAGCTTCCTGGCGATGCCGGCGCGGACCGGGCGATTAAGGCACGGCTTAGGGCCATCTGGTCGCTGGGGAACTACGCTGCCGTTGCCGCCGAAACCATTTCTCCCCTGGGGCCTGTCCTCGTCCGGGCCGCCGGCATCCGGGGCAGCGACCGGGTCCTGGACATTGCGGCGGGGACCGGGAATGCGGCAATCCCGGCAGCTGAGACGGGAGCTGATGTCACCGCTTCGGACCTGACGCCTGAGCTGCTGAATTCCGGTAAGCGCCTGGCGCTGGCCCGGTCCGTCCGGCTGACCTGGTCCATGGCGGACGCCGAGCATCTCCCGTATGCCGATGCCTCCTACGACGCGGTGATCTCCTGTGCAGGCGTGATGTTCGCCCCGCATCATCGCCTGGCTGCCGCCGAACTCGTCCGCGTGTGCCGGCCGGGAGGACGGATCGGGCTGATTAACTGGACTCCGGAAGGATTCGTCGGCAGCATGTTCGCCGCTTTGAAGCCCTACTCGCCGGCGCCGCCGCCGGGAACGCAGTCACCGCAATTGTGGGGAAACCGGGAGCACGTAGAGTCCCTATTGGAGGGGCAGGTACGGGAGTTCCGCGCCGAACGCCGCACCGTGCTTATTGACCGGTTCGCCACGCCGGAGGACTTCCTGGGGTTCCTTAAGGCGAACTACGGACCAATTATTGCGGTGTACGAATTCCTTGCGCACAATCCGGACCGGGCGGGCGCACTGGATCAGAAGCTGCTGGCCCTGGTGCAGAGGTACAGCGCCCAGGCCGGCGGGATGGCCATGGACTGGGAATATCTGCTGGTGACCGCCACGCGGTCCTGACACCGGCCGCCCGGGGGAGGGGACTCAGGCAGGGGCCGCGGCCACGCCTTCGCCGGCGGGCAGCGGCAGGCGCATCAGGACCTCGTCACGGAAGTCGTCTGCGGCCAGCCGCAGGGCCCGGGGCCGGCGGCCGTATTCGACCCAGCCCAGGCCCGAATAAAAGGACTCCAGCCCCATGCCGCCGCGGACCTCGAGGATCAGTTCGTCCAGCCGCAGTTCCTCACGGGCATATCGGGCGGCTTCCTGCATCAGTTCGGAGCCAATGCCCCGGCCACGTGCCTCCAGCGCGCTCTGTACCCGGGTTACGCGGGCCCAGTGGCTGGTCAGGGTGCCCGGGTTAACGGTGAGGACCAACCACCCGGCCAGCACGCCGTGTTCTTCCGCAATCAGCAGCCGGGAGCCTCCGGGTGCGAGGGCGGCAACGAGCGCTGCCAGCGCCGGCTCGACGTCGCCGGTACCCACCGGCAGCAGCGGGAAGCCGACGGCGCCGCCTGCGTTGCTGACGTCCGTCCAGCAGTGCAGCAGCTGGCGGCGCATGGCAGGGGAAAGGCTGCCGGGGGAGTCGAGCCAGGAAAAGGCCACCGTCATTCGCCGGCCCCTGAGGCCCATCCCGGGTACCCGAGTGAGATGCGGGAATCGCCTGTCAGCACGCCCAGGTCCCGTTCGAGCTGCCCTAGTTCGGGTGCGCCGATCCGACTTGCCCATGCAGCGCGGAGGCCGTCAAATACTGCTTCGCCTTCCCTAAGCATCCGGTGGCCCAGGGGAGTGACGGTTAGCCGCTTGCGCCGGGCATCCTGTTCATCCGTGCGGCGTTCCGCGTAACCGCGTTCCAGCAGCACCGCGATGGTCTTGGCGGCCGCCTGCTTCGTCACCGCCGTCGCGCGCCCGAGTTCAGAGGCGGTGTCGGCTCCGTCGTCAATGGCGCGCAAGGCAAAATCATGCACCGGCCGGATGTCGGCATAGCCGCGGGCCGCCAGCTCGGCGGTCGCGTCCTCCACCAGCTGCCGGTAGGCAGCGCGCAGCAGCAAAGCAAGGTCCGCACCGGTCCGATTCACGAAAACAGCATACGCGGACTATGGATTAGACAACCCGATTGTCTTACGATGGTGGACAACTCGGTTGTCTATTGGAGGACGCGCCATGAACATGAGTCCAGCCGCCACCATCCCCGGCGCCCGCCATGCCACCGCCCAGGCCGGCGAAATTCGCCTCCATTACGTCTCCGCCGGCCGGGAAGGATCACCGGTCCTGCTGCTGCACGGTTTCCCGGAAAGCTGGTGGGCGTTCCGCGCATTGATCTCCGTGCTGGCCCGCAGCCACCGGGTGTTTGCCGTGGACCTGCCGGGCTTCGGGGATTCCGCTGCAGTTCCGGACACGGGCCTCGACAGCAGAGCCGTGGCGGAAACACTCCATGAATTCCTGCGTGCCCTGGGCGTCGGGCCGGTACATCTACTGGCGCAGGACATCAGCGGGGGAGCGGCGTTCCGTCTTGCCGCCGTACACCCCGAGGCAGTGGCAAGTTTTACGGCGGTGGAGGCCGGGCTGGCCGGGTTTGGACTCGAAGCCCTGGCCGATGTCGCCCATGGCGGTTCCTGGCATATCGGCATGCTTGCCGCCCCCGGAATACCGGACTTGCTGCTGACCGGCAGGGAAGTGGACCTGCTGGCCGCCTGGGCCTATCCGTCCATGACGGCAGTGGAAGGCGCCGTGACCAGCACGGATATTGCTGAGTTTGCCCGCACGTACTCCCGTCCGGGCGGCTGGAACGGCGCCGCGGGCCTCTACCGCTCCATGCTTTCGGAAGGGGCGGAAATCAAGGCCTTGGCGGCGTCGCGGCCCCTTGCGATGCCGGTGCTGGCCGTGGGTGCCGGCGGCGGGCCGTTCACCGAACAGACCTTCGCACCGCTGGCCACCGGATCTTTCACGGCTGTGCAGCTGGATAGCGTTGGGCACTATGCAGCCCAGGAGGCTCCCGAGGCCCTGGGGGCGGCGCTGCTGGAGTTCCTCTCCGGCGTGGACGGCTAGCCGGACCCCGGGCCGGCGACCGAAACTTCTGCGGACGGCAGGGCCTGCTGCAGGCAGTCGGCAATCCGCCCGGCATCGTCTGCGGTTGCGTCAGCAGTCAGGGTCACACCCATGTGCGAAGCTGGATAGTCCGCGGACACAAACGCCTCCTCAACGCGCGGATCTTCAAGGCACTGCTCATAGGCGCCGGGCCCGGGATCGATGACGCTCACGGACCACCGGCTGGGGGTTCCGCCGGTGCCCTCGGATTCGGCGCCGTCGGATCCAGCGCCGTCGGATCCAGCGCCGTCGGATCCGGAAGCGCCCGCGCCGCAGCCGGCCAGGGACACGACGAGAGTGCTGACGGCTGCGGCAACGGGAAACCAGCGATGCGCGCCCATGATGCCTCCCTTGAACGCCGGGTGTTTGCCGGAAGCCTACCTGCTGCGGCTGCCCCCGGAGATGAGGGCTTCGGGCGGGTCCGGGGGACCCCCTTCTAAACGCTAGTTGACATAATGTGGATTATCGGCACTTTACGGTACGCGCCGGAAGTGGCCAGAAGCACTAATATCGCTTTTCCGGGCTATATGCCGATTCGGTACTCAAATCAGCACAAATCCCCCGGTTTTGGACGTTTCTGCCTGCTGGATACCTCGTCGCACGCTTTTTGCAGCGGACGATGCATTTCGCTCAGCTGTGCGGGGCTGCAGCATGCCGAGCCGGTTTCCTCCGGCGTGTTGGCATGCCCGGGCGGCCGGGCCTAAATCTGCTGACCTGGTTGGACATTTTCCGGTCCCCGGACGTTTCCAGTACAGGTTCATGGTGAGTTGACATAACTCCCCCGCAGGCCCGCCGCCGCTGTTCATCAAGTTGACATAACCGTTGCGTGCAGCGCTGGGACGTGCCATTCCCCTGTGCCCGTCCCCCGTGCCCGTCCCCCGTGCTGCACTGCGCGCCTCGGGTCCCCGGATTACCCGGGTACCGGCGGTCCTGCCGAGGGAACTACCGCCGGCACTACGGGAGAACGGGACGTTGGTCACTTTCGCCGCCTATTTCGTCAACGAACGGCCGCCACGCCTGTACGGTTTGGTGCAGCGACTTTCGTTGCCCTATATGATCTACGCTTCAACCCCCCCAAATCAGGAGATAAGCACAACAAAATGGCTACCGATTACGATGCCCCGCGCGTCAAGGAAGAAGACCAGCACACAGACTCCCTGGAGGGTCTGAAAGCTCAGCAGCGCGGCGGAGCGATGACGGCTGTCATCGATGTCGAAGAGTCAGACGCCATTGATGGTTTTGACCTTCCCGGCGCAGACCTGTCCGGCGAGGAACTGCTCATCAAGGTGGTTCCCCCGCAGGCAGACGAGTTCACCTGCATGTCCTGCTTCCTCGTACGCCACCGTTCGCAGATTGCCCGCGAAAAGAACGGCGAGGCTTACTGCGTGGACTGCGAAGGCTAACTCCTGCCCCGCAGCACAGCCGGGTTCCGCCGTTGAGGCGGGACCCGGCTTTTTGTGTGGCTCTCCCCCGCCGGCCCATACAATCCACGGGTGACCTCCTCCGACCATGCCGCCCTCCCGCCGTCGTCCCGGGCGCTGTCATCCGCAGGACAGGACCTGGCGGACCCGGACGCATGAGCGGAACAGGCGCCGCCCTGCCCGGGATCCACCCGCTGCCGCATCAGTCCCCCGGTCCCTCCACATCCTGAACCACCTCGTTGCGGCGCAGGAACCAGGGCCGGTAGGGCGGGTCGAACCGCGCAAAACGCGGATTTCCCAGCAGGCTGAACCCCTCTGCCCCGACGGCGGCCTGCAAGGCGGCCAAATGGGCCTGGTAGTTGGCTTCATTCCAGCGTCCGGAGAAGGCTGCTGCCGCCCCCGTTTGTCCCGGTACCGCCACAATGCTCACAGCGGGATCCTCCGGCACCGGGGCGGTGAGGGCGGTCAGGTCCCCAGGGAGGACAAAAGCCACCGTAAAGGCTCCCGCGATGGGGCTCGGCTCCAGGAGCACCGGGGCTGTCATCGCCAGGTTTTCGCTGAACTGCACTTCGCCCGGCGGATAGGGGTCCAGTCCCGCCCGGGAGGAGTTCCGGCCGCTGATGTACCGGTACAGGTAGCGGAAACCGGTGTTGCCGGCCCCCTCGAATCCCGCGTTCACAGTGACCTGGGCCAGCACGTGCGCCGGATAGTGGCGCAACTCGAATCCTGGATACCGTCCCAGCACGGTGTAGGGCTGCTGCTCAGTCATGATGGGCCAGACGCTACTCTCCGGTGCGGCGCACCAACAGCGTAGCGGCCATTAGGATGAATCCGTGCCCACCGAATCCTCCGCCCTGCTGCGTGACCTGGTCCTTCCGATGCTGGAGCAGGAGCTTGTACCGATTGTCCAACTGGGCCACCCCGCCCTGCGCCGTGCGGCGCTGCCCTTCGACGGTGAGCTGGACGCCGAGGAGCTGGAGGCGCTGATTGCGCTGATGCGGCGGGTGATGCACGCTGCGCCCGGTGTAGGCCTGGCCGCGCCCCAGCTGGGCATCCCGCTGCAGATCGCCGTACTGGAAGACACTTACGACGTCGGCGCGGAAGCGGCGGCGGTACGGGACCGCCAGCCGCTGCCGTTCTTCACCATCATCAATCCCCGCTACGAAGCCGACGGCGAGGATAGCGCCGAATTCTTCGAGGGCTGCCTGTCTTTCGAGGGGTACCAGGGCGTGGTGCGCCGGCATGCGTCCGTGGTGCTGGACTACACCGACCCGCAGTCCCGCCAGCACATGGAACGGTTCAGCGGCTGGCAGGCGCGGATTGTCCAGCACGAGACGGACCATCTCTACGGGACGGTGTACGTGGACAAGGTGCTCACCCGCTCACTGTGCAGCAACACCGAATACGCCCGGCGCTGGGCCGCGCCGGACATCGAGGAGTCCCAGCGGGTCCTGGGCTTCTAACCCGGCCCCGCTGGGACTCCGGCTGCCTAGGCGCCGGCCGGCTCCGGCTGTCGGGCGTTCTGCGGCGCGGGATTCTGTGCCGTGGGCAGCCAGCGCGCCCACCAGCGCAGCAGATGCTCGAACCGGCGGCGGCGGTGCCAGGGGGTGCCGCTGCGTGATAGTTCGTGGTTTTCGCCCGGGAACAGCAGCAACTCGGTGGGCACGCCGCGCAGCTTCAGCGCCGTGTAGTAGCGCTGGGCCTGCTCCACGGGACACCGCAGGTCTTCCTCGGAGTGGACCACGAACGTAGGGGTCCGGACGGCGTCCACGCAGGCCATCGGGCTCTGCTCCAGGACGTGCCCGGGATCGGTGCCCGTGTAACCGGCGCTGAAGAACCAGCCAATGTCCGCTGAGCCGGTGAAGGAAAGCGGATCCAGGAAACCGCGCTCCACCACGGCAGCGGTGAAGCGGTGGTCGTGCGCGATGGTCCAGGCCGTGAGGTAGCCGCCGTAGGAACCGCCCATGATGCCCACCCGGGTGCCGTCCAGTTCCGGGTGCCCGGCCAGGGCGCCGTCCAGGAAGGCCAGCACATCGGCCAAATCGAGGGTGCCCATATCCGCTTTGATGCTGCGTCCATGGTCCTGCCCGTACCCGGCGGAGCCGCGCGGATTGCACATCAGCACGGCGTAGCCGGCCTCCGTGTAAATCTGCGTTTCATCGAAGCAGCCCCACCCATACTGCGCAAACGGTCCGCCGTGAATGTTCAGCAGTACCGGGTGGGGACCGGGCCCCTCCGGCAGCGCCACCCAGCCATGGACCGGATAGCCGTCGGATGAGGAATGGGTTTCCTCCGCCGGAATAGTCAGCGGAGCATGCCGGCGCAGGGCCGCCGAGAAGTCGGTAAGCCGCCGCAGCCCGTCGTCGTCGACGACGGCCAGGTCACCGGCGGTCTGCGGATCCGTATAGCAGGCCACCACGGTGCCGCCCGCCGAGCCGGCTGCGGTGACAACCCGCGGGCCCTCCACCATGGTGTGCACCCCGCCGCGGGGATCCACGGACAGCAGCTCGCCTGTGCCCCGGGACCGGTTAAAGACCAGGGCTTCGGCACTGTTGTGCGGAACCACGGTGCCCTCGGCCAGGTCCACGGTTTCCGGATCCGTCAGCCGGCGCACCGCGGACGGGTCTGCTGCCGGCGCGGCGTACAGCGAGGTGTTCCGGGCCACGAAGTCGGTGCCTGACTCCGATACTTCCTGACCGAGGTAGAACAGCCAGTGCCCGTTGGTGCTTTGCACCGGGTCGGATACGGCCAGCGGGCTGCCGCCGCCCAAATTGGTCAGCTTCGTGAGGCCGGTTCCGTCAGGGCTGATGCTGTAGGCATCCGCCACCAGGGTCTCATCGTCCCGGGCGGCAGTGAACAGGATCCGGCTCCCGTCGGCGCTGAACACGGGCTGCAGGTGGTCGGTGGCTCCGGTGGTCAGCTGCACCGCCTCGGGCAGGCCGCGGCTGCCGCCGTCCTCGCCGCGGTCCTCTTCGCGGTCTTCCCCGGCCCGGGCTTCCCGGCTCCGTCCCCGGGGCGGAATGTACGGTTCCGCATCCAGATCGGGCAGGTCCACGAGGAAGGCCTGGACGGGTTTGTCCTGCGTGTAGCCCACGCCGTTCATCCGGTATTTGAAGGTGGTGATCAGCCGGGGATCCTCGGCGCCGGCGGCCACGCCCTCAACAGTGCCGTACCGGCCCGCTTTCGGCACCCGGGCGGAAAACACCGCGCGGACCCCGTCCGGCGAGAACGCGAACCAGCTGACGCCCAGGGCGGCATCGGTCAGCTGCACCGGTTCCCCGCTGCCGGCACCCAGCACGTACAACTGGGCCGGCTCCCCCGGTGCTGCACGGAGGAACCCCAGGACACTGCCGTCCGGACTGTACTTCGGGACGGTGTCGCGGAAGCCCCGGGTGAGCCGGCGCGGCGCCCCGCCCGGCGTCAGCGGGACCCGCCACAGCTGGCCGGTATAGGCATCAGCGGCGAAGTCGGGCCGGGTCACGGACACCACGCAGTACAGGGCGTCAGGGTGCAGGGCGGGAGCGGACAGTGAATTAAGGAGAGGCAGGTCACATGGTTTCACGAGTGGAAGCCTAATGTTCCCTGCCGTCCCCGGCCAACTGCCGCCTTAGGATGGTTTTATGCCTTCCCTGCCGCCCCTGGAGTGTCCCGTCTGCGGCAGCACCCTCGAGCCCGACGCCGCGCTGCGGACCCTTGCGTGCCCAGCCGGGCACCGGTACGACGCCGCCAAACAGGGCTATTTCAACCTCCTCACCGGTGCCGGCACCAAGTTCCAGGCCGACACTGCCGCCATGGTGCAGGCCCGCGCCGATTTCCTCGCCGCCGGCCACTACGCGCCCCTGGCTGCGGAACTCGCCCGGCTGGTTTCCCCGGCGGCCCCGAACGCTGCCACGGTGCTCGACGCCGGTGCCGGCACGGGATATTACCTCGGCGAGGTCCTGGCGGCCCTTCCCGGAGCCGCCGCCGTGGCCATGGACATTTCCAAATTTGCGCTGCGCCGTGCTGCCCGGTCCCTGCCCGGTTCCTACGCCCTGGTGTGGGACGTGTGGCGCAGGCTTCCGCTCCCGGATGCCTCGGTGGACGTGGTCCTGAATGTCTTCGCACCGCGGAACCCGGCCGAGTTCCGCCGGGTCCTGGACTCCAGCGGCGTGCTGGCTGTGGTCACCCCCGGCCCGGACCATCTGCAGCAGATCCGCGCCGCAGCAGGAATGCTGGACATCGGGACGGAAAAAGCGGAACGGGTTGCCGCCGCAATGGAGCGGTGGTTCACGCCGCTGCACACGGTCCGCTGCACCTACGAAATGCAGCTTGAGGCCGCGGACCTGCGCAACGTAGCCCTCATGGGCCCCTCTGCCCGGCACCTGGATCCGGCCGCCCTGGACCGCACCGTGGCGGGCTTTGCCCTGCCACTTGGGGTAACCGCGTCATTCTCCCTGCAGCTCTTCCGGGCCCGCTAGCCCGGGCGGGACGCAAACGTTACCCAACCGGCACGGATATCCCTAGGTCTGCACCGTCTCTTCGGGCAGAATGATCTCAACGCGCCGCTGCGCCGGGAGAACCCGCGCACACCCGGACCGCCGCACCAACCGGCAAGACGCCCCGCGCGACGCCCGGGCACAGCGGAGCAACCCGGTAAAGCCGGAACCCGACTACACGCGGATACATCCGAACGAACATCCGAAAGAAAAGGGGATAACGGATGCAGGAAGTCTACGAATGGATGCTCAGCTACGGCTGGGCCCTGTGGCTGGTGCTTTTCCTGGGCTTCGCCGCTATTGAGGCCCTCACTCTGGATCTGTTTTTCGCGATGCTCTCCGTTGGTGCGCTGGCGGCCATGCTCAGTTCGCTGCTCGGTGCCCCGCTGTTCCTGCAGGTTGTGGTGTTCGCCCTGGTGTCCGTGCTGATGATCGCACTGGTGCGTCCGCTGGCACTCAAGCACCTGCAGCACAGCAGCAAGGACCAGCTCTCCAACATAGACCGTCTCGTCGGCGGGCCGGCGCTGACGCTGGAGGCCGTAACCGGGCTCGCCGGCACAGTGAAGATCGGCGGGGAAACCTGGTCCGCGCGCAGCGCCGCCGGGGATACGCTGGCGGCCGGGACGCAGGTACGGGTGGCCCGGATCGAAGGCGCCACCGCCGTCGTCGAGGCTTCGGCCGGGAATACCCCGGACCGGCCCGGTGCAAGCGGAAAGACCCCGGAACCGGGCCGCCGCGAAACAACCTAACGAATCGTGCCGGCGGCACCACCGCCGGACCAACCGCAGGATCCGCGGATCCTGCCAAATCCCAAAGGGGGGAACATGGGTACCGGAACCGGCGTCCTAGTAGTTGTTCTTGCCGTGCTGGTGATCTTTGTATTGGTCATCCTCGTCAAGGCTGTAAAGATTGTCCCGCAGGCCCGGGCAGGGGTGGTGGAACGGCTGGGCAAGTACCAGAAGACCCTGAATCCCGGCCTGACTATCCTGATCCCGTTCGTGGACCGGCTCCTGCCGCTGCTGGACCTGCGTGAACAGGTGGTGTCCTTCCCTCCGCAGCAGGTCATTACCGAGGACAGCCTGGTGGTCTCCATCGACACCGTGGTGTACTTCCAGGTCACCGACGCCCGGGCGGCCACCTATGAGATTGCCAACTACATCCAGGGTGTGGAGCAGCTGACCATTACCACCCTGCGCAACGTAGTGGGCGGCCTGAACCTGGAAGAGGCGCTGACCTCCCGCGACCAGATCAACGGCCAGCTGCGCGGCGTGCTGGATGAGGCCACCGGCCGCTGGGGCATCCGCGTCTCGCGCGTGGAGCTCAAGACCATTGCCCCGCCCCTGACCATCCAGGATTCGATGGAAAAGCAGATGCGTGCCGAACGTGAACGCCGGGCCACCGTGCTCACCGCGGAAGGCTCCAAGCAGTCGCAGATCCTCACGGCCGAGGGACGCCGGCAGGCAGCCATCCTGGCCGCCGAAGGCGACGCCAAGGCCGCGATCCTGCGGGCCGACGGCGAGGCCCAGGCCATCGCCAAGGTCTTCGACGCGATCCACAAGGGCAACCCGGACCAGAAGCTGCTGGCCTACCAGTACCTCCAGACGCTGCCCAAGCTGGCCGAAGGCACGTCCAACAAGGTCTGGATCATCCCCAGCGAACTCGGCGAAGCGCTCAAGGGCGTGGGCAGCGCCCTGGGCGACTTCGTACCGGATGCGAAAAAGCACTCCTCCACCAACGGCAGCTCCCCCGTGCAGAACGGGTCCGGGCCCGCAGCGGACGCAGCCGGGGTGGCCTGACCCTCCCCTGTGTTCGCCGATCGGCGGTTGGTACCGGTACAATAGGTTGTTTGCCGGGCAATGGCCGCGGCGCCGATACGGGACCGCCGCCGGGAACAGCAGCAGCGCCGTCGGCGTTGTATGAACTGTGAGGGCGGAAGGGGCCGCCGGCCGGACCGCCCGCAGGGGCGGCAGCGTGCAGATAAGCGGCATCAGAACCGGCATCAGCACCGGAACGAGCACCGGCCCGGCGCCGGCACAACAGAGGATCCGCCAGCGGATCCAGCGGATTGAAGAGGGAGAAAAGATGAGCGATCGTAGCCTGCGGGGTATGCGCCTTGGTGCGCAGAGCATGGAGACCGAATCCGGTGTGGAGCCGGCTCCCCGCCAGCGGGTGGAATACCGCTGCGAGGATGGCGAGCGTGTTTTCGTAACCTTCGCCGCCGAAGCGGACATTCCGCCGGTCTGGATTTCCAAGACCGGCAAGGAAGCGCTCCTGGTCAACGGCGAGAAGCCCGACACCAGCAACGACAAGCCGGTGCGTACGCACTGGGACATGCTGCTGGAGCGCCGCAGCATCGAGGAGCTTGAGACCATCCTCCAGGACCGGCTGAACATCCTGCGTGAACGCCGCGGAGAGCGCACCAGCGCCTGACCCGGTTCGCCGGTGCGGCAACGCACCGGCCGGCACAGACATAGTCAACACGCAAAAAAGCAGGGCGGCTGCCAATCGGCAGCCGCCCTGCTTATTTGCGTCTGGGCCCGGGCCCCGCGGACTAGGACCGGCCGGTGAGCTTCTTCCAGCGTGCCGTGAGTCCCCAGCGGGTCACGTTGGTCATGGCCTCGACCACAATGTTGCCGCTCATCTTCGAGGCACCGAATTCCCGTTCCACGAAGGTGATGGGCACTTCGGTGATCTTCAGGCCCAGCCGTGCCACGCGGAAGGTCATATCGACCTGGAACCCGTAGCCCACGGACTCCACGGCGCCCAGATCCAGCTGTTCCAGCGTGCCGCGGCGGAACGCGCGGTAGCCGGCGGTAATGTCACGGACGGCAATGCCCAGCATCAGGCGCGAGTACGTGCTGCCGGCGCGGGAGAGCAGCTTGCGGCGCAACGGCCAGTTCACCACCGAACCGCCGGGAACCCAGCGCGAGCCGATCACCAGGTCTGCACCGGCCTTGGAAGCTTCGAGCAGCCGCGGCAGTTCCTCCGGACGGTGCGAACCGTCGGCGTCCATCTCCACCAGTACGTCATAGCCGCGCTCCAGGCCCCAGCGGAAGCCGGCAATGTAGGCGGCGCCCAGGCCCTCCTTGCCCTTACGGTGCAGTACATGCACCTTCGGGTCCTTGGCAGCAACCTCATCGGCGTAGTCGCCGGTGCCGTCCGGGCTGTTATCGTCCGCAATCAGTACATCCGAGTCGGGCACCGCATTCCGCAGCCGCGTGAGCGTCTTGGGAAGGGACTCAATCTCGTTGTAAGTAGGGATGATGGTCAGGACACGCACTCGGTAAGCCTTTCGTGGACGCACGCCGCGCTGTTGGCGGGCTAGACGGGGTTGCTCCCCCGGCTGACTACCTAGTATATGGGAGCGCGCGGCCGGCGTGCTCCGGCGGGGCCCGGTCACAGCCGGGCCCGGACCGGCGACAGGCGGTGCGGCACGCACAATCGGGCGGGTCCTGCCGTCTTCGGGCCAGTACCGGACGGTGCCGGGCCTGTTTTCTACTGACGGTTGAACCCACCCGATTGCTGTGGTGCAAGGCCCTGTCACCAGCCGCCCGCGGAACTTTCGCCCCGGCACGCGCTGAACGGGGCCGTGGCAGCCGAAGAACCGGAAACGCGTAGGGGCAGTGCACAGGGCCCGGGCTGGAACAGGTCCAGCGACGTGCCCGGCATGTCCCCCAAACGGCCGGTCCCGACTGCAGTAGTCATAGCCTACGTGCTCGCTTCCCGCTGTCAATGCGGCCGCTGACTAGGACGTTTCCGGTATCACCGCAGGTCAGGGCCGGGCCGGCCCCGCCCAGGCGGGACCGGGAATTTACCGGCTAGGCCAGGTCCGGGGCGCGGTAGAGCTCGTTGCCGTTATGGACCGTCTGCAGGCACCGGGGTTCGTCACCGTTGTCCAGTGCGGGCAGCAGCGGAGTTCCGGCCCGCGGATCGGTGCTCCAGGCCGACACATTGGCGTCCGGGGTCTGGACCATCAGTTCCTGCACCTCCCACAGCGCGAAGGAAGCCGGGGCGCCGGGAGCCAGCTGGCCGCGCATGAAGTTCTTCTCCCCCGCAGCACGCCAGCCGGCACGGGTGTGCCCGATGAATGCGGCCCGGGCGGAAACGCGTTCACGCGGATTCGAGTGCGCCATGGCAGCACGGACCCCGGACCACGGATCGAGGGGAAGGACGGGAGTGTCGGAGCCCAGTGCCACCGGCACTCCTGCCGACAGCAGGGAAGCCAGGCGGTTCATGCCCTCACGGCGCGGACCCACCCGCTGCTCGTAGAGGCCGCCCGGGTGGCCCCAGGCGGCGTCGAAGCCGGGCTGCAGGCTGACCGTGACACCGAAGCGCAGCAGCTCGGCGATGGCCGCGTCGTCAGTCATTTCAGCGTGCTCGAGCCGATGATGGGCGGCGCGCAGGGCCGCTTCGCCGCCGGCGTCGGACAGTGCCTCGGCGGCCAGGCGCAGGCCTGCCAGCGCGGTATCCATGCCCGCGTCTCCGATCACGTGGAAGCCGCCCTGCAGTCCGGCCCGCGTCATCAGTTCCAGGTGCCGGCCCACCTGTTCCGGTGTGAGGTACAGCGTCCCGCGGGTATCGGACCGGTCGGTGTACGGCTCCCGCAGGGCCGCGGTGCGGGCACCGAAGGACCCGTCAATGTTCAGGTCCCCGGCCAGGCCGAGCAGCCTGCCCTCGAAGAACTCCATCAGCCCGGTGGCCTGGGCTTCTGTTTCCACCAGCTGGCCCCAGTAAGGCAGCACCTGCGGCATCGGCTCCTCGGCCGGGGCACCGTCCAGGCCCAGCAGTTGCCGCAGGTCCTCCGGAGGAGCAATGTGCGGTGCGGCCATTTCAGTGACGGCCACCACGCCGCGGGAAGCGGCGTGCTTCAGGGCAGCCCGCTGGAACGCCGAGCGCTGGGCCGGGTCGGCGCTCCGCGACACGGTGCGCGCAGCCTCATGCGCGGCGCGGACCACAAAACCGTTGTCCCATCCGTCGTACTCCTGCAGGCGCAGATCGGCCGCCAGGGTTCCGGATACGGCGGCGCAGTGCACGTCGCTGCGGGAAAGATAGACGGGCCGGTTGCCGGAGGCGGCATCCAGTTCCGCCGCCGTGGGGAAACGGCGTTCCGGCCAGCGGGACTCGTCCCAGCCCGCACCCAGGATCAACCCGCTGCTGGCCGCGGCATAGCGGCTGACGGCCTCCAGCAGGTCCGCCAGCGATGTGCAGCCGCTCAGGTCAAGGGTCGCCAGGGACATGCCCAGTTCGGTGGCGTGCACGTGGGAGTCCACAAAACCCGGGGCCACCAGCGCTCCGTGCAGGTCCACCACATCCATCTTGCTGTCCTGGATGGAGGTGGCGGCCTGCTCGGACCCCACCCAGGCGATGGTGTCGCCGTCCACGAGCATGGCGGTGGCAAAGGGATCGCCGGCACTGTAGACCGAGCCGTTGCGGTAGAGCGTCAGCTTCGGGGCGCTCGGGATGGTACTGCCGTTCAAGGACTCACCTGTTTTCTGTAGAAACTGTTGGGGGAAGCGGAAGGAGGCTAGTCGCCGACGTTTGAATAGGCGACGACGCCGCGGCGCACCAGGCCAATGGCCTCGCGGAGGCGCCGGTACATTGCGGAGGGAAGGTCGGGCACCTTGGCGAGCTGGTCGAGCAGGTCGATCACCTGCTTGGCCCAGCGTACAAAGTCACCTGCCGCCAACTCGGTGCCGTTCAGGGCCACCTGGAGGTGCTTGCCCTTGACCCACTTGTACATGGGCCAGACCAGGCCCAGCTCGGGCTCGCCCGTGAGCGGCAGCTTCGAGGCTTCTTCCAGGTCCGTCAGCTCAGACCACTGCCGGATGACGGCATCCACGGACACTTCGAGCGAGACGCTGGGCATTTTCGGGCGCAGGCCGCGCTCCTCGCGCTTGGCCTGGTACACCAGCGCGGTGGCCAGGCAAGCCAGCTCTGCAGCATCCAGTTCGTCGAACGCGCCGTTTTCCAGGGCGAGGGCAACCAGGAGGTCCTTTTCACCGTAGATGCGCCGCAGTTTCTGCCCGGCGGGCGTGACGCCGGCGGTCCCGGATCCGTCCACTGCCACGTATCCGTACCGGCTCAGCACCTCGCACACCCGGTCGAAGGTTTTGGCGATGGTGTTGGTGCGTCCGCGGATCTGTCCCACCAGGTTGTCCGTCTCCCGGCGCAGCTTCCACCAGCGCTCGGCCCAGCGGGCATGGTCTTCACGTTCGCTGCAGCCGTGGCAGGGGTGGGCCCGCAGCTTCCGGCGCAGTTCGGCGATGGCCTTCTCCTGCCGTTCCGTTCCGGCCGTGCGCAGCTCGTTGGCCCGGGCGGCGGCGGGGCGCGGCGGCCGGTGGTCATGCAGGGCGTTCCGCAGCGACGCGGAGAGGTCCCGGCGGTCCTTGGGTGAGCGGGAGTTGAAGGACTTGGGGATCCGGATGTGGGACACGGATTCGAGCGGACCATCCAGATCCCCGGAGCTGATGCGCCGGATCTGCTTGTCCTCGGTCAGTACCGCAGGCCGTACCTCGCGGGCGGAAGCATCCACGTCCAGCACCACGGCATGGCCGGAATTACGCCCGCCGGGGATGTAGACAATGTCGCCGGGCCGCAGGTTTTCCAGCGACGCCGCGGCGGAGCTGCGCTTGTTCCGCGCCCGGACCTTGGACGCCGCGTCTTCCAGGTCCGACAGCTGGCGCCGCATGGCAGCGTATTCGCTGAAGTCGCCCAGATGGCAGGTCATGGCTTTTTCGTAGCCGGCCAGCGACTCCTCGCG
The DNA here is from genome assembly GCF_030125565.1 of Arthrobacter sp. zg-Y1143. NCBI lineage: Bacteria > Bacillati > Actinomycetota > Actinomycetes > Micrococcales > Micrococcaceae > Arthrobacter > Arthrobacter sp. zg-Y1143. Next base: position 126,246 of record NZ_JASKLW010000006.1, on the reverse strand, counting down.
GGAGCGCACCTGCTTGGCCAGGCCCACCACGGAACGGTCCGCCTGGAACTGTGCGAAGGAAGACTCAAGGATCTCCCGTGCACGTTCGCGGCCGAACTGGGCGATCAGGTTGATGCTCATGTTGTAGGTCGGCCGGAAGCTGGAGTTCAGCGGATAGGTGCGCCGGGACGCGAGGCCGGCGACGGCGGCCGGGTCCGTGCCGGGCTGCCACAGCACTACCGCGTGGCCTTCAACATCGATCCCCCGCCGCCCTGCGCGGCCGGTCAGCTGGGTGTATTCACCGGCGGTGATGTCAACGTGCGCTTCACCGTTGAACTTATCCAGTTTTTCCAGCACCACGGACCGGGCGGGCATGTTGATGCCCAGCGCCAGGGTTTCCGTGGCGAACACGGCGCGGACCAGGCCGGCGGCGAAAAGGCGTTCCACCACTTCCTTGAACGTCGGCAGCATCCCCGCGTGGTGGGCGGCGAACCCGCGGACCAATCCCTCGCGCCAGGTCCAGAAGCCCAGCACCTCCAGATCGTCTTCGGGGATGTCCTGGGTGGCTTCATCCACCACCCGCGCTATCTCGTGGCGCTCTTCTTCATCGGTAAGCCAAAGGCCCGAGTCCACGCACTGCCGGACGGCGGCCTCGCAGCCGTTGCGCGAAAAAATGAAGGTAATGGCCGGCAGCAGGCCGTTGCGGTCCAACTGGGCGATGACCTGCGGGCGGGAGGCACGCTGGATCCGGGTGATCGGGGGTCCGGCCTGCCCGTGTGCGCCGGGACGGCCGCCGCGGTGCCGGTCGCTGCGCCCGCCGCGTGCGCGGGCTCCGCCCCAGTGGCCGCGCTGGCTGACCCGGGACTCAGCCCGGGCCAGCTCCATCAGCTCGGGGTTCACCCGGTAGCGTTCCTTGATGCCGGGTGATTCGTCTGCCGCCTCGTCGAAGGACACGTCGGATTCGAACAGGTCGAAGATCTCCCGGCCCACCATCACGTGCTGCCACAGCGGAACGGGACGGTGCTCGGAGACCACCACATCGGTGGAACCGCGGACGGTGTCCAGCCAGGCGCCGAATTCCTCCGCATTGGACACGGTGGCACTGAGCGAGACCACCTGGACGTCGGAGGGCAGGTGGATGATGACTTCCTCCCAGACCGCCCCGCGGAACCGGTCGGCGAGGTAGTGGACCTCGTCCATGATGACGTAGCCCAGGTCCATCAGGGTCTCCGAGTTGGAGTAGAGCATGTTGCGCAGCACTTCGGTGGTCATCACCACGACGTCGGCGTCGGGGTTGATGCTGGTGTCACCGGTGAGCAGGCCCACCCGTCCGCTGCCGTACGCTGCTGCCAGCTCGGTGTATTTCTGGTTGCTCAGGGCCTTGATGGGGGTGGTGTAGAAGGCTTTCAGGCCCTTCTGCAAGGCAAGGTAGACGGCGAACTCCCCCACCACCGTCTTGCCGGCACCGGTGGGTGCAGCTACCAGGACCCCGCGGCCGGCCTCGAGGGAGCGGCAGGCCTCAGACTGGAAAGCATCCAGTTCGAAGCCCAGCGACTGCTCAAAGACCCCCAGCTCCGTCTTGGCGTGTTCGGAACGTTGTTTTGCGGCAAGGTACCGCTCCGAAGGAGAAGTCATGTACCCAGCCTATGCTCTATGCAAACTGCCCGATGCCATATCGCCGGTGGGCGAACACGGCGGCCCTACAGTTTGTCGATGGGGGTGGCTTTGTCCGCATCGGCTTCGACCGCGGCTTCACGTTCGGTCTCCCGGCGGGCACGCCGGCGGTCGTTGATCAGGCACAGGACCACGGCCAGCGCGAACAGGGCCAGCAGCGGGGCTGCCAGATAGAACATGCTCAGGGCATCGGCGCCCGGCGCGGCCATGGCCGCAAAGAGGCAGATCACGAAAACGGTGATCCGCCAGTACTTGATGATGGTCCTGCCCCGCAGCAGCCCGGCGATATTCAGCCCGACCAGGAAAACGGGGATCAGGAACGCGATGCCGAAGGCCAGCAGCAGCCGCAGGACAAACGCCAGGTACACCGACGCCGTTATAACGTTCGAGCCGCCTTCGGGCGTGAACTCGGTCAGCACCCGCACGGCGTTGGGGAGGATCAGCCAGGCCAGGTACACGCCGGCAAGGAAGAGCGGAACAGCTGCTGCCAAGAACCCCAGGGCCGCCCGTCGTTCCTTGCGCTTGAGGCCCGGGGTGATGAAGGCCCAGGCCTGGTACAGCCAGACCGGGCTGGAGACGAGTAGGCCGACGAAGACGGAGACCTGGATCATCTGGTCGAAGGGGGTGGCTACACCCTCGAAGTTGATCGTGGTGAAGCGGCCGTCACTGTTGCCCGCGTCAATGAGCGGCTTGGTCAGTGCCTCGAAAACAGGGAGGTACAGGAAAAAGCCGCCCACGGTGCCAAGCACCACGGCGATGGCGGATTTGAAGAGCCGGTTGCGGAACTCCCGCAGGTGCTCCTTGAGCGCCATCCGCCCTTCGGGGTTGGATTTGCGCCCTTTGCGCAGCGCCACGGCTGCTAGCGGCTGGTTGGCGGGTTACCCGCGGGGCCGGCGGAACCGCCCGGAGTACCCGACGGCGGGGTCTGCCCGGGGAAGAAGGTCTGATCGGCAGCCTTGGGCTGCTGCTCGGGGTTGACCACCCGGCCTTCCATCGGATCCGCGGGGGCCTTGGGATCGTCGTCCTTCATCTGGCGGACCTCGGATTTGAAGATGCGCAGGGACTGGCCCACGCTCCTTGCGAGTCCCGGCAGCTTCGGAGCGCCGAAGAGCAGGATGGCCAATACGATAATGGCAATAAGCTGCCAGCCTTCAAGCCTCATGGCGTTGTCCTTTCGTTAAACAACAATCCTATGTCAGAGTTCCGGGAAGTCGCGCCATGCACGGGGCTGCCCTTTGGCTGTGCGGCGCTCAACCCGGCGCTGCCGGCGCGCCTGGCGGCGGGCGGTCTTGCCCGCTTCGTAGGACTTCCGGGCGGCGGCCGGTTCCGTGAAGATGCCAGGCTTTTCATCCTCGACCACCATGGACGGAACGGTGTCCGGTGTGCGCAGGGAGAACTTGGCCGTGGCGGTTTCGACGTCCCGGAGGACACTGAGGAACCGCTGGAACAGCCGGTAGCCAATGAGGGCATAAAAGCCCGCCGCGCCTGCCGCGAGGGCAAGCCAAATCAGTATCCAGGACCACCAAGGCATAGTTCCAGCATAGTGGAGTATGTATTCCGTGTCGGACTGCCCGTTAGCCGGCCGGATAGTTTCCGGCAGCTTCCTGAAGCCAGGACTGCGCCGCCTCGCGCAGTTCAGCCGGTGCAGCAACCGCCGCCCCGCCGCCAAGCCTGCCCATAAAGGAGGGAATCCAGGCGGCGTCCGCCGTCCGCAGTTCCACCGCGGTGCGCCCGTCCGGCAGCGCGGCCCGGCGCTCGGCGTCGTACGCCTCAGCCACCCACAGGGAGGCCGGGTCCAGTACGAGTGTGACCAAGGTGTCCTGCGGGCCGGGCGTGAACAGGCTGTCCGGGAAGGACGCATCCGTCTCGGGTGCATGGGTGAGGGCAGGGCCGGTGTCCCGGACACCGAGGATCCGGTCAACACGGAAATTGCGCAGCGCTTCGGCCCGGTGGCACCACGCTTCCACGTACCAGATGTTGTCCACGGAGAACAGGCGGCGCGGATCAACCGTGCGGAGGGTGACTTCGTCCCGGCGCGGAACCAGGTACCGCAACTCAAGCTGACGGGCACCGGCAATGGCCTGCTGCAGTTCAACCAGCACGTCTGCCCCGGCGGTGTCGTCAAGGCGTGCCGCCACGGCCGTGCCCACGGCCCCGGCTTCGCCCGCAGCTTCCGTCAGTTTCCCGACGGCGCCTGCCACTGCGGCAGAGGAACCAATGCCCGGCAGCGCGGACAGCGTGTCCAACCCGACAATGAGCGCTGCGGCCTCATCCATGCCGAAGCGCACCGGCTCGGAGAGGTTGTCTGCGTTCTCGATATAGATCCGGTCGTCATCGAAACTGACGTCCATCAACCCGTTGGGGTAATGCCGGGGCCCGCTGACAAACAAAAGGTCCAGGTCCTTGGCCAGCTGTTCCTTGCTCACTCCGAAGGCGGCAGCTGTTTCGTCCATGTCCGCACCCTGGTTGGCCAGGACGTACGGGACCAGGTCGAGCAGCCGGGTGAGGTGGTCCTGTGCGCCGTATCCCGGCCGGCGGGCCGGTGCGGACTGTTCCGCCAGGGTGAATTCCGGCAACGGGCGGCGCTGGGCTTCGAGGGCGCCGGTGAGCGCGTTGCGGACTGCGTCCACGTATTCGGGCGGGTCGACGGCGACGGCGGCCGCCCCGAGCGCGGCGGTGTCGGCGGCAAGCGAGTCGAGGTCGCGCACCTGCAGCAGGAGCCTGTCCCGGCCTCCCGTACCGGGAACCACCGACTGTGCCTGGAGCCGCAGGGCCGTGCCGGTGCCGGGAAGCAGCTCCACCTCAGCCGGGCGGACGGTGAAGACACCATCGAGGGAAGCAAGCGAAGCATCGATGTCAAAGTCTTCGGGCACGGTGTAGCTGCCCGGACGCAGCCGCACTGGTGCCTGCATGCGGGATAGCCGGAAGATCCGCTCGGCACGGCGGTCAAGGTCGTACCCCACTAGGTACCAGTGCCCGAAGCGGCTGCCCATCCCCCAGGGCTGGACCCGGCGGACCGAAACGGTGTCGGACCCGGACGCGCGGTAGCTGAAGGTTACCGGGACCCGGGTGGTGGCGGCACGCCAGATGTCATCGAAGTACGGGTCATTGGTCCGGATGCTCGGCTGCAGCGGGATGCGGCCGGCGTCGTCGGGAAGGACCCCACGGGCCTGGAGCTTGCGCAGTGCCCGTGCTGCCGCGGAGCCGAGCGAGGCCTGGTCCCACATCCGGGCGGCCAGGGCCAGGACCGCGGACTCTTCCGGGGTGAACTGGACGCCGGGAAGCCGGTACGCGTCGTGCCGGATCCGGTAGCGCTGGACGGTGTTGTCCTCGTATTCCTCGCTGGCGGACTCCACCGGGATGCCCTGCTCGCGCAGGAAGGCCTTGTCCCGGTCAAAGAGTTTTTCGCGGGCCTCGGGCGTGGCGGCTTCGCCGTACAGTTCGATCTCCTCGAACAGTTCATGCTTGGTGAAGCCCCTGCGGGTGGAGAGCAGCGCAATAACGAGGTTGAGCAGGCGTTCGGTTCTCTTGGCGGACACGGAGCTAATCTACCTTCCTTCCGTGCCGGTGGACGAAGAAAGGCGGCGCCGGCCTCCATGTCGGAGGCCGGCGCCGCCGGAACGCAGGGCTAGCGGACGCCGAGCAGGTCCACCACAAAGATCAGCGACTCGCCCGGAGCCACGGCGGAACCTGCGCCGCGGTCGCCGTAAGCCATGGATGCCGGGATTTCCAGCCGGCGGCGGCCGCCGACCTTCATGCCCAGCAGGCCCTGGTCCCAGCCCTGGATGACCTGGCCCACGCCTACCCGGAAGTCCAGCGGAGCGCCGCGGTTCCAAGAGGCATCGAACTCTTCGCCGGTGGAGAAGGCCACGCCCACGTAATGGGTGGAAACCGTGTCTCCGGCCTTCACTTCCTGGCCGTCGCCGACTACGAGATCCTCAATCACGAGGTCCGTGGGTGCGTCGTGGGCCGGAAAATCGATCTCCGGCTTCTGGCGGTCGTATTCACGCTTTCCGAATGACATTGGTGCTCCTCGCATCGGTACAACTGGTGTGTCTGGTGAGTCAGGTGTTAAGGCTACTTGACTTCCTGGATGTCCACTACAAAGGCCAGCGGGCCGGAAGGGCCGCTCTGGGCGGGATCGCCGTAGGCCAATTCGGACGGCAGGACCAGGAGGACCTTTGAGCCCGCCTTCTGGCCGGCCAGGCCGTAGGTCCAGCCGGACACCACGTTGGCCAGCGGGAACTCCACCGGCTCACCGCTTTCGTAGCTGGAATCAAAGGTCTTGCCGTCCCGCAAGCCCACGCCCAGGTAGGCGGCCTTGACCGTGCCGGTGGATTCGAGCACCGGACCGTCGCCCTCTTCGAGGACCTTCACGATGAGGCGGTCGGGTTCCTCCACACCCTCGGGAATGGTGATCGACGGCGTGCCGTCTTCTCCGAAGCTGACCTGCGGGAGCTTTCCTTCGCTGTCCAGGGCTGCAACGTCTTCGGGACTCATGAGCAGCGTGCCTTCGGCATTGCGTGCTGCCGCTTCATCCTGGCTGAGGGAGGGCACGGTATCCACGGCGTCCATGACCGTGAAGACCAGGAAGTTGGTTTCAAGTCCGGCTTCTTCGTCGCCCGGAACGTAGTAGGCGAAGTCGGAGCCGACGTGGGCGCCGAGCAGGGCGTCGTAGAGCTGGGAGTTGGAGGATTTCAGGGCCTCGTCCACGGCGATGCCCTGGGCATCCTCCGCGGTGTAGCTTTCATCGACGAGCGAGCCGTCTTCGGGGTTGATGATCGCCAGGCGAAGCATTGCGGTCTGGTCCGCTGCCACTTCCTTGCCGTCACCATCGTTGATGCGTGTCAGGGTGGGTTCGTCCGCGCTGAGCGGCTTGTCGAAATCGACCGTGGGTGCGGTGCCTTCTTCGCCCCCCTGGATCTTCACGGAGGACAGCGGGCCGCTGTCATTGCCGTCGCCGCCGGAGCAGGCGGTCAGGAACAGCAGGAAAGGCAGGAGTATCGCTAGTACTTTACGCACAGTACTTCTTTCAGTGGTGGACATGATCAGTGTGGAACCGGGGCATGGCGCTATCCGGACCGCAACAGGCCCCACACTAACCGGTCCGCCTGAATGAATCCTAGGTGGCGCAGGCGGCAGGCGCTTCACAGGGTCGAGAGCAGGGCCTCCACCCGTTCATCGACTGAGGCAAAGGGGTCCTTGCACAGCACGGTCTGCTGCGCCCGGTCGTTGAGCTTCAAATGCACCCAGTCCACCGTAAAGTCCCGGTTCGCGGCCTTGGCCCGGCGTACAAAGTCACCGCGGAGCTTGGCCCGGGTGGTCTGCGGCGGCTGGTCCACGGCTTCCTTGATGTCGCTGTCCTCGACCACCCGCGCCGTTTCCCCGCGTGCCTGCAGCAGATAGAACAGGCCGCGGCGCCGGGAGATGTCATGGTAGGTCAGGTCCACCTGGGACAGGCGCGGGGAGTTCATTTCCAGCCCGTTGCGCTCACTGTACCGGTCCACCAGCTTCTTCTTGATGGCCCAGTCGATCTCGGTGTCGATGCTGGAATGGTCCCCGGACTCAATGGCGTCCAGCGTGCGTTCCCACAGGTCCACCACCCGCCCGGTATGCCGGTTGTGTTCCCCGTTGGCGGAGACGAAGTCCTTGACCCGCTGCAGGTAAATCCGCTGCAGGTCCAGCGGGGTCATGGTGGAACCGTTGGCCAGCTTCAGCGGTTGCCGGCCGGAGAGGTCATGGGATGTTTCCCGGATGCTGCGGATGGGGTTTTCCAGCCGCAGGTCACGCATCAGCACTCCGGCTTCGATCATCCGCAGCATCAGGTCCACCGAGCCGGCCTTGAGCAGCATGGTGGTTTCGGACATGTTCGAGTCCCCGGCGATGACGTGCAGGCGCCGGTAGTGCTCGGCGTCGGCGTGGGGTTCGTCCCGGGTGTTGATGATGGGGCGGGAACGCGTAGTGGCGGAGGAGACACCTTCCCAGATGTGGTCCGCGCGCTGGGAGAAGGCATAGAGGGACCCGGACTGGGTCTTGAGCACCTTGCCGGCACCCACCAGCAGCTGGCGGGTGACCAGGAACGGGATGAGGACGTCAGCCAGCCGGGAGAACTCCAGCCGGCGCGGAATCAGGTAGTTTTCGTGGCTGCCGTAGGAGTTGCCGGCGGAGTCGGTGTTGTTCTTGAAGAGGTAGACGCTGCCGTTGAAGCCTTCTGCCCGCAGCCGTTCCTCCGCCTCGTCCACCAGGTCGTCCAGGATCAGTTCCCCGGCCCGGTCGTGGGCCACCAGCTGCGCCAGGTCGTCACATTCGGCGGTGGCGTACTCGGGGTGGGATCCGACGTCGAGGTACAGCCGGGAGCCGTTGGTGAGGAAGACATTCGAGGAGCGTCCCCAGCTGACCACCTTGCGGAAGAGATAGCGTGCCACTTCCTCCGGGGACAGCGGGCGTGAGTCCGGGCCCGAGTAGGCGATGCCGAACTCGGTTTCCACCCCGTAGATCCTGCGGTCCATCAGTCTCCTTCCGCGCCGGACAGCAAGCGGTCCAGCTCAACGGTGTTTATCCTGCGGAACGCCCTGACGGTGCCGCGGGTCGAGAGCGGGTCCCGGTCCAGCACTGCCACTTCCAGCAGCCCGGCCCCCAGCCGGTCCGGAGGCTGGCCCCCGCCGTTGCCCTCCGGGGTCCGCGTGGCGGAGAGGGCGGTAACAGCTGTGCGGATGGCGGAGACGAAGCCGGCGTCCTGGTTCCAAGACCGGGCCAGGGCCTCTTTGACAATGTCGGCCTGCCCGCCCATCACGGTGTAGTTGCTTTCGTCGGCGATGGCACCGTCGAAGTTGAGCCGGTAGAGGCGGTCCGAATAGGGGTCCTCCCCCACCTCCACCACGGCTAGTTCAACTTCGAAGGGCTTGCCCTCGGTGGTGAACACCGAGCCCAGGCTCTGCGCGTAGACGCTGGCGAGGCCCCGCGCGGACACATCCTCGCGGGAATAGGAATAACCGCGAACGTCCGCGAACCGGATGCCGGCCTGGCGCAGGGACTCAAACTCGTTGTACTTGCCGACGGCGGCGAAACCGATGCGGTCATAGATTTCGCTGAGCTTGTGCAGGGACGGCGAGGGGTTTTCGGCCACCAGCGCAATGCCTTCCCTGCAGGTCAGCACCACCACCGACCGTCCCCTGGCAATGCCTTTCCGGGCAAAGTCTGCCCGGTCCTTCATCAGCTGTTCGGGCGACACATAGAACTGCTGGGTCACGGCTACGCCTCCAGCCCGGCGGCGGAGCGCCGTTGAACGAGCTCACGGGCAAGTTCCTGCAGTTCCCGCTCGGGGATTTCCCGATTGCCGGCGCTGTTGACCACGTAGACCACCGGCCACAGCCGGCGCACCATGTCCGGTCCGCCGGTGGCAGAGTCGTCATCGGCGGCGTCGTAAAGGGACTCCACCGCCACGGCCACCGCCGACTCTTCGTCCAGGTTCGGCTGCCACAGCTTTTTCAGGGCGCCGCGGGCAAAGACCGAACCGGAGCCCACGCTGTGGTGCTCATATTCCTCGTACCGGCCGCCGGTGACGTCGTAGGAGAACAGCCGGCCCGCCCGGCGCTGGGTGTCGTACCCGGCGAACAGCGGAACCACTGCGAGCCCCTGCAGGGCCAGCGGCAGGTTCGAACGGACCATGGCAGCGAGCCGGTTGGACTTTCCGTCCAGGCTCATGGGCGTGCCCTCGATCTTTTCGTAGTGCTCCAGTTCCACCTGGAACAGCCGGATCATATCCAGGGCCAGCCCCGCGGTGCCGGCGATGCCCAGCACCGAGTAGTTGTCCGCGGGAAAGACCTTCTTGATGTGCCGGGAGGCGATCATGTTGCCCATGGTGGCCCGCCGGTCTCCGGCCATCAGCACCCCGCCGGCGTAGGTGAGCGAGACGATGGTGGTGGCCTGCGGCGCCAGCGAAGCCGCGGAACCCTGCGATGAGGGCCCCAGCGACCGGGCGGACGGCAGCAGGCCGGGGTTGTGGCGTTCCAGATGGTCGGTGAACGATGCGGAGGCGGCGGTGTCGATGGCGGCGGCGGGGTCCCGGGGGGCCATCCGTCACTGACCGCCCTTCTGGATGAAGCCGCGGACAAACTCTTCGGCGTTGCTCTCCAGCACGCCGTCGATTTCGTCCAGCAGATCGTCCACGCCTTCGGTTTCGGCGGATGCTTCCGCTTCGGCGGCAGGCGGCGGGGCGGTTTCGGTTTCTTCTTCTACGGGATGCGTTCCGGTGTTTTTGCGGTCCTGGGTTGCCATGATGCTTAGCCCTTTCTTGCCCGGGGGTTGAATCCTAGTCCTATGGTGCCACGGTGCCCTCTGAACCGGTCAGGAGTCTGGCCACAAAATCCTCGGCATCGGCCGAAGCGCGGAACAGTTCCTCCGTAAGCTCGCGGGTACCGCGCAGCGGTTCGCGGGTAGGGATGCGCTGCAGCCGCCGCCGGGAGGGCAGCTCGAAGATGATCGAGTCCCAGCTCGCACCGATGACTTCCCGGGGGAACCGGGTCAGGCAGTTCCCGCGGAAATACGCGCGGGTATCCTCCGGCGGGTGGGTGACGGCACGGGCAATTTCCGCATCCGTCAGGATCCGCTCCATCTGCCCGCGGGCTGCCAGCCGGTAGTACAGTCCCTTTTCCGGCCGCATGTCCGCGTACTGCAGGTCCACCAGGTGCAGCCGTGCATCGGACCAGGACAAACCGTCGCGGTCCCGGTAGGCCTGCAGCAGTTTGAGCTTGGCTGCCCAGTCCACTGCGGCGGACGCCTCCAGGGGGTCCCGCTTCAGTGTTCCCAGCAGGGCGGACCAGCGGGCCAGGATGTCCTCGGTGTCGGCATCGGTTCCGCCGGTGGCGCGGGCATGCTCCGCGGCAGCTTCGAAGTAGATCTCCTGGAGGTCCAGCCCGGTGACCAAACGCCCGTCCTTCAGCTCCACCAGCTGTTCCAGGGCCGGATCATGGCTGATGGCCTGCAGTGAGCCCACCGGGTCCCGCAGTTCGAGGTCCGGGGCGGTACCGGCCTCTATCATGGACAGCACCAGGGACGTGGTGCCGGTCTTCAGCAGCGCGGACACCTCGCTGAGGTTCGCGTCCCCGATTATCACGTGCAGGCGCCGGTATTTCTCCGCCACGGCATGCGGCTCGTCACGGGTGTTGATGATGGGACGCCGGATGGTGGTTTCCAGCCCCACCTCCGTTTCGAAGAAATCCGCCCGCTGGCTGAGCTGGAAGCCCTGGCGCTGGTTGTTGGTGCCGATGCCCACCCGCCCGGAACCGGCAATCACCTGGCGCGAGACGAAGAACGGCACCAGGCCGCGGACCAGGGCACCGAAGGGAACGCTCCGGGGCACCAGGTAGTTCTCGTGGGAACCGTAGGACACCCCCTTGTTGTCGGTGTTGTTCTTGTACAGGTGAACCGGCGCGAACCCGGGCATCCGGCCAATGTGCCGCATGGCCGCCAGCACCACGGCGTCGCCGGCCTTGTCCCACAGCACCGCATCGCGGGGGCGCGTGACTTCCGGAGAGGAGTACTCGGGATGGGCATGGTCCACGTACAGCCGCGCCCCGTTGCCGAGCACCATGTTCATCAGCACCGGGTTGTCAGCGGTCTGCTCGCCATACAGCGCCGCCGGTCCCCCGCCTTCCATGGCAATCTGTTCGGCGTCCAGTACGGGCGGTTCGTCCGTCAGTTGGGTCGGGTCCGCGGCCGCCCGGGGCACGGCGAAACCCCGGGCGTCGTTCAGCGGCGCCTCGTCGGTATAGTCCCACCGCGTGCCGGAAAGGTTGCCCGCCCCGGAGCGCAGCGTGGCCGCGTAGGCGTTGACGATCTGGCTGGACAGGACGGTGGCATTGGCGGAGGGCAGGGACGGAGCGAGCACGCCGTACTCGGTCTCCGTCCCCATCACCCTGCGGACGGTCACAGATACTGTCCCGGGTTGGCCGCGGTTTCGATGGTCCGGCCGGGTTCCTGGCCGGCCTTGCCCTGGACAATGGTGCGGATGTAGGTGATGCGCTCGCCCTTCTTCCCCGAAATCCGTGCCCAGTCGTCCGGGTTGGTGGTGTTGGGCATGTCCTCGTGCTCGCGGAACTCGTCCACCACGGCGCGCATCAGGTGCTCAATGCGCAGGCCCCGCTGGTGCAGCTGAAGCAGGTCCTTGATGGCGTACTTCTTCGCCCGGTCCACGACGTTCTGGATGACGGCGCCGGAGTTGAAATCCTTGAAGTAGAGCATCTCGGTGTCGCCGTTTGCGTAGGTGACCTCCAGGTACTCGTTTGCCTTGTCCTCGGCGTACATTTTTTCCACGGTGCGCCGGACCATTTCCCCGACTGTTGCCACCGGGTCGTAGCCGTGCTCCGCGAGGTCTTCCCGGTGCAGCGGAAGGTCCGGTGTGAGGTACTTGCCGAAGATTTCTGCGGCGCCTTCGGCGTCGGGACGCTGGATCTTGATTTTGACGTCCAGCCGGCCCGGCCGCAGGATGGCCGGATCGATCATGTCCTCCCGGTTGGAGGCACCGATCACTATGACGTTCTCCAGCTTCTCCACGCCGTCGATCTCGCTGAGCAGCTGCGGAACAATGGTGGTCTCGACGTCGGAGGACACCCCGGTGCCGCGCGTGCGGAAGAGGGAGTCCATTTCGTCGAAGAAGACCACCACGGGGCTGCCGTCCGAAGCCTTCTCCCGGGCGCGGCCGAAAATCAGCCGGATGTGCCGCTCGGTCTCCCCCACATACTTGTCCAGCAGTTCCGGGCCCTTGATGTTCAGGAAGTAGCTGCGGGCGCCCAGTGTCCCGTTCTGTTCCATGACACGGGCGGCCAGGGCGTGGGCCACGGCCTTCGCGATGAGCGTTTTGCCGCACCCCGGAGGGCCGTAAAGCAGGATCCCCTTGGGCGGTTTCAGCCCGTGCTCGCGGTAGAGGTCCGGATGCATGAACGGCAGCTCCACGGCGTCGCGGATCTGTTCGATCTGCGGGCCCAGCCCGCCGATATCGGCGTAGGAGATATCCGGAACTTCCTCCAGGACCAGGTTCTCCACTTCGCTGCGCGGAATTTTCTCCAGCGCGTAGCCGATGCGGGTATCCACGGTCAGCGCGTCCCCCACCCGCACCTTGTCCCTGCTGAGGGGGCCGTTGAGCCGGACCACCCGTTCGTCGTCGGCGCGTCCGATGACCAGGACCCGGTCCGGGTCCAGCAGTTCCTTGACCGTGAACAGTTCGCCTGCCCGTTCAAAACCGAGCGCCGCGATGACGGTGAGGGACTCGTTAAGCAGCACCTCCTGGCCCGGGACGATTTGTCCCAGGTCCAGGAGCGGTGAAACCGCCACCCTCAGCTTGCGCCCGGACTGGATGATGTCCAGGCTTTCCTGCACCGATGCCGTGGTGGTCACTCCCGGCTCGGCATCCCGGCGCTGGTTCACTCCGATCACGGTGCCGAAGCTGAACGGTGTGGCGCCCTCATTCTCCAGTGCATCCTTCAACCGGATGATTTCGGATTTTGCGGTTTCAAGCATGGCTACGAGCCGCGCGTTGTTGTGCGTCAGGGCAGCAAGCTGCCGGTCCAGGTTCCGGAGTTTATCCCGGAGCACATTCAACTGGCGTGCTTCGGCCGCTGTTCCGGCAGAAGCCGGAACAGTGTGGGATTCCCCGGTCCCGGGTGCGACGTTTTCGGGTTCAGCCATGGTACCGACCGCCTTCACATAGCTCTGGGTCTGTCCTTCGACAGTAACCCAGCGCTGCGTGAGATACACGGGGTCCGGCGTCTTGTGTTTCGCCGGTTACCCGTTAAGGGGTGTCGGTCTCCTGCTGGAACTTTTCGGCGTTTTCGAGGGCTCCGCGCTGCACTGTGGAGCTCGCGTCCTTGGCCGCCCGGCGCAGCTTGTGGGCTGATACTTCGCGTTCCCCCACTGCTGCGGGTGTCCATGCGTTGAGGTCCTCTTCGCTGAAATTGGTCTTGGACGCGCGGCGCTTGGCCACCAGTCCGGTGGCGCCTTCGGCCAGCCGGCGGGCGGTCAGCAGGAAGCCCGTGTGGGCCACCATCCGGTGGTCCGGGCGGACTGCGAGGCCTTCAAGGTGCCAGCCGCGGACCATGGACTCCCAGCCGTCCGGCTCGGTGAAGCGGCCGTCGGCGCGGATGGCCTCCGCCGTGCGGGAGAGCTGGGTGACCGTGGCAACGTAGGAGATCCACACCCCGCCCGGGGCCAGGACAGTGGCGACGGCGTCGGTGCACTCCCACGGGGCGAGCATGTCCAGGACCACGCGGTCCACGCTGCCCGGCTCTTCGGCCTTGACCACTTCGTCCTGGAAATCCCCCAGGGTGATGTTCCAGGCCGGGTGCGGGCCGCCGAAGAAGGTTTCCACGTTGCCGCGTGCGATCTGCGCGAACTCCTCCCGGCGCTCGAACGAGTGCAGGCTGCCGTTGTCGCCTACGGCGCGCAGCAGCGAGATGCTCAGCGCACCGGATCCGACGCCGGCTTCGACTACCCGGGCACCGGGGTAGATGTCCGCCATGGTGACGATCTGCGCGGCGTCCTTGGGATAGACCACTGCGGCACCGCGGGGCATGGACAGTACGAAGTCCGAGAGCAGCGGGCGCAGGACCTGGTACTGGTGGCCGGCGGTGTTGGATACTACGGAACCTTCGGGCAGCCCGATCAGGGTGTCGTGCTGAAGGTACCCGCGGTGGGTGTGGAAGGCGCCGCCTTCGGTGAGGGTGATGGTGTTGCGCCGGCCCTTTTCGTCGGTGAGCTGGACCCGTTCCCCGGGCTTCAGCGGTCCCCTGCGGATATCGGCGCCGTGGGGTGCAGCGCCGGGGGCCTGCTCCTGGTTATCGGAGTTCATGGATCTTCCTTTGGTTCTCTTGCGGGTATGTAACGGGCAACGGCGGTGCCGGGCCCGTAAGGAGGTGTGTGGCGGCCGGCCCTAGCGGGGCGGGCGGGCGGGTTTGCCGGTCACGGCGGTGACGACGGCGGCCTGGCGCAGCAGGCCCGTGACGGCGCCGTCACTGTCAATGACCGCGTATTCGCTTCCCTGCAGTTTGGCCAGGTAGGAGACCAGTTCCTGGCCGGCCGCGGCTTCGGGCACATAAGCGCCGGGCGCCAGCGGGCGGGCCACGGACTGCACGGGTATCTGTTCTGCCGTGCCGGGGGGAACGGAGGCCAGGGCATCCCGGTCCACCACCGCTTCGGGCTGGCCGGTGGCGGCGGTGACCACCACGGCGGTTCCCGGGTGCTGTTCGGCCAGATGCCGGGCGGCAGCCGCCGTAGAACCGGCGGGCAGGGAGACCGCAGGTTCCATCAGCGCGGAGGCAGCAACCCGGGGCAGGCGCAGGCGCAGCCGGGCATTGGTGATGGCCGCTCCCGCCCCCATCCACAGGAAGCCTGAGAGCAGGGCAGCCACCAGGACCAGGCTGAGGGTGGGCGTATCGCCGCGCACATAGGGCGGAATGAACAGCAGCCCCAGGATCAGGACAACAATGATCCGGCCGGCCCAGCCTGCCGCAATGGTGCCCCGTTCCTGCGAGCCGGTGGCTTTCCAGACGGCGCTTTCCACAATCCGGCCGCCGTCCAGCGGCAGGCCCGGAAGGACGTTGAAAACGGCCACGAGGAGGTTGGCGTAGGTGAAAACGGCTGCGACCAGCCAGCCCACCGTGCCGGAGGGAAGGATCCTCAGTAACCCGTAGCCGGCCAGGGCCAGCAGGAAATTCGCAGCCGGTCCGGCCAGCGCCACCAGCAGGGACCTGCCCGGTGTGGAGCGAAGGTCACCGAACTGGGTGTGTCCGCCCCACAGGGTCAAGACGATCTTCGTGGTGGGCCAGCGGTAGGCACGCGCAATGAGTGCGTGGGCAACCTCGTGCGCGAGTACCGACAGCAGGAGCAGGATGGCGTAGCCAAAGGCAACAGCGTAGGCGCCGGCCCCGAGGTTCGGGAAGAACTGCCGCACCTGGGGCCCGAACACGGCCACAATAAGCGCGGCAACCAGGAACCAGGAATAGGCCAGGATGATCGGCACCCCGGCAATGCTGCCCAGCGCGATGCCTTCCCGGCGGGCGGTGCCGCCGGGCCCGCTGCTGCTCACCTGGCGGGCTCCGGAACGGGACCCGAAAGCAGGAGCAGCAGGTCGCGGATGCCGCGCCCGGCCAGGGTGTCCCATTCATGCCGGACGGTCCCTGCCGGCAGCGGTACGAAGTTGGGTACTCCCAGTGTGGGAAGTCCGGCCGCCTGTGCGGAGGCGGCACCGGGCAGGGAGTCTTCGACGGCCACGATGCCGGTTTTCTCCAGTCCGGGAAGGGCTGCCGCCATGGTGTCGAAGGCCAGCTGGTAGGGCTCGGGGTCCGGCTTGCCTGCGCTGACCATGTCTCCGGTGACCACCACATCGAAGGTGCCTGCCGGCAGGGCCCGGACAATTTCCCGGGCCAGGACGGGTTCGGACATGGTCACCATGGCGCAGGGAATATCCGCCTGGCGCAGTTCTGCCAGCAGCTCACGCGCGCCGGGCCGCCAGGGTACAGCGAGGCGGACCTGCTCGGTGACCTGCCCGATCAGCCGGTCGATGATCTCCCGCACAGCCAGGGGCACGCCGGCGTTGCGGAGCATTCCGGCTGAGAATTCAAGGGCCTGGCCCACCATTGCCTCCGCCTGCGCTTCGGTCCACTCGATGCCGTAAGCGGCCGTGAGGTCTTTTTCGGCGGCGATCCAGTAGGGCTCTGTGTCAACGAGGGTGCCGTCCATATCCCAGAACACGGCCTGCAGGGTCGGGGCGGCATGGCTGCGGGCGGAATGGCCTGCGGGAAGTGTGGGCATGCCCTAAGTCTAAGGGGCGGCGCGGACCGGCGTTTCTTTTGCTCTGCGCGAAGCGCCCTGACCCGGTCCTGACACAGGGTGAAACGGGGCATAGTGTGATCGTGTGAGCACTACCGACGGCTTCCCGGCAACCGGGCTGCAGGACTTTTTTGGCGATGAGACTTCCCCCGAACGCGTCACCGTGATGCTGGCGGCGTTCGAGGGCTGGAACGATGCAGGTGAAGCTGCCTCGGACGCGCTGAAATTCCTCCACCGGCACTGGGACAGCGAAAAAATTGCCAGTATCGACGCCGATGAGTACTACGACTTCCAGTTCACCCGGCCGGCCATCAAGCGAACGGCCTCCGGCGGTCACCGGATCAAGTGGCCGACCACCCGGATCTCCCGTGCCGAGGTCCCGGACAGCAACCTTGACGTCATCTTCGTGACCGGGGTGGAACCCTCCTATAAGTGGCGGGCCTACACCGCCGAACTTATTGCCCTGGCCAAGGAACTGGACGTGGACTGCATAGTGCTTGCCGGCGCACTGCTGGCCGATGTGCCGCACTCGCGTCCCATCCCGGTTACGGCCACCTGCGAGGAACCGGACCTGCAGGAAAGCCTGAGCCTGGAGGAGTCCGCCTACGAGGGACCCATCGGCATTGTGGGCGTGGTCTCGGAGATGGCTAACCTCGCGGACATTCCCTCCGTCTCGCTGTGGGCGGCCGTGCCCCACTATGTGGGGCAGGCGCCATCACCCAAGGCGCAGCTGGCACTGCTCAACCGGATCGAAGAGCTCCTGCAGGTTCCCCTGGACACCCGCCTGATCACCGAAGAGGCCGAGGCGTGGGAACGCGGGGTGGACGAGCTGGCCACCGAGGACCCCGAAGTGGCCGCCTACGTCCGCCAGCTGGAAGAGGCCAAGGACACCGCCGAGCTCCCCGAGGCCAGCGGTGAATCCATTGCCCGCGAGTTCGAGCGTTACCTGAAGCGGCGCCGGCGGGACTGACCTGCGCTAGAGGCGGATGCCCAGCAGGGCATCCAGTGCGGCGGAGACCAGCTCTCCCCCGGCCGGTGTCCCCGCAGGGACGGTGGCCAGTGCCGCCGCGGCCCAGGCATCGGCGGCCTGGAGTGCGGCAGGGGCATTAAGGTCATCGGCCAGTGCTTCGCGGATCCGTGCGAGCAGGCCTTCGGCCGCACTCTCGTCCGTGAACTCCAGTGCGTGCCGCCAGCGGCTGAGGCGTTCCTCCGCCGACCGCAGCTGATCTTCGGTCCAGAACCAGTCGGTGCGGTAGTGGTGGGAGAGCAGGACCAGGCGGATGGCTGCCGGTTCCACCCCCTCGGCGCGCAGACGCGAAACCAGGACCAGGTTGCCCAGGGACTTGCTCATTTTCTCGCCGTCCAGGCCCACCATGCCCGCGTGTGCATAGTGGGAGGCCAGCGGGGTTCCGGCACTGGCGTAGGCGTGCCCGGCACTCATTTCGTGGTGCGGGAATACCAGGTCCGAGCCGCCGGCCTGAACCGTGAAGGGGCGGGGCAGGAACCGCTGGGCAATGACCGAACACTCAATGTGCCAGCCGGGCCGGCCCTGGCCCAGCCGCCCGCCGTCCCAGGACGGTTCCCCGGTCCGGGCCTGGCGCCACAGCAGCGGATCCAGGGCGTTGCGCTTGCCCGGACGGTCCGGATCTCCGCCGCGTTCGGCGAACACCGGAAGCATGGCTTCGCGGTTCAGGTGCGAGACCTGGCCAAGCCACCACGCATCGGGGTCTTCCGGGGCGAGCCGGGAGGCGGCGTCGACGTCGAAGTACAGATCGCCGTCGGGCTCCCCCGCAGTTCCGGGAACCCGGTAGGCCAAGCCGCGGTCCATCAGGTCCTCCACCACCGGAACAATCCACTCCACGGCCTCGACGGCACCAATGTAGTGGTCCGGGGCCAAAACGTTCAGGGCCTCCATGTCATCACGGAAGAGCTGGGTCTGTTCCTGGGCCAGCTTGCGCCAGTCGGCACCGGTGGCGTTGGCGCGTTCCAGCAGCGGATCGTCGACGTCGGTGACGTTCTGCACGTACCGGACGGTGTATCCGGCGTCGCGCCACTGGCGGTTCAGCAGGTCGAATGCAACGTAGGTGGAGGCATGGCCCATATGGGTCGCGTCGTAGGGGGTGATCCCGCAGACGTACATGCTCGCGTCTGAATCCGGCTGCACGGTCACCGGCGCCTGCGCGGCGGTGTCGTAGAGGCGGACGTTGGTCGACGTACCGGGCAGAGTGGGCAGGGAGGGGGATTTCCAGGCAATCACGCTATCAACTCTACTGGGCGCTGCCTCCGGCCGCTGACGCTCCCGGACCGGCCGGGCGGCCGTCAGGCGGCAATAAAGCCGAAGCCGAGAAGCAGGTAGATCAGCACGCCCAGCAGGATGCGGTACCAGACGAAAAGACTGTAGCTGCGGGTCGAGACGTAGCGAAGGAACCAGCCGATAATGACGAATCCCACAACGAAAGCGACAACGGTGGCAGCGCCGGTCTGGGCCGCCGAGTACGGCATCGGCTCATCCAGCGCCTTCACCAGCTGGAACAGTCCGCTGCCGAAGACGGCGGGAATGGCCAGGAGGAAGGCGTAGCGGGCCGCGGCTTCGCGGGTGTAACCCATCAGCAGCCCCGCCGTGATGGTGCCGCCGGAGCGGGAGACGCCGGGAATCAGGGCCAGCGCCTGGGCGAACCCGTAGAGGATGCCGTGCTTGTAACTGAGCTGGTCCAGGGAGCGCTGCTGGCGTCCGACGGCGTCGGCGATGGCCAGGATGATGCCGAAGACAATGAGCATGGTGGCCACAAGCCACAGGCTCCGGAACGTGCTTTCGATCTGGTCCTGGAAAAGCAGGCCCAGCACCACGATCGGGATGGTGCCGATAATGATGAGCCAGCCCATGCGCGCATCGGGATCGCTGCGGGGCACCCTGCCCGTGAGGGAACCGAACCAGGACTTGATGATCCGGACAATGTCCTTCCAGAAGTACACGGCCACGGCCGTCTCGGTGCCCAGCTGGGTGATGGCGGTGAACGCCGCCCCCGGATCCCCGGCACCGGGCAGCAGTTCCCCCACAATGCGCAGGTGCGCGCTGGAGGAGATGGGCAGGAACTCTGTCAGGCCCTGGACCAGGCCTAGGAAGATCGCTTCAAACCAATTCACACTAAGACTCTATGGCACCGGAGGGCTTCTTCCGGGCACTGCGGTGCGGTCAGCGGCTGGCCGGGCGCCCCAGCGGATTGCCGTTTTCATTCCCGTCATCCCCGGGAATCCCGTCCGGCGTTATCGGGTCCGTGTCGTCCTCGAGGGCCTCGTAGTCGTCTTCGTCGTCTTCGTAGATTTCCAGCGGGGTGACCTCCCCGTAGGCGTCATAGAGCACTTCCTCGTAGACTTCGAAGGCATCGGCGATCGCGAGGTACGCGCTCTCGACGACGGGATCCTTTTCGCCGCGGCGGCTGGCAGCCGCCGCAAGGTGCTCCTCGAAGGCCGTGACCAGGGACTGGAGCGCGATGCGCGGATCTATGCTCATTCCCTAGACGTTAGCGGTAAAGTAGGCAAAATTGGAGGGAAATGCGCGAACAAATTCTTGCACCAGATGTCTCCCGCCGGCGCGAAAACACCCGGGACTATGAATACCTGGTGGTCTCTGTTGAGCCCACCGAATCCCTGCCCGAAGCCCGGCGCCGCCTGATTGAACACGCCGAGTACGGCAAGTGGGAACTGCACCGCAGCCGCATCTACAGCGGCGGCGGACGGCGGTTCTGGCTGCGGCGAAGAATCCTGCGAGTCCAGCGGACCGCCTAGGGCCTACTCCAGCGGGCCCAGGACTGCATTGGCCACGGAGGCATGCACCGAGTCCTCGCTCGAGGGATGGAACATGCCCGCCAGTACATCCCGGTACAAGCGCTCCAGCTCCTGTCCCCGGGAGTAGCTCCGGCCGCCCGCCACCCGCATGGCGGTTTCAACGACGCCGCGGGCGGTTTCGGTGCTGCGGTACTTCAGGCCCGAGAGCAGCGGGAACCAGTAGCTGCCGTGGTCCGTGCCCTCTTCCAGGTCCCGGGCGACGGCGTCCAGCTCCAAGCCTGCGCCGTCCATCCGCAACGCGGCGTCGGCAACCTTCCACCGGGTGTCCGGATCAGCCGACGCCGGAACGCCGTCCGGTGAGCGGCGGCCACGGGCTGCGTCAGCGGCCAGCTGCACGGCGCGGTCCCCGATCCCCGTGTAGACCGCGGACAGCAGCGTCTCGAAAAGGCTGAAGATGCCGAAGACGAACGCGTCGCGGTGCGGGCCCACCGGCGTCGTGTGGACCATCCGGGCTGCCGGTACCACCGCGTCGTCCAACCGTGTGGTGCAGGACTGGCTGGCCCGCATGCCCATGGTGTTCCAGTCATCGGCGATGGTGATTCCTGCTGTCCCCCGGTCCGCGAAGCCAAAAACCAGCCGCGGGTCATCCGGGGCGGAGGTGTCCTTCCCGAAGATGCCCAGCCGGGTCCACGCCGGGGAAAGGCTGGTGAAGATCTTGGTGCCCGTGAAGGCATAGCCGCCGTCCCCCGTGGGCCGTGCCGCTGTGTGGGAGTCAAAGAGCACGGCGGGATTGCCGGGCTCGGAGACGCCGAAGGCAAACAGCTCCCCCGCTGCCGCTTCCTTCAGGACAAAGGCCAGGGAGTCATCGCCCTGCCGGGCCAGCAAGTGGGCTACTCCGCACCATACCTGGTGCATGTTCACGGCCAGCGCGGTGGCCGGGGCTGCTGCCGCCAGCAGGCGCTGGCTGGCAACGACGTCGGGAATGCCCAGTCCCGCCCCGCCCTCGGCTACCGGCGTGAACAGGGCGAGATACCCTGCTGCCCGCAGCTCTTCCAGGTCTTCGGTGAAGAAGCTGTTGGTTTCGTCGTAGCCTGCGGCGCGGGACCGCACGCGCTCAAGCAGATCCGGGGTGAGGATGTCGGTGGCGGGCACAGGGGTTCTCCTTGTTGGGGCAGCAACCGGGTGCGGTCAGTAACTTGTGAGCAGCCGCGACAGGACCCGGGTGCCGAACTTGAGTGAATCCACCGGCACCCGCTCGTCCACGCCGTGGAACATGCCGGTGAAATCCAGGTCCTCGGGCAGGCGGAGCGGGGCGAAGCCGTAGCCCGTGATGCCCAGCCGGCTGAGGGACTTGTTGTCCGTGCCGCCCGAGAGTGTGTAGGGAAGCACGGGCGCGCCGGGATCCTCGGCCTGCAGCGCACCGACCATGGAGTCCACAAGGTTGCCCTTGAACGGCACCTCCAGGGACACGTCCTGGTGCTCATAGCTGATGTCAATGCCGTCGCCGGCCAGTTCCCGGATGGTGGCCAGCACCTGTTCCTCCTGCCCGGGCAATGTGCGCGCATCAATCAGCGCCTCGGCAGTCCCGGGAATGACGTTGTGCTTGTAACCGGCCTTCAGCACGGTGGGGTTGGAGGTGTTCTGCAGCGTGGCACCCACAAAACGCGCCACGGTGCCCAGTTCGGCCAGGATGCGGTCCGGGTTGTCCGGATCGAACTCGACGCCGGTCAGTTCCGTCACGCCGTCAAGGAAGGCCCGCGTGGTGTCCGTCAGCTCAATGGGCCAGGGGTGGCTGCCGATATTGGCGACGGCGCGCGCCAGCCGCGTCACGGCGTTGTCGGTGTTGATCTGGGAGCCGTGCCCGGCGCGCCCGTGGGCCACCAGCCGGAGCCAGGAGATGCCCTTCTCCGCCGTCTGCAGCAGATAGGTCCGCCGGCCGCCGATGGTGGCCGAGAAGCCGCCCACCTCGGAGATAGCCTCCGTGGCGCCGTCGAACAGTTCCGGCCGGTGTTCCACAGCCCAGCGTGCTCCGTAGTCACCGCCGGCTTCCTCGTCAGCGAAGAACGCGAAAACAATGTCCCGGCGGGGCTTGGTGCCCGTGGCCGCCATGGAACGCATCACGGACAGGATCATGGCGTCCATGTCCTTCATGTCCACGGCACCGCGGCCCCAGATCAACCCGTCGCGCTCTTCGCCGCTGAACGGGTCCACGCTCCAATCCTGTTTCTGTGCCGGCACCACATCCAGGTGCCCGTGCACCACCAGGGCGGGCAGGGATGAATCACTGCCCGCCATCCGGGTCACCACCGACGCGCGGCCGGGCGCGGACTCAAAGAGATCCGCCGAGAGCCCGGCTTCCTCGATCAGCCCGGCCGTGTATTCAGCCGCGGCGCGCTCCCCCGGTCCGGAGTTGTCGCCGAAGTTGGAGGTGTCGAACCGGATCAGCTCCCGGCAGATCCGGGCCACCTCGTCTTCGGCGCGTACTGCTGCGCCGGACCGGACTGCACGGGAGTCGTCCCCGGCGGAGGAATTGGAGCGGGCGTCTTCAGGCATGGTGTCCCCTTCGGTATGCTGTGCTGCCAGCTTAGCCAGAGAGGGCGTGAGGTGCGCCGCATTTCGCCTTCCGGCGACGCCCAACCTGCCTGCGGCTTGGGTCGATTCGTTGTTCGGTGCGAAACCGTGTTAGAGTTTTTCCCGTTGCTTCCACAGGTTTTGAACAACACCGGAACCTGTGGAGATCACCCAAGCGCGGGTGGCGGAATGGCAGACGCGCTAGCTTGAGGTGCTAGTCCTCTAACGAGGGTGGGGGTTCAAGTCCCCCTCCGCGCACAGACAAACCCCCGGAATCTTTCGATTCCGGGGGTTTTTTGTTGGCCGCGAAAAGCACGTTGATGTGATGTTCGGCACCACTGGACGAACGGCTTGGATGCTAGGTGCCGGGTGCGGAACAGTATCCGTCCCGTTTGCGGGTCAATCATCGCAGGGCCGCTGCGGGGCGTGTTGCCCGGATGAACGCACCGGTACCCTCGATGCCATGGACGGCGGCGCGGTTTTCAATCTCCTGCTGGTTGTGTTCTTCATCCTGCTGGGCGGAGTTTTTGCGGGTGCTGAAATGGCCCTGGTGTCCCTGCGGGAAAGCCAGATCAGCGGCATTGAACGCAGCGGCCGGCAGGGGGCGCGCACCGCGCGTCTGGCCCGCAACCCGAATCTTTTCCTCTCCGCCATCCAGATAGGCGTGACGCTCACCGGTTTCTTCTCAGCGGCCTACGGCGCTTCCGCCCTGGCACCGGCGGTGGTGCCGCTGCTGCGCCGGTGGGGACTGTCCGAGGCGGCCGCTGACACTACGGCCTTTATTGTGCTGACCCTGTTCGTGGCCTACCTGTCCCTGGTGCTTTCGGAACTGGTACCCAAGCGCCTGGCCATGCAGAACGCGGTACGGTTCGCCAGGATCCTTTCGCCCGCACTGAACCTGTTCGCGGTGCTGATGCGCCCGGTAATCCGGTTCCTCTCGGTCTCCACCGATACCGTGGTGCGCCTGCTGGGCGGCAACCCCAACGTGAAGACGGTACCGGTGAGCAGCCAGGAACTTTGGGACATGGTGGCAGCCAGTCCCATGCTTGCCGAGGACAGCAGGCGGATCCTGTCCGATGTGTTCGGAGCCGGTACGCGGTTGGTGCAGGAAGTGATGCGTCCGCGCACCGAAGTGGTTTTCCTCCGCGCGGACCTGTCGCTGGAGCAGGCCCGGGAACAGGTGCGCGAACTGCCGTACTCGAGGTACCCGGTCATCAGCGGGTCCGTGGACGACGTCGCCGGGTTCATCCACGTCCGTGACCTGATGCCGGATCCGCAGGACCCGGAACGGGACGTGCGCACCGTGGCGCAGATCCTGCGGCCCATCCTCTTTGTACCCGGCACGGCCACGGTGCTGCCCTCCCTGACCCGGATGCGGCGGGAAAACAGCCACATAGCCGTTGTGGCCGACGAATACGGCGGTACGGACGGGATCATCACCTTGGAGGACCTGATCGAGGAACTCGTGGGCGAAATCTACGATGAATACGACACCGGCCGGGACCCGGAGGACCGTTACCGGCGCGAGAAGGGCCAGCTGGTGGTGGACGGCGCGCTGATCCTCCAGGAGTTCGAGCGGCTCACCGGCGTCGCCCTGCCGGAGGGGCAGTACGAGACACTTGCCGGCTACATCCTCGAACAACTGGGCCGGATGGCCCGCCCCGGCGACACTGTCCAGGGGCCCGGCTGCCGGTTGGAGGTACTGGGTGTGCGCAGGCGGCGGATTGGTGCGGTGCGGGTAATTCCCGAAGCCGCCCACTGAACGGCGTCCACTGAACGGCGCCCCCGTTGCCTTTACCGGGTGCCACCGCGCACAATACCGAGCAACGTGGTTTGGACCGATTGTCCGGGAGGGCAGACATGGCCGATATCAAGTCTGAAACGGACCGGACCGAACTCAAACGGGTCATGGGCACGAAACTGCTGCTGCTTTTCATTGTGGGCGACATCCTCGGCACTGGCGTTTATGCCCTGACCGGCCAAGTGGCCGGGGAAATCGGGGGCGCGGCGTGGGCGCCCATCCTGCTGGCCTTCGCGGTGGCCACCATTACCGCCCTGTCCTATCTGGAACTGGTCACCAAGTATCCGCAGGCCGCCGGAGCCGCCCTGTACACGCATAAAGCCTTCGGCGTACATTTCCTGACGTTCCTCGTGACCTTCGCGGTCCTCTGTTCCGGGATCACCTCGGCCTCGACCGCTTCCAAGTTCCTGGCTGAAAACTTCATGGTGGGGTTCCATCTGGGCTGGGGGCAGGCCGGCGTCACCTGGGTGGCGGTGATCTTCATGCTGCTGCTGGCGGCCGTCAACCTCCGGGGTGCGGCCGAAAGCGTGAAGTTCAACATTGTGCTGACTGCCATCGAGCTGACCGGCCTGCTGATTGTCATCCTGATCGGGTTCTGGGCCATGGGGCAGGGAAACGCCGACTTCTCCCGGGTGGTCGTGTTTGAAACCGAAGCGGGCAAAAGTGTTTTCCTGGCCCTCACCGGCGCAACCTCGCTGGCGTTTTTCTCCATGGTCGGGTTCGAGGACTCAGTGAACATGGCCGAGGAAACCCATGACCCCGTACGGATCTTCCCTAAAGTAATGCTGACCGGCCTGAGCATCACCGTCTCCGTCTACCTGTTGGTGTCCATCGCAGCCGTGGCCGTGGTGCCGGTGGGACAGCTGTCCCAAAGTGCCACGCCGCTGCTCGAGGTGGTGCGCGCCGGCGCCCCCAACCTGCCCGTCGACGCGGTCTACCCGTTCCTGTCCATCTTCGCCGTGGCCAACACCGCCCTGATCAACATGCTGATGGCCAGCCGCCTGCTGTACGGCATGGCCCGGCAGGACGTCCTGCCGCGCGGGCTGTCGCTGGTGCTGCCGGGACGGCGGACCCCGTGGGCGGCGATTGTGTTTACGACGGCGATCGCAGTGGGGCTGATCATTGTGGTCACCAACTTCATGGGCAAGGGAACGGTCACTGCGCTTGGCGGGACCACCGCCCTGCTCCTGCTGTGTGTCTTCACGGTGGTGAACATCGCCTGCATCGTGCTGCGCCGTACGCCGATTGACCGGCCGCACTTCCGCTCCCCCACCGTGATGCCCTTCATCGGTGCCATCACCTGTGCCTTCCTGGTGGGTCCGTGGGCCCAGGATGCCGTGGAGTACCGCATCGCGGGCATCCTGCTGCTTCTGGGCCTGGTCCTTTGGGTACTGACCTGGTTCTGGAACCGCGCCGTCAAGGCCCGCAAAACCCGCTTCAGCGACCCGTCCCAGCTCAGTTGATGCTTCGCCGGCGGCACGCGGCCGGCGAAGAACCGCCAGGAAGGAGGAGACCATGACCGTCGTCGTCGGATATGTACCCACACCGGAGGGGGAAACAGCACTGCGTGCCGGGGTGCGGGCAGCCCGGGAACTGGCCATGGGGCTGGTGGTGGTGAACGTGGAGAGCACCCGCGGGGCCCGGGACCCGGGCGAATCCCCCGGCTACCTGCAGGAGCTGGCCACGGTCCTGCAGGAAAGCCGGCTGCCGCATACCCTGCTGCATCCGGTGGGTGACTTTGACGCGTCGGAAGAGATCCTGAAGGCCGCCGAGGGCCATGGCGCCCAGCTTGTGGTGCTGGGCATCCGGCACCGGACACCGGTGGGGAAACTGTTCCTCGGCAGTACGGCCCAGCGGGTGCTCCTTGAAGCAGACTGCCCGGTCCTGGCGGTGAAGGCCGGGCAGGCGTGAGCTACAGCCTGGCCAGCACCGCTTCGATTCCGGTGAAGGTCTCCGCGAAGGACGTGGACAGCGGAGACAGGCCGATGCGGATGCCGTCGGGATTGCGGTAGTCCGGAATGACCCCCTGCTCCCACAGGGCGGCGGTGACCGCCTTGAACGCGGGATGGTCAATGGTGATGTGGCTGCCGCGGCGTTCCGGATCGCGCGGCGAGGCCAGCACGACGCCGCGCGGTGCCAGCAGCGCGTCCACAGCGGCAACGGCGTATTCGGTCAGCGCCTGCGACTTTGCCCGGACGGCTTCCATGCCGGCCTCGCGGATCAGGGCCACCATGTCCTGCATGGCAAGCATGCCCAGAATGGGCGGGGTGCCGGAGACCAGGCGCCGGATGCCGCTTGCCGGGACGTACCCCGGCGCCATCCCGAACGGGTCCTCGGAGCCGAGCCAGCCCTGGATGGGCTGGGTGAACTCCGCCTGGTGGCGGGCGGCGACGTAACCCCAGGCAGGTGCGCCCGGGCCGCCGTTGAGGTACTTGTAGCTGCAGCCGACGGCGTAATCCACACCCCACGCGTCCAGTTCGGCAGGGACCGCGCCGGCGGAGTGGCACAGGTCCCACAGCACCAGCCCGCCGGCGTCGTGCACCAGCGCGGAAATGGCTGCGGCATCGGCGAGGTAGCCGGAGCGGTAGGCGACGTGGCTGAAGACGGCCAGCGCGGTATGCGGGCCCACGGCCTCGGCCACGGCTTCGGCGCTGACTCCGCCGTCGTAATCCGCGCGCACCCAGCGCAGGGTCAGCCCGCACTCGCGGGCAACCCCCTCCAGTACGTACCGGTCCGTAGGGAAGTTGTCGGCATCGAGCAGGATCTCGGTTCGGCCCGGCCGGGCGGCGACGGCCGCCCGGGCCAGCTTGTACAGCAGCACGGTGGTGGAATCCGCCACGATGCACTGGCCCGGTGCCGCACCCAGCGCCACCGCCCCCAGTTCGTCGCCAATCCGCCCGGGAAGCTCCAGCCACTCCTCGTCCCAGCCGCGGATCAGCCGCTGGGCCCACTGTCCGGTGACAAAGTCCTGCAGGTGTTCGGCGGTCGCCCGGAGCGGCCGGCCCAGGGAGTTGCCGTCAAGATACGCGCTCACCTCCCCGGCCGGAAGGAAGCGGTCCCGGTAACCCGCGAGGGGATCCGCGGCATCCAGTTCCTTGGCGGTAACCAACAGGGAGGCGGCATCAATCATGGGAGGAACCTTAGCAGTTGGGGAAGTGCCGGATTGGCGGCGGGACGGGACGGGCCCCGCCGAGCTCCGCTGCTGCGGAGGCCGACGGGGCCCGGGGTGCTGCTGGGAAGTACTGCGGAGCCTGGGGAAGCCAGGCCCGGCCAATCAGGCCCGGGTGGCGGCAGCGAACCCGTCCCCGGGGGCGGCTGCCTCCAGCGGACGGACGGTGCCGGCGAAGTGCCGGCGCATCGAGCGCGGATTCCAGCCCGTGAAGGTGGAACCGGCCCAGCTGCTGCCCGCGTCGTCGTCGTGGATCGACACTGCAACAGTGGCCGGCAGGAACACCGGGGACTCAAAGTCGATGGTCCACTCGAAGGGGCCCTCCTGAGTCTGCACCGCATCGGAAACCACCCGCGAGGCCAGGTACATGCCGTGGGCCAGGGACCGCTTCATGCCCAGCGCCTTGGCGGACAGGCGGCTCAGGTGGATCGGGTTGAAGTCCCCGGAAACGCGGGCATAGTTGCGGCCGGCGTCGGCACCCAGCCGCCACATGGCGGTAGGCAGCGGCGGAACGAACTCGGGCCGTGCCGCGGACTCGCCGGGCCGGTCCGTCTTGGGAAGGAAAACACCCTTCGCCAAGTAGGTGGAACGCCCGCGCCACAGCACTTCGCCGTCCGCCCCCGTAACCTCGGCTACCAGCTCCACAGAGGTGCCGGACCGGTGTCCGCCCAGGTTCTCTGCCCAGGCGGTGACTGTCAGCGGCTCGCTGTAGTGGATTGGACGGTAATGCTGGACCACGTTGCGCAGGTGCACCATGCCCAGCAGGGGCAGCGGAAAGTCATCGCGCGCCATGAGGCTCATGGCCACCGGGAACGCGAAGGTGTGCACGTAACCGGTGGGCAGGTAATCCGTGGCACTGTGCAGGACCAGGCGCTGGAAGTCGGTCAGCTTGGCCAGGTCGACGGCGGCGCCGGACACCACGTGCCGGTCCGCCGGCAGCGTCGTGCTGCCTTTAGCGGAGGACATCCTGGCCTTGGCGGCACTGCCCAGTGCGCCGGCATAAAGCTTGCCGAGGGCCGGGATTTCACGCAGCTGGGTGAAGCTCATGCGCCCACCATGTTCTGCCCGCATACCCGAACCACCTGGCCGTTGACCCCGGCCGCGGAGTCCGAAGCCAGGAAGGAAATGGTTTCGGCCACATCCACCGGCAGGCCGCCCTGCTGCAGGCTGGACAGGCGGCGTGCCACCTGCCTGGTCAGGGCCGGAATAGCAGCAGTCATGTCCGTTTCGATAAACCCCGGAGCGACGGCATTGATGGACCCGCCGCGCGGAGCCAGCAGGGGTGCGGTGGCCCGGACCATGCCGATGACGCCGCCCTTGGAAGCGGCGTAGTTCGTCTGGCCGCGGTTGCCGGCAATACCGCTGGTGGAAGCCAGCGACACGATCCGGCCCTCGGGGCTGAAGCCGCTGGAGGCCAGGAAGGCCTGGTTCATGCGCAGCTGGGAGGCAATATTGACGGCGATGACCGAACCCCAGCGGGCTTCGTCCATGTTGGCCAGCAGCTTGTCGCGGGTGATCCCGGCATTGTGGATCACGATGTCCAGGTGCCCGTAGCGCTCGACGGCATGGGCAAGGATGCGCTCTGCCGCGTCATCGCGGGTGATGTCCACCTGCAGCGCGGTGCCGCCGATTTCGTTGGCGACCTTGGCCAGCTGTTCGCCGGCGGCCGGCACGTCCACCACAATCACGGTGGCGCCGTCGCGGTGCAGCACCTTGGCAATGGCTGCGCCGATGCCGCGGGCGGCACCGGTTACCACGGCCACCTTGCCGGCCAGGGGTGCGTTCCAATCCGCCGGCAGCGAGCCTGCGTCGGAGCCGACAGTGATGAACTGGCCGCTGACGTAGGCGCTTTTGCCCGAGAGGAGGAAACGCAGGGCAGCGGCCACTGAGGGGGCCGACGCCTGCACGCCGTTGGCGAGCACGATGCCGTTGGCGGTGGCGCCGCCGCGCAGTTCATGCGCGATGGAACGCAACGTACCGTCAATGCCTTGGCGGGCGGCGGCGGCGGCCGGATCCTGCGCTTCTGCTGCGGGCCGGGACACTGTGAGCACCCGTCCGCCCGGGGCGAGGTCGCGCAGGGCGGCGCCTGCCGCCAGTGTGGGTTCGGCCAAATCGGTGGGATCGGCGGCATCATCCAGGACAATCAGGATGGCGCCGAGCTTTTCCTTCGGAGTGGCATGCCGGCGTACGTCCTGGTCCCAGGCAAGCAGCAGCTGTGAGAGGTCATCCGCGGTTTCGCCCTTGCCGAGCACCAGCACCGGCCCCGGTACCAGCGGCTTGGCCGGGTCGAAGCGGCGCAGGATGGCCGGCCGGGGCAGGCCGAGCTTCTTGGACAGGTCTTTGGTGAAGCCGGTATTGACCAGCTTGAGGTAGGTATCAGTCATGGCTAGCGCGCCTCCAGGATCGCGACGAGGCCCTGCCCGCCGGCAGCGCAGATGGAAATGAGGCCGCGGCCCGAACCCTTTTCGTGGAGCATCTTGGCCAGCGAGGCCACAATGCGTCCGCCGGTGGCAGCGAAGGGGTGGCCGGCGGCCAGCGAGGAACCGTTGACGTTGAGCTTGCCGCGGTCGATGCTGCCCAGCGGTGCATCCAGGCCCAGGCGGGTGCGGCAGAACTCTTCGTCTTCCCAAGCGGCCAGGGTTGAGAGCACCGTGCCGGCGAAGGCCTCATGGATTTCGAAGAAGTCGAAGTCGTCGAAGGTGAGGCCATGGCGGGCCAGCAGGCGCGGGACGGCGAAGGCCGGAGCCATCAGCAGTCCGTCCTTGCCGTGCACAAAGTCCACGGCGCCGGCTTCGGCGTCCACAACGTTCGCGAGCATCGGCAGGTCGTGTTCGCGGGCGTAGTCCTCCGAGCCCAGCAGCACCACGGAGGCACCGTCGGTCAGCGGAGTGGAGTTGCCGGCGGTCATGGTGGCGGCATCCCCAAGGGACTTGCCGAAGGCGGGCTTGAGCTTGGCGAGCTTCTCCATGGTGGTGTCCGGACGCAGGTTCGCGTCCTTGGACAGCCCGCGGTACGGGGTGACAAGGTCATCGAAGAAGCCGCGGTCGTAGGCGGCAGCCATATTGCGGTGGCTGTTGTAGGCCAGCTCGTCCTGTGCCTCGCGTGTGATCTTCCACTGCGCGGTGGTCAGGGCCTGGTGCTCGCCCATGGACAGGCCGGTGCGGGGCTCGCCGGTGGACGGGGCATTCGGGGACAGGTCCTTGGGGCGGATCTTCGCGACGGCGGCCAGCTTCTGCTTGGTGGTGCGGGCGCGGGAGAGGTCCAGCAGGGCCCGGCGCAGGCCTTCACTGACGGCAATCGGGGCGTCCGACGCCGAGTCCACGCCGCCGGCAATAGCGGATTCCAGCTGGCCGAGCTTGATCTTGTTGGCCAGGCTGACCACTGTTTCCAGTCCGGTGGCGCAGGCCTGCTGGACATCGTAGGCGGGGGTCTCCGGCGACAGTGCCGAGCCCAGGACCGCTTCGCGGGTCAGGTTGAAATCGCGGGAGTGCTTCAGGACGGCGCCGCCGGCTACTTCGCCGATCCGCTCGCCCTGCAGGCCGAAGCGGGCAATAAGCCCGTCAAGGGCTGCCGTGAGCATGTCCTGGTTGGAGCTGTAGGTGTACTTTCCGCCCGAACGGGCGAAGGGGATCCGGTTGCCGCCGATCACCACGGCCTTGCGTACCGCGGGTGCGGTCTCGTTGGGCCGGGCGGTGAGGGGTTCGGGCTGTGCAGCCATTCGTCGTTCTCCTTGGGAGTGCTTGGGGGTTGGGTGGCACGGTGGGGTGTGACGGTAGTTACTGTTACCCAGCGTACCTGATACGCTCAGTATCGTGAACAACGCACTAGAGGACTCCTCCGCGGCAGCCCCCGCCGGTGACGGCCGCGCGCTTCGCTGGGAAGCGCACCGGGCCGAACGCCGCCGTACGCTCATCAAGACCGCGCGCCGTGCCGTGCACTCGCTGGGCTACGCGGCCTCCATGGAAGAGATCGCGGCGGCCTCCGGTACCTCCAAATCGGTGTTCTACCGCTACTTCGGAGATAAGGCCGGGCTGCAGAAGGCCATGGGCGAAATGGCCGTGGCCCGCATGCAGGAGAAAATCCTGGCGGCCGGCCGCACCGCTTCCTCACCGCGCTCCGGGCTGCGGGCCATGGTCTCGGCGTACCTGCAGATGGCGGAAACCTCACCCAACGTGTACCTGTTCGTCACCGGCCGGCTGGCCGAGGGCGGCCCGGACCAGCAAGTGGACACCACGCTTTCGCACTTCTTCGAAACCATCACGTCAATGATGGATTCGGCCATGCGGCACTACCTCGCCGGCCGTGAAGTGCCGCCGGAGGCCAGCGGCACCGCGCAGTACTGGCCCACAGCTGCGCTGGGCATGATCCGTGCGGCCGGAGAACGCTGGATCGCCGCGCCGCCGGGCAAAGACAAGCCCACCGAAGAACAAATGACCGAGCAGCTGACCGTCTGGCTCTTTGACGGCATCGGCTACGACCAGGGGCACACACCCCTCCCCCGGATTTCCTGAGCACGCCCCACCTCCACAAGAAGGAAAAGCAATGACGCAAACACTTTCCCCCGCCGAACGCCAGTTGCCGGCCAGCGCCACGATCAGCGACAACGATGCCGCTGTGGTGGACACCGCTTCCCTGGGCCGGGCACTGCTGGGCAAGTGGGCGGACATCCGCCTGCAGGCCCGCGAGCTTGCCGGCCATGATGAGCTGCACACCCCCGCCGGATTGAGCCACACCGAGCACCGCGAACGGGTTATGGGCCAGCTGAAGGTCCTGGTGGACACCAAGGCCGTTCACCGTGCCTTCCCCAAGTATGTGGGCGGCGAGGACAACCACGGCGGCAACATTGCCGGGTTCGAGGAACTCGTGGTGGCTGATCCGTCGCTGCAGATCAAGGCCGGCGTGCAGTGGGGCCTGTTCGGGTCCGCCGTCCTGCACCTGGGCAACCGGGAACACCATGAGAAGTGGCTGCCGGGCATCATGAGCCTGGA
Organism: Arthrobacter sp. zg-Y1143; assembly: GCF_030125565.1. Lineage (NCBI taxonomy): Bacteria > Bacillati > Actinomycetota > Actinomycetes > Micrococcales > Micrococcaceae > Arthrobacter > Arthrobacter sp. zg-Y1143. Next base: position 93,455 of record NZ_JASKLW010000006.1, on the reverse strand, counting down.
AACCCCCGGCTGCTTTGCGATGACCGAAACCGGCCACGGCTCGGATGTCGCCAGCATCGCGACCACCGCCGAGTACGACGCCGCAGCGCAGGAATTCATCATCAACACGCCGTTCCGCGCAGCGTGGAAGGACTACATCGGCAACGGTGCCGTCCACGGCAAGGCGGCCGTTGTGTTCGCCCACCTGATCACCAAGGGCGTGGACCACGGTGTCCACGCGTTCTATGTGGAACTGCGCGATGACAACGGTTTCCTGCCCGGCGTGGGCGGCGAGGACGACGGCGTCAAGGGCGGACTGAACGGCATCGACAACGGCCGGCTGCACTTCTCCAACGTGCGCATCCCCCGGACCAACCTGCTCAACAAGTACGGCGACGTAGCCGAAGACGGCACGTACACCTCCGCCATCGCCAGCCCCGGCCGGCGCTTCTTCACCATGATCGGCACCCTGGTGCAGGGCCGCGTCTCCCTGGACGGTGCGGCCGTTGCCGCCAGCAAGATGGCGCTGAAGACCGCCATCCAGTACGGCACCGAGCGCCGGCAGTTCAACGGTGCATCCGACATCAAGGAAGAGGTGCTGATGGACTACCAGCAGCACCAGCGCCGCCTGCTGCCCCTGCTCGCCACCACTTTCGCGGCCGCCTTCGCCCACGAGGAACTGCTGCAGAAGTTCGACGACGTCTTCTCCGGCGCGCACGACACCGACGCGGACCGCCAGGACCTTGAGACCCTTGCCGCCGCGTTGAAGTCCCTCTCCACCTGGCATGCCCTGGACACGCTGCAGGAATGCCGCGAAGCAACCGGCGGTGCGGGTTTCCTTGCCGAGAACCGGTTCACCGCACTGCGCGCGGACCTGGACATTTACGCCACCTTCGAAGGTGACAACACGGTGCTGCTGCAGCTGGTCGCCAAGCGCCTGCTGGCTGACTACGCCAAGGAATTCGCCGGCGCCGACTTCGGGGTGCTGGCCCGCTACGTTGTGGGCCAGGCCGCCGACGTCACCGTGCACCGCACCGGCCTGCGCCGCATTGTGCAGACCGTGGCCGACTCCGGTTCGGAGAAGAAGTCCGCCGTGGCGCTGCGTGATCCCCGTGCCCAGCATGACCTGCTGGCTGACCGGGTGAGCACCATGGTCGCCGAGGTAGCCGGCGCGCTGAAGGCCGCCCGCAACATGCCGAAGGAAAAGGGCGCGGCGGTCTTCAACGAGAACCAGCACGCCCTGATCGAAGCAGCGCGCGCCCACGCCGAACTGCTGCAGTGGGAAGGCTTCACCCGGGCGCTGGACCGGATTGACGACGCCGGCACGCGCCAGGTCATGACCTGGGTCCGCGACCTGTTCGGCCTCTGCCTGATCGAAAAGAACCTGGGCTGGTACCTGATGAACGGCCGGCTCTCGGCGCAGCGGGCCCGGACCCTTGGCCCCTACATCAACCGCCTGCTGGCCAAGATCCGCCCGCACGCCCTGGGCCTGGTCGATTCCTTCGGCTACGGCCAGGAGCACCTGCGCGCCAAGATCGCTTCCGGTGCGGAGAAAGCCCGCCAGGACGAGGCGATGGAATACCAGCGCCTGCTGCGTGCCAGCGGTGCCGCTCCGGTGGATGAGAAGGTGCTGATCGCCCGCGAAAAGGCTGCCTCGAAGGCGTCGAAGAAGTCCGGGAAGAAGTAAGCCCGAAGTACGCCGGAAAACATAAAGGCGCTGCCCCAGAAATGCGGCAGCGCCTTTTGCGTGTCCGGGCTTTTTGCGTGTCCGGGCTAGGCCAGCACGGACCGGTAGACATCCAGGGTGGCTTCGGCAATGGATTCCCAGGAGAACTGGTCGGTGGCGCGGAGGCGCCCGGCCTCCCCCATGCGGCGGGCCAGGTCCGGATCGGCCACCACAGTAGTCAGGGCTGCGGCGAAGTCGCGGACAAAGGCTTCCGGGTCCAGCGGGGTGCCGGTGCCGTCGGTGACCTGGTCAATGGGTACCAGCAGCCCGGTGACGCCGTCCTCGACCACCTCCGGGATGCCGCCCGTGGCACTGGCGACGACGGCGGTGCCGCAGGCCATGGCTTCAAGGTTCACGATGCCCAGCGGTTCGTAGACGGACGGGCAGGCGAAGACGGTGGCAATGGAGAGGATCCGGATCAGCTCGGCCCGCGGAAGCATCCGCTCGATCACGATGACGCCTGTACGGGTGCGCCGCAGGTCCTCAATCAGGGCGGCTGTTTCGGCCGCGAGCTCGGGCGTATCCGCGGCACCGAGGCAGAGGACCAGCTGGACCTCCGGCGGCAGCAGCGCTGCGGCGCGCAGCAGGTAGGGCACGCCCTTCTGCCGGGTGTTCCTGCCCACAAAGACCACGCTGGGACGGTCCGGGTCAATGTCGAAGGAGCGGACGCCGTCGGGGTCGATAACCGGCTGCCACTGCTCAACGTCAATGCCGTTGTGGACCACCTTGACCTTGGCCGGATCCACGTCCGGGTAGCTGCGCAGGATGTCCTGGCGCATACCCTCGGAGACGGCGATGATCGCGGCGGCGGCCTCGTAGGCGGTTTTCTCCACCCAGGAGGACACAGCGTAGCCGCCGCCCAGCTGTTCGGCCTTCCACGGCCGCAGCGGCTCCAGGCTGTGCGCACTCAGGACATGCGGGATGCCGTGCAGCAGCGAGCCCAGATGGCCGGCCATGTTGGCGTACCAAGTGTGGGAATGGACCAGGTCGGCGCCGGCCAGCCCGCCCAGGATTTCAAGGTCCGTACCCAGGGTCTGTACGGCCGGGTTGGCGCTGCCCAGCTCCGCCGGCACGGGGTACGCGGTTACTTTCGCTCCATGGAAATCCTCCGGGCGTTCGGCCCCGAAACAATGCACATGGAGATCTACTTCTCCGGCCAGGACACGGCTAAGCTCGGCGACGTGAACGCCTGCTCCTCCGTAGATTTCCGGCGGGAATTCCTTCGACACAATATCTACTCGCACTAAACCAACGTAGTGCACCGGGCAACGTGTGATCTAGTGTGAAGTCAGTAGACTTATTTTTTTGCGGAAGAGGTTCAAGACAATGGCGCCTAAGAAGGTCCTGGCAGTAGTCCTTGCAGGTGGGGAGGGCAAACGGCTGATGCCGTTGACGGCGGACCGCGCAAAACCCGCGGTTCCCTTTGCCGGGCGGTACCGGCTTATCGACTTCGCACTGTCAAATCTGGTGAATTCCGGGTACCTGCAGATAGTGGTCCTCACCCAGTACAAGTCGCACAGCCTTGACCGGCACATTTCCGAGACCTGGCGGCTGTCCACACAGCTGCAGAACTATGTGGCCTCGGTTCCGGCGCAGCAGCGCGTCGGCAAAAGCTGGTTCCTGGGCAGCGCGAACGCCATCTACCAGTCCATGAACCTGATCGATGACGCCCAGCCGGACATCGTCGTGGTGATCGGTGCGGACCACGTGTACCGAATGGACTTCTCGCAGATGGTTGAGGCGCATATTGCCTCCGGAGCCTCGGTCAGCGTGGCCGCCGTGCGGCAGCCGCTGCATCTGGCGGATCAGTTTGGCGTCATCGAAACGGACCCGGCGAATCCCGGCATGATTTCCGCGTTCGTGGAGAAGCCCGAGACCACCCCCGGGCTGCCGGATGATCCGGGCAGCTTCCTTGCGTCCATGGGCAACTACGTCTTCAACACCGACGCCCTGGTCGAAGCCCTGCAGGTCGACGCCGAGCGGCTGATCACCAAGCACGACATGGGCGGGGACATCATCCCCTACTTCGTGGAGCGGCAGGACGCGGCCGTATACGACTTCACCCGGAACGTGATTCCCGGTGCCACCGGCAGTGATCACCAGTACTGGCGGGACGTAGGCACCCTGGACTCCTACTATGACGCCAACATGGACCTGATCTCGCCGCTGCCCGCCTTCAACCTGTACAACCTGAAGTGGCCCATCTACACCCGGCAGAGCGTCTCCCCGCCGGCGAAGTTCGTGCGCAGCGCCTCCGAGCAGGCCGGTACCGCGTTTGATTCGATTGTTTCCGACGGCACCGTGATCTCCGGCGGCACCGTCACCGGATCCGTGCTGGCGCAGGACGTCTATGTGGACCACAACGCCGTCGTCACCGACTCGGTGCTGATGGACAAGGTGTATGTGGGTGAGGGTGCGGTGGTCCGCCGCGCGATCATCGATAAGAACGTGCGCATTCCGGCCGGCGCCACCGTGGGTGTGGACCGGGAGCTGGACCTGCGCCGCGGGTTCACTGTGACCGAGTCCGGACTGACCGTGCTGAGCAAGGGCCAGCGGGTGCCGGTGGAGGCTCCGGCCGAATAGGTCCTGCCGGCCTCCGGGGGCACCGGGTGTGAGATACGCCCGGTGCCCCCGCGCCCGATACGGGGACGGGACTGCTTCTCCGGTATCCTCGAAGTGCGCACCCAATGCGCCGGTCCCGTGTATCCGCCGGGGCCGATGAGCAGAAGGTCCACATGAGCACCCCAGAAGTCCCGGAAGAATTCAGCCCGGAAGATATTGAAACCGCCCTGAAGGTCTTGGCCTCCATCCATGTCCTGGATGAGGAAGACCCCGACTACGTTGCGGTCCGGCGGGCCACCGCCAAAATGTTCAAGTCGGTGAAGAAGCACCGGAAGAACGAGAAGCGTTCGGCCGTGGCGGACGCGGACCGCGCCGTCGTCGCCCTCACCGCCACCGGCGCAGCAGACCGGATTGATGACGAGACCCGCGGTGCGCAGCTCACCAGTGCAGCGCATGGTCCGTCCGCCGGGACGCTGCTGAAGCCGCGCAACTGCTACATCTGCAAGCAGCCCTACACCGTGGTGGATGCCTTCTACCACCAGCTCTGCCCCGAGTGCGCCGCGTTCAGCCACACCAAGCGCGACGCCCGCACCGACCTCACGGGCAAGCGGGCGCTGCTGACCGGCGGGCGGGCGAAAATCGGCATGTACATTGCCCTGCGGCTGCTGCGCGACGGCGCGCACACCACCATCACCACCCGCTTCCCGAAGGACGCCGCCCGCCGTTTTGCGGCCATGGAGGACTCCGGGGACTGGCTGCACCGGCTGCGCATTGTAGGCATTGACCTGCGCGACCCGGCGCAGGTGATCTCCCTGGCCGAATCCGTAGCCGAAGCCGGGCCGCTGGACATCCTGATCAACAACGCCGCCCAGACCGTGCGGCGCTCGGCGAACGCCTACCGGCCGCTGACCGACGCCGAGCTGGCGCCGCTGCCGGACGGCCCCATGCCGGAACTGGTCACCTTTGGCCACACCTATGACGCGCACCCCACCGCCCTGGCCGGGTCGGTCGCAGCGCATCCGGTGCTGGCCGCCGACGCCGTGACCTCACTCGCGCTGACTGCAGGCTCCTCCTCGCTGGCCCGGATGGAAGCCGGAACCGCCATCGATGCCGGCGGATTGGTGCCTGACACGGCGCCGATCAACAGCTGGACCCAGGTTGTGGACCAGGTGGACCCGCTGGAAATGCTCGAGGTCCAGCTGTGCAACGTCACCGCCCCGTTCCTGCTGGTTAACCGGCTGCGTCCGGCCATGGCAGCCTCGCCCGCCCGGCGCAAGTACATCGTGAACGTCTCCGCCATGGAAGGGCAGTTCTCCCGGCGCTACAAGGGTCCCGGGCACCCGCACACGAATATGGCCAAGGCCGCATTGAACATGCTGACCCGCACCAGTGCCCAGGAAATGCTGGATACGGACGGGATCCTGATGACCGCGGTGGACACCGGCTGGATTACGGACGAGCGCCCCCACCCCACCAAGGTGCGCCTGGCCGAGGAGGGCTTCCACGCCCCGCTGGACCTGGTGGACGGCGCAGCCCGGGTGTATGACCCGATTGTGATGGGCGAGAAGGGTGAGGACCAGTACGGGGTCTTCCTGAAGGACTACAAGCCCTCACCCTGGTAGGCGCCGGGCGGCAATCCGCTGCACCGCCTTGCCGAGCTCCGAGAACACCAGCACAGTGGCACCCACTGCCAGGCAGAGGAACCACTGTGCGGAGGTGAGCGGAACGGTATCGAAGAATCCCTCGAAGATGCTCAGCTGCACCACCAGCACCTGCAGGACCACCACGGCGGCCAGGGACACCCAGACAGCACGGTTGGTGAAGGTGCGCAGCGAGAACACGCTGCCGGTCTCGGAGCGGACGTTGAGCAGGTTGAAGACCTGGTAAAACACGAACGTGGTGAAGGCCATGGTGGTGGCGAAATTGGTGCTGCCGGCACTTTCGGGGAACCAGTGCGGTGCGCCGACCAGCACGATGCAGGTCCCGGCTGCCATCACGATGCCCAGCAGGGTCAGCACGGCGATCCGCCGCCCGGTCAGCAGCGGCTCGTCCGCCCGCCGCGGGGGCCTGTTCATCACCTCTGGGTCGGTACGGTCCACCCCCAGCGCCAAGGCCGGCGGTCCGTCCATGATGATGTTCACCCACAGGATCTGCAGGGCAGTGAACGGCGCCCCGCCGCCAAAGCCGAAGGTGGCAGCGGCCAGGAAGATCAGCACGAACCCCCACGCAGTGGTCAGCTGGAACCGGACGAACTTGAGGATGTTGTCATAGATCCCCCGGCCCTCCTCGACAGCGGCCACAATGGTGGCGAAATTGTCATCGGTGAGGATCATCTTCGCCGCACCCTTGGACACGTCGGTGCCGGTGATGCCCATGGCGATGCCGATGTCCGCACGCTTCAGTGCCGGTGCATCGTTGACGCCGTCGCCGGTCATGGCAACCACGTACCCGTCTGCCTGCAGCGCCTTGACGATGCGGATCTTGTGCTCGGGCGAAACCCGGGCCAGAACCCCGAGCCCGGGGGCTTCCCCGCGCAGCTGCCCGTCATCCATGGCATCGAGGGCTGTGCCGGCGACGGCGCGGCCCCCGATCCCCAGGTCCCGGGCGATGGCCGACGCGGTAACCAAGTGGTCTCCGGTGATCATGCGGACGTCTATGCCTGCGGCGTGGGCCCGGGCGATCGCCTCGCCGGCCTCTTGCCGCGGCGGATCCATGATGCCCGCGACGGCGTACAGCACCAGGTTCGCTGCCTCCGCCGACAGCGCCTCGGGACCGGCCGGCAGCGGTGCATCCATTACCCGTCCCGCCACTGCCAGGGTGCGCAGCCCCGCCGTGGCGAGGGCATCGACGTCGTGCCTGATGCGTGCCCGTTCCTCTGGACCCAGGGGAACGGGACCGTCCGCGGTCATAAGGAACGCCGCACGGTCAAGGACCACGCCGGGTGCGCCCTTCACGTTGCAGTGCACGGCGGTGCTGTCGGAGGTCCGGTTGAACGTGGCCATGAACTTGTAGTCCGAGTCGAAGGGCACCTCGGCAAGGCGCCGGTGCGTGGAGCGGGCGCCGGCCACGTCGATGCCGCCCTTTTCCGCCAGCACCACGAGTGCCCCTTCCGTGGGGTCTCCCGTCAGCCGGCCGTCCTCCACCGACGCGTCGTTGCACAGCGCCATCGCCAGGTACGCCTCGGTGAGGACGGGGACGGGCTGCCCGTCCGGGCTGAGGATCTTACCGTCCGTGGAGTAGCCGGAACCGGTGACCCGGAAGCGGCGGCCATCCGGAGCATAGAGCCGGCGGACCGTCATTTCGTTCAGCGTGAGCGTGCCGGTCTTGTCGGTGCAGATCTGCGAGGTGCTCCCCAGCGTCTCCACTGCTGCCAGCTGCTTGATGATGGCTCCGCGCGCGGCCAGGCGGGAGGCACCCATCGCCAAAGTGAAGGCGACGACGGCGGTAAGTCCCTCCGGGATGGTGGCCACCGCCAGGGACACCGCCGTCAGGAACAGGTCCTCCCAGCTGTCCCCGCGCAGCAGCCCCAGCACGAACACCAGGGCGACCACGGCCAACGCAATGTAGGTCAGGACTTTCGCCAACTGGTCGATGCTGCGCTGCAGGGTGGTTTTTTCCTCGGTGGTGCTGCCCAGCAGGTGGGCGATGGTGCCGATCTGGGTGTCCATGCCGGTTCCGGTCACCAGCAGCTCGGCCCGCCCGCGGGTGACGTCCGTGTCCATGTACAGCAGGTTGGTCCTGTCCCCCAGAGGCAGCCGGGGATCCGCCAGCACCCCTGTCCCCTTATTGACGGGCTTGGACTCCCCCGTCAGCGCGGCCTCGGCCACCTGCAGCCGCACGGCTTCGAGCAGCCGCCCGTCGGCGGGCACGCTGTCACCGGCTTCCAGCAGCACGACGTCGCCGGGTACCAGGTCAGTTCGTTCCACAGTTGCCGGGGTTCCCCCGCGCAGCACCCGGCAGGTGTCCACGGATGCACTGCGCAGCGCCTCCAGGCTGGACTCGGCTCGCTGCTCCTGCACGTAGTTCAGGACGGTGTTCAGGATGATCACCAGCAGGATCACCACCGGCGTCTCCCATTCGCGGGAGACCACCGCGCTGACAACTGCGGCAATGATCAGGACAACGGTCAGCCGGTCGGACAGGAGCCGGAGGATTTTCCGCCAGACGGGCACCCGTTTTCCTTCAGCGAGCTGGTTTGGACCGTAACGCTCCGCGCGCTCCCGGACCTGGCCGGCGTCGAGGCCGCCGCCCGGATCGGTGCCCAGGGCGGACGCCACCTGGCCGGCGGTAAACAGCCAAGGGGCGGACAGCTCGTTTGGGGCGGCAGGAGTGTCACCGGGACCGCTGCCGTTGGCCTGCAAACTCATGGGCTCCCCCGAGGGGTCTTGAAGATGGTGCCACCCATGGTAGCAACGCGGGCAGGGCGGCGGACGCTTTGGCAAAGCATGCATACTGCGGCAGGGTGTAACCGTGCCATCCTCCGCTCCTCCCCCGCCCGTTCCTCAGCCGCCGGCCGGCCGCGCCGCCCTGGTCCCCGGACTCATCGCCGCCGGTACGGCCGTCGCCGCCGCCTATCTGATCTCCGCACTGGTGCCCGCTGTGCCGGTGCTGACGGCAGCTGTGCTACTGGGGCTGGTGGCCGCCAATCTGCCGGGGGCGGCACCAAAGGCTGCCGGGACGTGGAAGCCCGGGCTGGCCCTGGCTGCCCGGAAGTTCCTGCGCACCGGCATTGTGCTCCTGGGCCTGAAGGTCTCCCTGGTGGACATTGCCGGACTGGGCTGGGCCGCCCTGGGGTTGGTGGTGGCCCTGGTCCTGGCCGCGTTCGCGGGTACGTACGGGATTTGCCGGCTCTTCCGGCTGCCGGGTGAGGAACCGGTCCTGATCGCTGCCGGATTCTCGATCTGCGGTGTATCCGCCATCGGTGCCGTGGCGGCGGTCCGCCGCACCCGCACCGAAGACACGGTGGTGCCGATTGCGCTGGTCACGCTGTGCGGAACCCTGGCCATCGCGGCCCTTCCGCTGGCCGGCTCGCTGTTGCACCTGGCCCCGGAAGTCTTCGGGACCTGGGCCGGGGCGTCAGTGCACGATGTAGGGCAGGTGGTGGCCACGGCGCAGACCGCCGGTTCCGCGGCGCTGGCCGCCGCCGTCGTCGTGAAGCTGGCGCGGGTAGTGCTGCTGGCGCCCATGACCGCTGCCGCCGGCTTGCTGGCGCGCAGGGCGGGCAAGGCCGGCAAGGCGGGCGGGGATGGCAGGGCCGGCAAACAGCCGCCGCTGGTACCGCTGTTCGTCTTGGGCTTCCTGGCACTGATCCTGGTCCGGACCACCGGATTGCTGCCCGCTGCCGCGCTGGATGCCGCGGCCGTGCTGCAGGAGCTGCTCTTCGCCGCGGCACTGTTCGGGCTTGGCGCCGGCGTGCGGGTGAAGGCACTCTTTGCCTCCGGCATCCGGGCCGTAGCGGCGGCCCTCGCGGCCTGGGCCTGGGTGGCTGGACTGGGCCTGGCGGTGGCATTCGGGCTGGGCACTTAGGCGGGCGCAGCGGCGTAAATGTCCGGGACCTTGTTCAAGTGATTGAATGGGCAGGTGCCTAACCAGAACCTGAGCCGCGATGAGGCTGCCCTGCGGTCCCGCCTGTTGTCCGTGACCTCCTATGACGTCCACCTCGATCTGGGCAATGCCGAAGATCCGGATGCTGAAGGCTTCCGCTCCCGGAGCACCATTGCCTTCAGCTGCTCCGAGCCCGGAGCCGCAACTTTCCTGGACTTCATCCACGGCGGGGTCAGCTCCGTAGTGCTGAACGGGAAGGAGCTGGACCTGTCCGAAGCACTGGAGGGTTCCCGCATCCACCTGCCGGCCCTGCAGCCGCAGAACACCGTCACCGTGGACGGCACCGCCCTGTACAGCCGCAGCGGTGAGGGCCTGCATCGGTTCCGCGACCCTGCCGACGGACGCACCTACTTGTACACGCAGTATGAGCCCGCAGATGCCCGGCGGGTTTTCGCTGACTTCGAGCAGCCCGATCTCAAGGCATCCTTCGGCTTTACGGTGACCGCCCCGGCCGGCTGGCAGGTGGCCTCCAATGGTGTTGAAACCGCCCGCACTGAGCTGGACGGCGGTAGCCTGGCCCGCTGGGAATTCGCTCCCACCCAGCGGATTTCCACCTACATCACCACTGTGCTGGCCGGCCCGTACCACCGGGCGGAGGACGAATGGTCCCTCCGACTCGACGACGGTACGGACCTGCACGTGCCGCTTGCCGCTTACTGCCGTGCTTCGCTCGCAGAGCACTTCGATCCTGAGAACATTTTTGCGGTCACGAAGCGGGGCCTGGACTACTTCCACCGCCTGTTCGCGTACCCGTACCCGTTCGGCAAATACGATCAGGCTTTTGTCCCCGAATACAATCTCGGCGCCATGGAAAATCCCGGGCTGGTCACGTTCACCGAGTCCTATGTTTTCCGCTCCCGGGCCACCGAGGCGCAGTATGAAGCCCGGGCCAACACCATCCTGCACGAGATGGCACACATGTGGTTCGGCGACCTGGTGACCATGAAATGGTGGGACGATCTGTGGCTTAAGGAATCCTTCGCCGACTACATGGGCGCGCTTGCCGTTGACCGGGCCACCGACTTCACAAATTCCTGGGTCAGCTTCGCGAACCGGCGCAAGGCCTGGGCCTACGTCCAGGACCAGCTGCCCACCACGCACCCGATCGTGGCTGACATTCCGAACCTGGAAGCGGCCAAGCAGAACTTCGACGGGATTACCTACGCCAAGGGCGCCTCGGTCCTGAAGCAGTTGGTGGCCTATGTGGGGTTCGAGACGTTTATCGAAGCCGCGCGTGCCTATTTCCGTGAGCATGCCTTCGGCAACACCACCCTCGACGACCTGCTGGCCGCCTTGGCCGACGCTTCCGGCCGCGACATGGGTCTTTGGGCACGCCAGTGGCTGCAGACCGCCGGCGTGCCTGTCCTGGTTCCGGAGACTGAAACCGACGACGACGGCGCCTACACCTCAGTGGTGATCCGCCAGAACGCACCGGACCCGGTCAGCGGGGAACAGGTCCCCCGCCCGCACCGGCTCCGCATCGGGCTGTACGACTTTGACGGCGCCGGGTTCCTGGCCCGCACCGACACCGTTGAACTGGACGTAGCCGGGACCCGCACCGAGGTGCCCGAACTGATCGGGCGGAAGCGTCCTGCGGTGCTGCTGCTCAACGATGAAGACCTGACCTACGCCAAGATCCGCTTTGATCCGGCGTCGCTGGCCGTTCTGGTGGAGTCGCTGCACCTGCTCGCCGATCCCCTGGCCCGGGCCATCGCCCTGTCCGCGCTGTGGAACAGCGTCCGCGACGGTGTGCTCAGCGCCCGGGACTATGTGCACCTGGTGCAGAGGGTGGCCCCGCATGAGACCGGTGCGGGCGTGCTGAACGTACTGCTGGATAACGCGCGCAGCGCCATTGAATACTACGCACCGGCTTCGCGCCGCGAAGAGCTGCGCAGGGAGTTCGGTGCCTGCATTACCGAGCAGCTGCGTGCGGCACCGGCGGGCAGTGACCGGCAGGTTATCTGGGCACGGGCGGCTGCCGCCGCCGGGCAGCGCAGTGCAGGCTCCGCCGAGCTGCTGCGAAGCCTGCTGGAGGGCAGCGCCGGGATCAGCGGGCTCACCGTCGACACGGACCTGCGCTGGCGGCTGTGGGTTGCCCTGGCAGCCACCGGATCCGCCACCCGGGCGGAACTGGATGCGGAGCTGGAACGCGACAACACGGCGTCGGGCCGGGTGGGACACACCACGGCAGCCGCGGCCTTCCCGGATCCGGCGGTGAAGGACGCTGCGTGGCAGGCCGCCGTCCACTCGAACGGACTGTCCAATGAACTGCTCTCCGCCACCATCACCGGGTTCGGACTCGGCAGCCACGAGCTGCTGGACGGCTACATCCCGGACTACTTTGCCTCCCTCACGGGTGTATGGTCCAGCCGCAGCATCGAGCTGGCCTCCCGCGTAGTGGGCGGACTCTACCCCGGCGGCCAGGATGCGGCTCCGGGAACCGCACCGGCTGACCACCCGGTGGTGCAGAAATCCGTGGAATGGCTGGAGCAGCACCCGGACGCGCCGGGTGCCCTGCGCAGGATCATCATTGAACAGCAGGACCAGCTGCTGCGCTCCCTGCGGGTCCAGGCAGCCGGCCTGTAGGCCCCGTCGCTGCTGGGCCCAGTAGGGACGGGGCCCAGTTGGGGTATGTTCCTCAGGCCAGCTGCGGTTTGGCGACGGTCAAGAGGATGGCCGAGTCCTCCAGGGCCCGCACTGAATGGCGGGCCTGCGGCACAATCAGCAGGTCTCCGGCGGAGCCGTCCCAGGTTGCGCCGTCGGAGACCAGGCTGACCCGTCCCTTGAGGACGAAAACAGTGGCTTCGCCCGGGTTTTCATGTTCGTCCAGGACAAACCCTGCCCGCAGGGCAATCACGGTCTGCCGCAGGACATGCTCGTGCCCGCCGTAAACCGTGGAGGCGCTGCGGCCGCTGGCGGCCGAGTGAGCCCTTTCCATCTGCTGGCGGACAAGGGCGGTAAGGGACTTTTTCTCCATGCCCGCAGTCTAGGCACTCCGGACGCGGCAGGGTAACCGGGCTGCCGCGCCCCGGGTGCTGCCGGGTGCTGCCGGGGTCAGGGAACCCGGTTCAGCCACTCGGCGGTGTCGAACTTTTCCTTGACCTTCTGCTCCGCCAGGTCCATCTCTTCATCGCTTATTCCGGCCTGGACTGCGCCGTAGCGGGCGGTGAAGGTGTCGATCATCGTCGCAATGATCTCCTCCCGCGAAAGCCCGGTCTGCCGCTTGAGCGGATCAACGCGTTTCTTGGCGCTGGTGGTGCCCTTGTCGGACAGCTTCTCCTTGCCGATGCGCAGCACCTCCACCATTTTGTCGGCGTCGATGTTGTAGGACATGGTGACGTGGTGAAGCATTCCACCGCTGCTGAAGCGTTTCTGCGCGGCACCGCCGATCTTGCCCTGGTCCGTGGCCATGTCGTTCAGCGGCACGTACCAAGCCTGGATGCCCAGCTTCTTCAGGGATTCCATCACCCAGGCGTCAAGGAAGGGATAGGAATCGGCGAAGCTCAGCCCGTCCACCAGGGACTGGGGCACGTACAGGGAGTACGTGATGGCGTTGCCGTGTTCCATGAACATGGCACCCCCGCCGGTGATCCGCCGCACAACGGTCACGCCGTGGCGTTCGGCACCGGCCGGATCCACCTCGTTTTTCAGTGACTGGAAGCTGCCGATCACTACGGACGGAGTTTCCCACTCCCAGAACCGCAGCGTCGGGTTCCGGTGGCCTGCGCCCACTTCCTCGGCCAGGACTTCGTCCATGGCCACGTGCATGTGCGTGGACAGCGGGGTGGGCGGGATGATTTCCCACTGGTGGTCGCCCCAGCCGGTGGCCTTCCCCAGTGCGCGCCGCACTGCCGTCGCCACGGCTTCCGGAGAGAAGCCAAAGAGCACGGCGTCCGGGCTCAGCCTGGCGTGCACGGCAGCGGCTATGTCGCCGAAGCCTGTTTCCGCGGGCAGCCCCTCGAGGGCGGCGTTGATGTCGAGCAGCGCCTCATCGGGTTCCAGGAAAAAATCACCGCCCAGGGACACGTCTGCAAGGCGTCCGTCACGGACGTCGAGGTCCACCACAACGAGCTTGCCGCCGGGGACCTTGTACTCGCCGTGCCGCCGGCTGAAGCTTCCATCCGCGCTTGCCATCACAACTCCTCATCTTGACCGGTGCCGGGACCGGGCGGTCCCCCACTACGGGGAAAGGCCCGCCGGGCTGATGCCGGCGGACCTTCCTCCAAGTACTGCTGTTCTTCCGAACGTTACTTCTTAGCGCCGAAGCCCTTGAAGCGGGCGTTGAAGCGCTCGACGCGGCCGGCGGAGTCCATGATGCGCTGCTTGCCCGTGTAGAACGGGTGCGATGCGGAGGAGATTTCCACCTCGATGAGCGGGTAGGTGTTTCCGTCTTCCCACTCGATCGTCTTGGAGGACGTGGCGGTGGAGCTCGTCAGGAAAGCGGTGTCGGACGCGAGGTCACGGAAGACAACCGGAGCATACTTGGGGTGGATATCAGACTTCACAGTTTTACCTTCTTTTGGTGCCTGGATTTTGCCAGGCACAGGTGGGTTAAAAGCTTTATTGGCCGGTGTTTCGACCAGCAACCCATACTACCGCACTTACCGGGCCGGCAGGAAACACCTGCAACCGCGAGTCAGGACAGCGGCTGCGTGCCCCACTGTGTGTTTACCGCCGTCAACAGCGAGGGGATCCCCTGGTTCAGGCCTGCAATCTCGATCCGGGACGGTCGGTAGTAGTCATCCAGATACAGCGAGAACGTGCCCTCGGGGATCACCGCCAGGGAAGCCGGTTCCGCGCCGTCGGACGCAGCATTGCTGAAACTGCCGCTGATGCGCGTGTACGCGGCCCCCGCCAGCACGGCCCCGTACTCCACCTCCACCGTTTCCGCCGCCGACAGCATCGCAGCCACGCGCTCGGGCCGGACCGTCAGCTCGGCGGCATCGGCCAGCACGGCGGCGTAGGCCTGTTCCGGGGAGCCGCGCCGGTCCGCAGAAATATCCTCCCCGCCCTGCCGCACCACCCGGTTGTCCCCGCGGATTTCGATTTTCAGGCCTGCGCCGTCAGGGGCCGCACCGGTTGCCGCACTGTCCGTGCCTGTACTGCCGGGCACAGCACCGGCGGCCGCGGGACCGTGCAGGTCCATGGTGAAAGCGGGAACCGTGCCGAAGGTGACGGTGTACTCCCCCGCGGGCAGCCAGCTGGTGCCGGTGGACAGGGTCTGCACACCGCCGCCGCCGGCCGTGATGGCCGCGGCCACACAGCTTCCGGCTTCAGTGCCGGACATCGGTTCGGGATCAACCCGCAGCAGCCACTGGCAGGCATCCTGCACTGCCGGGGCCATGCCTATCTGGTTTCCGGCTACTCCCACCCGCACCGGCGGTGGGCTCTCCGGTGCGGGTGCCGGGGCTGGAGGCGGGCTCGGGTCCGGGCCCGGGTCAGCTGTCCGCGGCGGTGCGGTGCGGGCCGGCTGCGGAGTAGCGGAAGGCGAAGCAGCGCGCTCCCGGAGCTGTTCCGCCGTCGGTCCGCATGCTGAAAGCGGCAGCAGCAGTACTGCGCACAGTGCAAGGACCGTGCCCAGTCGGGTCCGGGATTCCATGGCGGCTCCGGTGGATGCTCAGGGGGATGGTGGCTGGGCACAGTCTGGCACTTGGGGCGCGCGAGGGTAAGAGCAGTTCGGGTCCGGTGTGTAGCTGGAGCCGGTGTGTAGTTAGGGCCGGCACTCCCAGAAAGCCACGGCGCTGGCGGCTGCCACGTTGAGCGAGTCCACGCCGCCGCTCATCGGAATCCGCACGGCCAGGTCCACAGCAGCCAAGGTGGATTCGGCCAGCCCGTCCCCCTCGGTCCCCAGGACCAGGGCCAGGCGTTCATCCCGACGGGCACTGAGTTCGTCCAGGGTCAGGGAATCCTCGCGCAGGGCCAGGGCTGCGGTGGCAAAACCGGCAGAGCGCAGCTGTTCAAGCTGTCCGGGCCAGTCGGTCAGGCGGACCCACGGAACCTGGAAGACGGTTCCCATGCTCACGCGGATGGCGCGCCGGTACAACGGGTCCGCGCAGCGGGGCGTGACCAGTACGGCATCAACCTGGAGCGCCGCCGCAGAGCGGAAGATTGCCCCGATGTTGGTGTGGTCCACGATGTCTTCCAGGACCGCGACCCGGCGGGCGGTTGCCAGCAGCGCGTCCAGCTCCAGCGGAGCCGGCCGTTCCATGGCCGCCAGGGCGCCGCGGTGCAGATGGAATCCGGTGATCTCCTCCAAAACGTCCGCCGTACCCACAAAGGCGGGGACATCGGGGAAACGGTCCAGGATGTCCTGCAGGTCCGGCAGCCATTTCTCGGCCAGGAAAAAGGAACGCGGGCGGTGGCCGGCGTCGACTGCGCGGCGCAGGACCTTGGAGGACTCGGCAATGTACATGCCCTCCTCCGGTTCGCGGCGCCGCCGAAGCGAGGTATCCGTGAGGGAGGTGTAGTCGCTGACCCGCGGATCGGCGCCGGACTGCAGGTACTGAAGGCTCACCTCTGCACTGGCCTTAGCTGCGGCGCGCGGTGGCCGAGTAACGGCCGCCGTCGCGCTTCAGGTCCAGCGGAAGACCGAAAGCGGTGCTCAGGTGTTCTTCGGTGAAGACCTCTTCAATGGGCCCGGACGCTACCACCCCGCCGTCGCGCAGGAGCAGGGCATGGGTGAACCCGGTGGGGACCTCTTCCAAGTGGTGGGTCACCAGCACCATGGCGGGCGCTTCCTCGTCCCGGGCAAGTTCGCCCAGCCGGAAGAGCAGGTCCTCGCGGCCGGCGAGGTCCAGCCCGGCAGCCGGCTCGTCCAGCAGCAGCAGCTCCGGGTCGGTCATGAGGGCACGGGCGATCTGCACGCGCTTGCGCTCACCTTCGCTCAGCGAGGAGAAGCGGCGGTTGAGGAACGTGGACATTCCCCAGTCATGCAGGAGACGGAAGGCACGGCGCTCGTCGAGCTTCTCGTACTTCTCGCGCCAGCGCCCGGTTACGCCGTAGGAGGCGGTCACCACTACGTTCAGGACAGTTTCGTCTTCTGGAATCTGGCCGGCCAGGGCCGCGGATGCGAGGCCGATCCGGGGGCGCAGTTCAAAAACGTCCACCGCGCCCAGAACTTCTTCGAGGATTCCCGCAACACCGCGGGTGGGGTGCATGCGTCCGCCGGCTATCTGCAGCAGCGTAGTCTTTCCGGCACCGTTGGGCCCCATGATGACCCAGCGCTCCCCCTCCTTGACCTGCCAGTCAATGCCGTCCAACAGGGTCTTACCGCCGCGAACCACGCTCACGCCGGCAAATTCAAGAACATCACTCATAGCACTAGACACTAGGCTAAAGAAAGGGACATTGGCGAAACGATACGCCGCAGCGGCCGGTGCAATGCGGCCCGCATGCCCCGGTACCGCACAGGTACCCGATGCCGGACCAAGCAGAACGGATGCCATGCCGAACACCCCCGAGTACAGTGTCGTCAGCTATGGGCGCGACTTGTCAGATGCCTACCTGGGCTCGGTGCAGGCCGCAGTGACCGGGATCGGGGCGCGGATCCTAGAGCTGGAGAACGCTGCAGGGGACGGCTATACGGTGTCCAAGCTTTTTGTCGCGTACGACGGCGGGACAGCCAGGCTGCGGCGCACCGTTGCGGCCGCTGCGGCAGCGGTGCCGCAGAAAAACGGTGGGGAGCAGACCGCAGTGGTGCCGCCGTCGCTCCTTGAAGAGGCCCGCAAGCTGCTGGTGATGGATGTTGACTCCACCTTGATCCGCCAGGAAGTCATTGAGTTGCTGGCCGCCCATGCAGGGCGGGAAGCAGAGGTTGCAGCCGTCACGGAGGCCGCCATGCGCGGCGAACTGGACTTCGCCGCCAGCCTGCACGCACGGGTGAAGAATCTGGCCGGGCTCCCCGCTTCCGTAATAGACGAGGTGGGTACCCGGATTGAGCTCTCCGCAGGCGCCGAGGTGCTGGTGAAGGAATTCCTGGCCGCAGGACACGGCGTGGCAGTGGTGTCCGGCGGGTTCAGCCAGGTGCTCGATCCGCTGGCTGCCCGCCTGCAACTGACCTTCGCCCGCGCCAACATGCTGGACATCAAGGACGGTGTGCTGACCGGAGCGGTGGCCGGCGAAGTGGTGGACCGTGCGGTCAAGGCCCGGTCACTGGCCGAATGGGCCGGTGAACTGGGTGTATCACCGGAACACACCATTGCCGTGGGCGACGGCGCCAATGACCTGGACATGCTGGCGGCGGCCGCGCTGGGCGTGGCGTTCAACGCCCAGCCGGCAGTGCAGGCCGCCGCAGATGCCGTGCTGAACCTGCCCAACCTGGACGTGGTGCAGCACTTCGTGAAGCTCTAGGCGTTCTCGCCGGCCGCGAGGTAGTCGGCGCCGCCCACGTACTCGGTGTGGCCGGAGGGAACATCGGCGGTGGCCATGCGTGCCACTTCGGCACCGAACTCAGCGACCGAGTACAGCCGGCCTGCTTCCTCCCGGCGGGCTTCGATTGCGCCGGGGTTGGCCCGGTCCAGCAGGGTTGCGGTGACGGTTCCCTCGATCATGTCACCGGAGACCACCACGAGGGAGATCCCCTTTTCCTCAAGCTGCGGGAGCATCGCGCGCAGCGCGTCTTCCCCGGCACGCTTGCTCAAGGCAACAGCTTCGTATTCCGGCATGGTGGGAACCGAGGCGATGAAATGCGCCTGGTGGCTGGTCACGAACACTACGCGGGAGCCGGCGGGCATGGCCTCGAGGGCCTGGGTGAGCATGTTGACCTGCGCGTCGCGGTTGAGCTTCAGCGCGTAGTCCTCCTCCATGCCGGTCTCCATGCCGCCGGAGGCGTTGAGCACCAGGACGTCCAGTCCGCCGAAGTTCTCCTGCGCAGCGGCCACGAGAGCAGCCGGTCCTTCTGGAACGGTGAGGTCGGCGCCCACTGCCACAGCCCGGCCGCCGTCGGCCTCAATGCCGGCCACCACCTTGTTGGCCCGCGGTGCCTTCTGGCGGTAGTTGACCACCACACCGGCACCCTCGGCTGCCAGGAAGCGGGCTACCTCGGCGCCGATTCCGCGCGATGATCCGGTAACAACCGCGGCTTTGCCCTCAAGCAGGCCCATACAAACTCCTTTTGTAGAAAGTGTCTAAGCATCTCGCTCCGACTCCCATCCTGCCAGCCGTCCGGCCCGCAGGCAGTTGAGGAAACCTCCAACGAATGCGGGCCGGAGACTTACGGTACTTAGTGCCCCATGCCCAGGCCGCCGTCCACCGGAATGACAGCGCCGGAGATGTAGCCTGCTTCCTCGCCTGCAATCCAGCGGACGACGGCGGCCACTTCCTCGGGCTCCGCGAACCGGCCGGCCGGGATGGAGGACAGATAGTTCTTCTGGGTGTCCTCGGGCAGGGAACGGGTCATGTCCGTGTTGATGAAGCCGGGAGCCACCACGTTGGCCGTGATGTTCCGGGAGCCCAGTTCGCGGGTCAGGGACCGGGCGATGCCGATCAGGCCGGCCTTGGACGCGGCGTAGTTGATCTGGCCGGGCGAACCGTAGAGGCCTACCACCGAGGAGATCAGCACCACGCGGCCCTTCTTCATCCGGAGCATGCCCTTGGAAGCACGCTTGACCACGCGGAAAGCGCCGGTGAGGTTGGTGTCGATGACGTCGGCGAAGTCCTCTTCACTCATCCGCAGCAGCAGCGTGTCGCGGGTAATACCCGCGTTGGCCACCAGCACCTCCACCGGCCCGTGTGCGGCTTCGACCTCGGTGAAGGCCGCGTCCACGGATGCCATATCTGTCACATCGGCCTTGACGCCCAGCATCCCCTCGGGAACGTCGCCGCTGCGGTACGTGATGGCCACCCGGTCTCCCGCGGCCAGGAATGCCTGGGCTATCGCCAGCCCAATACCGCGGTTTCCGCCGGTCACCAGGACGCTGCGGCCGGACTCGTTTTCTGGGGTGCTTTGCACGGATCTTCCTTCTTTCAGCCTGTGATGGGGGTTGCCTCGATCCTACGTGCGGCGGATTCAACTTCTGCAACGCCCCCGCTAGTGAGAGAATGGACGAACCTGTTTGGAGAGTGATGGCTGCTATAGATGGCTAAGGACACAAATCGCGGGGACAGTGTTCCCCGGATCACCGCCGCGCCTAACCCGCACACCGATGAGATGCATGCCCGCATGATCAAGTACGGCGTGTCGATGGGCATCCGCGTGGTGTGCCTTTTCCTGCTGTTCTTCGTTCACGGCTGGTTGTTGTGGGTGGTTATTGCCGGTGCAGTGGTATTGCCCTATTTCGCTGTCATCATGGCCAACGGCGGCGCCGACACCCGCAACATGCAGGCCTCCGACGCCATGATCAACCAGCCTCCGGCTGCAGCTATTGACGCTCCTGCTCCGCCGCCGGACACCGCACACACCGAAGAATCCCCCGAGACCTCCGTGGTGCCGGGCGAGATAGTAGAGAACACTGATGATGACGACGACGACGACGACAAGGCCTAAGCCCAGCGCATGAACCTCTTGGACTCACTATCCGGCGGCCTCTCCGGCTCGCACTCCGGTACCCGCTCCGAATCCGGGGCGCCGGCCGGCCCCGAAGGCACCCCAATTTGCTCCCGCAAGGCCTGCCGGCAGGAAGCGGCGTGGCAGCTGTTGTGGAACAACCCCCGCATCCACACCCCCGAGCGCCGAAAGACCTGGCTTTCCTGCAGCGAGCACCGCGACTGGCTGGAGGACTACCTGCGCACCAGAGGCCTGTGGAAAGAAACCCTCCCACTGGCGTCCGGCACCCAAAGCGGAGCCCTGTAGATGTACCGCTTCCTTTTATCCGCCCGCTGGCTCGGTTGGCTTGTGATGGTTTGCGTCCTGGCTGCCGCGTGCGTCGGACTGGGCCTGTGGCAGATGGACCGCCGTACGGAGTCCCTGGCCGACAGTGCGCGCATCGAATCCAACTACGACGCCGCCCCGGTTGCGTACGCGGAGGCCGGAAAGTACTTCGACCGGTTCGACGAATCGGCCGAGTGGCTGCCCGTGACCCTGGAGGGCACCTACGATTCCTCGGAGCAGCGTATTGTACGGAACCGGCCCCTGAAGGGACGGCCCGGCTACGAGGTGCTGGTGCCGCTCAAGCTCGACGACGGCACGGCGGTGGCGGTCAACCGCGGCTGGCTGCCGATCGGCGACGATGAAGCGGGGCACCCGGACAGCATTCCGGCTGCGCCGGAAGGACGGGTCAGCGTTGTTGCCCGGGTCAAGGCCGCCGAGCCGGAGCTGACTCGCAGGGCTCCCGAAGGCCAGCTCGCGTCGATTGACCTTTCCGCGTTTGCGGACGAACTGGAGTACCCGCTGCACGAGGGCTCCTACGGGCTGATGGCCAGCGAAGATCCGCGCACGGCCGTTGTCCCCGAAGCTGCGCCGCGGCCGGAAGTGGATGAAGGCCTGCACCTGTCCTACGGACTGCAGTGGTACGGGTTCGCGTTGATGATGTTCCTGGGCCTGGGATACGCCGCCCGTCAGGAAGCCCTGAACCGCTATTACGACGGGATCGAGGATGACGAGGACGACGACGACGAAATCATCGCCGCCAATCCGACTCCGTCCCGCCGTCGTCCGCCGCGGAAAAAGCGCGGACCAACCGGCGAAGAAGAGGAAGACGCAATCCTGGACGCGCAGGGGTTCTAACAGGCAGCCGGGTTCCAGGCAGCTGGGGGCATGGAGTTTCCGGTACGATCCGGAGCCATGACCACGCTCCCCTCGACCCGCCGGGAACTGCGCCGCCTGCGGCTGGCCGCCTCCGGGCTGGCGGCAGCCAAGGCTGCCTCCCCCGCTGATGCCGTGGGACGGCTGCTGGCGGTGCAGGCCCAAAACGCCGCCGGAGCCGCGTGGAGCATAGGCCAGCGGACCGTCGGCGGCACCGAATCCGGTGTCCGCGCAGCCATTGCCGGGCGCGGCTTGGTTCTCACCTGGACCATGCGCGGGACCCAACACCTGGTGCGCGCCGTCGATGCTGCATGGCTGGTACCCTTGCTCGGACCCCGGGCCAACGCCCAGCAGGCGGGCCTTCGCCGGGCCGCCGGAGTGAGCGAAGAAATCCTGGACCGGTGCACGCGCGCCGTGGCCGAAGCCCTCAGCGGCGGTCCTGCGGCCCGGTCCGTACTCGTGAAAGTGCTGGCTACTGCGGGCGGACTGACCGACAGTGCTGCGGCGTCGCACGTCTTGCGGTTCCTGGCCCAGTCACAGGTCATCGTGTTCGCTCCGCCGGCAGGCAAGACAGCCATGTTTGAGCTCTATGCGCGGGTCATTTCCCCGGCCGCTCCCCTGCCCCGCGATGATGCCCTGGCGACGCTGGCGGTCCGCTACGTGCAGGGTCACGGCCCGGTGCGGGCGCAGGACCTGGCCTGGTGGAGCGGGCTCACACTGCGCGACGCCAGGCG
The DNA here is from genome assembly GCF_030125565.1 of Arthrobacter sp. zg-Y1143. Classification (NCBI taxonomy): domain Bacteria; kingdom Bacillati; phylum Actinomycetota; class Actinomycetes; order Micrococcales; family Micrococcaceae; genus Arthrobacter; species Arthrobacter sp. zg-Y1143. Next base: position 71,170 of record NZ_JASKLW010000006.1, on the reverse strand, counting down.
TGCCTTCGAAGTGGCCGGAGACCGGATCACGCCGCTGACGGCCGCGGAGCCTGCCCGCGGGGAGGACCGGTGGTGGGTGGCGCCGGAACTCCTCGAGGAGCAGGAAACGGGCCGGTCAGGCGGCGTACGCCTGCTGCCGGGTTTTGACGAATACCACATCGGTTACGCAGACCGGGATCTGATCATGGCCGCGGAGCACCGCGCAGTGGTGGGCCCGGCGAAAAACGGATTGTTCCGGAACGTGCTGCTTGTGGACGGGCGGATTGCCGGGATATGGGAAAGGAACGGCTCCACGGTGGACGTGGAGCCGTTCCTGATGCCCGGACGCCGGGACGTTGATTCGGATCCTGTTGGGCTCGACCCTGCCGAACTGGAGCGGGCGGTCCAGGAGTACGGGAGTTTTCGGGAATCTCCCGGGAACGGCTCCTAGGCCAGGGTCACCAGTTCCAGGTAGTTCTCGTTCCAGTGGTCCTCGTCGCCGTCCGGCAGCAGCACCACGCGCTCGGGGTTCAGTGCTGCCACGGCGCCCTCATCGTGGCTGACCATCACCACTGCACCCGTGTAATTGCTCAGGGCGCCCAGGATCTCGGCACGCGAAGCCGGGTCGAGGTTGTTGGTGGGTTCGTCCAGGAGCAGCACGTTGGCGGAGGAGGCCACGATGGTGGCCAGCGCCAAACGGGTCTTTTCACCGCCGGAGAGGACACCAGCCTTCTTCTCCACGTCGTCGCCGCTGAACATAAAGGAACCGAGAACGCTGCGCACCTCGGCGTCGTCCATGTCCGGGGCGGAAGAACGCATGTTCTCCAGGACCGTCCGGTCCGTGTCCAGGGTCTCGTGCTCCTGGGCGTAGTACCCGACCTTCAGGCCGTGGCCGGGGATGATTTTTCCGGTGTCCGGCTTATCCACGCCGGCCAGCATCCGCAGCAGGGTGGTCTTTCCGGCACCGTTCAGGCCCAGGATGACCACCTTGGAGCCGCGGTCAATGGCCAGGTCAACGTCGGTGAAGATTTCCAGCGAACCGTAGCTCTTGCTCAGGCCCTCGGCCATCATCGGGGTCTTGCCGCAGGGTGCGGGATCCGGGAAGCGCAGTGCTGCCACACGGTCGCTGGCGCGGACGGCGTCGAGCCCGCCCAGCAGCCGGTCCACGCGCTTGAGCATGCTCTGGGCAGCAGAAGCACCGGAGGCACGTGCCTTCATCTTGTTGGCCTGGGCAAGCAGGACCCCGGCCTTCTTTTCGGTATTGGCACGCTCCCGCTTACGGGCCCGCTCGTCTGTCTCGCGCTGGACCTTGTACCGCTTCCAGTCCATGTTGTAGATGTCGATGGTGGCGCGGTTGGCATCCAGGCTGAAGACCTTGTTGACGGTGGCTTCGAGCAGCTCGGTATCGTGGCTGATCACGATCAGGCCACCGGTGTGGTTCTTCAGGAACTCGCGCAGCCAGGCGATGGAATCGGCGTCGAGGTGGTTGGTGGGCTCATCGAGGAGCATGGTGTCGGCGTCGGAATACAGGATCCGGGCCAGTTCCACACGACGGCGCTGACCGCCGGAAAGGGTCTTCAGCGGCTGGTTCAGCAGCCGGTCCGGCAGGGCCAGGTTGGCGCAGATGGTGGCAGCTTCGGATTCGGCGGCGTATCCCCCGGCGGACAGGAATTCGGATTCGAGCCGGTCGTAGCGGTTCATGGCCTTCTGCGAAATCTTCGGATCATCACTGGCCATCTCGTCCTGGCACTTTTTCAGCTGCGCGGAAACGACGTCGAGGCCGCGGGCGGAGAGGATCCGGTCCCGGCCCAGCTGGTCCATGTCCGGTGTGCGCGGATCCTGGGGCAGGTAGCCGATCTCGCCGACGCGCTTGACGCTGCCGGACGCCGGGAGGGTCTCGCCGGCCAGCACCTTGGTGAGAGTGGTCTTGCCGGCACCGTTGCGGCCCACCAGCCCGATCTTGTCTCCCTTGTCCACACGGAACGAAACCGCTTCCATGAGAAGGCGTGCGCCTGCGCGCAGCTCGAGACCAGATACGGAAATCACTCAGTGGACCTTTCGAAGGGTTTATAGGTGTTGCAGATATAACGCTGCGCGGTGCGCGGGCCTCGTACCGGGTGGGAATCCACCGAGGCGGGAACGGTCACAGTGACCGGTGGCAAGGCCTTGTTGGCCGGATCAGCCTTCCCAGTGTAGCCGCCATGGCCGGTTTGTAGAAAACCTCCAATGGAATCCCGTCATCCCGCCACTAGTGTTCAAAACGCAGGACCGTACCGATTTCTTCCCCAGACGAGAGAGCTGCGATGGACAACACACCGCTTGATGCACCGAGTTCCACCAGCGCTGCTGCCGAGGGTTCACCCCCGCCGGCAGTCCGCCGCAGGCAGCGGGGATGGAAGCCCGGCGACCTGTCCCTGATTGCTGTTTTCGCCGCACTTACGGCTGCCTTCTCGGTTCTGCCCGGCATTCCGCTGGGTTCAGGGGTGCCGATCACGCTGCAGACCCTGGCGGTGATACTGACGGGAATCCTCCTCGGCCCCGGCCGCGGTGCAGCAGCCATAGGACTGTTCCTGCTCGCGGGTCTGGCCGGATTGCCCGTCTTCAGCGGCTTCCGCGGCGGCCTGGGCGTGCTGGCCGGCCCCTCTGCCGGTTACCTGCTCTCCTTCCCGCTGGCTGCAGCCGTTGCGGGCGCCCTTGCCGGTATTGTGCTGCGGCGGGCGAACCGGGCACGGTTCCCGTTGCTGTTCGCTGCCGGGCTGGCCACCAGTTTCCTCGTGGTCCACCCTGCAGGCATTGCCGGGCTCATGGTTAATGCCCACCTGCCCTTTTCCGGCGCCCTGGTTACGGATATAGCGTTCTGGCCCGGCGACGTCCTCAAGAACATGCTCGCCGCGGCGGTGGCGGTCAGTGTGTTCAGGGCGTTCCCCCGCATGGCACCGGCCACCCGGCGGCGCCCCTGATGGCACGTATTGCCCTGGACAATGTTTCGGTGCTGCCGTCCGGCGGCGGGACTGGCGGCGGGACTGGCGGCGGGAGTGGCGCTGGGACTGGCGGCGGGAGTGGCGCCGAGCCGATCCTGCGTCCCTTCTCGCTGCAGTTCACCAACCCCCGTACGGCGGTGATCGGTGCCAACGGCTCGGGGAAATCCACCCTCCTGAAGTTGATCAACGGTCTGGTGCTGCCCGATACCGGAACCGTCACCGTGGACGGCCTGGATACTGAGCGCCAGGGTGCTGCGGTGCGGCGGCGGGTGGGGTTTGTCTTCACGGATCCGCTGGCCCAGCTGGTGATGCCCACCGGCAGGGACGACGTCGAGCTTTCCCTGCGCGCGTCCGTACGCAATCGGTCCGAGCGCCGTGCGGCGGCCGAGGAACGGCTGGATTCATTCGGCCTTCTCCCCCTGGCGGACCGCAGCATCTACGACCTGTCCGGGGGCGAACGCCAGCTGATGGCACTTGCTTCGGTCCTGGCCGTTGAGCCGGCGGTCCTCGTGGCGGATGAACCGAGCACCCTCCTGGACCTGCGCAACACGGCCCGGTTGCGCAGGACGCTTGCCGGGCTGCCGCAGCAAGTCATCTACACCACCCATGACCTCGAGTTTGCTGCCGACGCAGATCGGGTGCTGATGATGGACTGCGGACGGGTGGTGTTCGACGGCGACCCCGGGGAGGCTGTCGCCAGATACCGTGCGATGGCGCTGGACCTGAGGTGAAGAGGCGTTCAGCCGGGCTGGCTTCAGCCGCGCTCCTGACGGGCGGATACCGGACCGGAACCTCCCTGCTGCACAGGGCACCGCTAGCCCTGAAGGCTGTAGTCCTGGTGCTGCTCTCCGCGGTGGTGCTCGCCTCGTCATCCTTTGTGGTGCAGGCCTCCGCTGCGGTGCTGGTGGCCGGGCTTTATGTCCTGGCACGGATGGTGCGGGAGTTGTGGGTGCCCTTGCGGTTGATGTGGCCGCTGCTGGTCCTGCTGGCTGCGGTCCAGGTGTGGATGGAAGGACCGGCTGCGGCAGTGCTGGTCACCGGCCGGATAGTGCTGTGCGTAGTAGCCGCCCGGCTGTTGACGCTGACCACGGCGCCCCAGGAACTGATGGACGGGCTGGCAGCGCTGGCCCGGCCCCTGAAGTGCCTGGGGGCGGACCCGGAGCGGTTCGCCCTGACGCTTGCCCTGATGATGCGCAGCCTTCCGTTCCTTCTCGGTTCGGCAGGCGAAGTCCGCCAATCAGCAATGGCCCGGGGACTGGAACGCAACCCGAGGGCATTGGCGGTGCCCGTGGTCATCCGGGCGGTGGCGTATGCCCACCAGACCGGTGAAGCACTGGCCGCCCGTGGGTTGGGTGAACCAACGCCGCAGCAGCCCTCCAAACGGAAGCATGCTGGCCGTCAGGGATAATCGATGGCATGAGTTTCAACGAAAACGCGCGCCTTGATTCCTCACGAGTGAGCGACCGGCGCGGCAAAGGCAAAGGCATCGCTGTTGGCGGAGGGCTGGGCGGCGGACTGCTGCTGATCCTCTCCCTGTTCTTCGGCTCCGACGTTATCGATGGGCTGGGATTAAGCGACGGCGGCGCCTCCTCCGCTGGGCAGGGCCAATCCGAAAGCATCAGCACGTGCCTGAACGGCGAGGATGCCAACGAACGCCTGGACTGCCGCATCCTCGGTACTGCGGAGAGTTTGGACAGCTTCTGGGAACCGCAGCTCGCTGAGCGCGGTGTCACCTACACCGAGCCCGGTGTGGTGCTGTTCTCGGACCAGACCACCACGGGCTGCGGAGCTGCAACCAGTGCTGTGGGGCCCTTCTACTGCCCCGCCGATGAACAGACCTACTATGACACGGCGTTCTTCTCCGATCTGGTGAACAGCTATGGTTCCTCCGGCGGACCGCTGGCTCAGGAGTACGTGGTGGCGCACGAATTCGGCCACCACATCCAGCAGCTCACGGGATCCAGTACAGGCCGCAATGCCGACCCGCAGGGACCCGAGTCCGCCTCGGTCCGGACCGAGCTCCAGGCCGACTGCTATGCGGGCCTCTGGGCACGCCATGCGGCGTCTACTCCCGCACCGGGCAGCGACGTTCCCTTCCTCGCACCGTTTACCGAAACGGACATCAACGACGCCCTCTCGGCTGCCTCTGCCGTAGGTGATGACCGGATCCAGGCTTCGGCCACGGGGCAGGTCAATCCGGAGAGCTGGACGCACGGCTCGAGCGAGCAGCGCCAGGCGTGGTTCCTGGCGGGCTACAACGACGGCGGCTCCTTGGAAACGTGCGACACCTTCAGTGCCGCTGACCTGTCACGCCCGTAAGGGTTTCCATCCGGCTCAGCACCCGTGCCCGCTGAGCCACCGCCCGCGGTGCCCCGAGCGGACCGCTCACATCCGGCCCAGCAACTCCCGCAAATCCGTGGGATCGGCATCCCCCGGAGGACGAAAGTGCACGGTGCGAATGCCGAGCGCCCGTGCAGCGGAGATATTTGCCTCGTTGTCGTCGATAAAAACCACGTCGCCGGGCTCTGCATGCAGGTCCTTCAGGACGAGCTCGAAGATCCGGCGGTCAGGTTTGGTCATTCCCAGCGGGCCGCTGAAATAGGTCTTGGCAAAGTGCCGGGCCCACGCTGAATCGCGGAGGTAGCGCCGGGACATTTGCGTCGGCATGTTCGAAAGCACAGCCAGCTTCGCGCCTTCGCCTTCAAGGGCCTGAACGACGTCGGCTGTGTCCGGATTGAGGTGGGACCACTGTGCCGCGTCCAAGTCCTCCAGCACCCGCACCCGCTCCTCGTCCACCTTGGGCAGGGCAAGCACGGCGGCCCAGTACGCAGCCGGACTGAGCAGGCCGGCGTCATAGCTTTCCCGGTGCGTCCAATAGGGGCTCGCGGGATCCTGCAGATGCTGGCCGGTCTCCAGCTTCAGTGCGGCCCAGTCTGCCGGCTCCGGCGCGGTGGAGATCACCATGCCGTAATCGAACAGGTACCAGGTGCCGGGCTTGGAAATGTTCTCGGTGTTCCCCATGCGGCGAACCCTAGCAGCGGATGTCAACGGCCATAACCGGTTCTCCTCCGCTTGACCGGGTCCCGGCAACTGACATAAGTGTCCGTGCCTTCCGGCCAGCACACGGAGGCGGCAGTGACTGGCGTGTCAAGAGTGACCAGCTGCCGCTTCAATGCATACTGAATTCCGATTCCGGAAGCCCTAGAGGTAAGGAACCTCAGTGAAGAAGAGTTATGGACTGCCCGCACTGCCCGTCTTGGCCTTGTCACTGGCTTTGTCTACCGCACTGTCAGTCTGCGGCCAGGACAGCAGGGATGACCCGGCCGAAGTCCGTTCGGACGTACGAGCGGCCTTTGCGGAGTACCAGTCCGCGGCAGCAAAGGCGGCCAAGACCATGAACGAAAACTTTGACGCCTATGAAGCCAAGTTTCAGGATGCTTTGAGCCCTGAAGAAATGACGAAGTTCAAAACCGGTGACTATGACACGGTTGAAGAAAATTACGACGCCCTGAAACCCGAGAGCCAAAAGGCGTTGGCGGACTTTCACGCGGAGTTCAACCCGATGTCCGGTTCCTACCACTGGGAGGGGATGAGCGATTCAGACCGCGCCATCATCGGGTACAACTCCATGCTGATCACTGCGTTTACGGACGAGAACGATGCGAAGGCGGCGGCGGACATCGCGGATGAGGACATCATGGTCATCGATGCACGGCACGCGGTAATCATGTACGAAGATCCGGACCACGACGCGTCGACAACCAGCAGGGACGTTTTCATGGTGAAAGTCGGAAAAGACTGGAAGATTGACGGAGCCAAAGAGTTCGAGGACTACGTCAAGCCGAAGGAGGGGTAGCCGGCGCAACGCTGCTAGGCCGCAGGTTGGCCCACATTGACTTCGGTAAGGTCCCGGCAGAGCAGCCACTGTCCCTCTGTTAGCCGCCAGGATTCCATCAGCAGCGCACGCGCCGTGTTATCCCCGCCCACACGGTAGGTCATCTCGTAGAACACCACCGCTTCGTCGCGGCCGCGCGGGGCTACAGTACGGAAATCGGCATGGACCGTGCAGCCCTTCAATGCAGAGACGGTAGCGCGGAAACCCTTCCGAGCCGTCGCACCGTCGAACGGCTCGGCAGACGCAGCCGCGGAGCCCAGCCATCCGTGGTACTCCGGCGCCAGGAACGCCTCGATGGGTGCACTGTCTCCGGACGCCATGGCCGCGTTCCAGGCAGTGAGGTACCGGTCGTGAAAATGGTCTGTGCTTGCAGTATTGCCCATGGCGCGAACGCTAGCAGCGCCGGCTGGGATGCTGATACCGACACGCAAAGAGCCGCCCCCGGAAAATCCGGAAGCGGCTCTTTGCCGTATCCACAGCTGCTAGATGTTGAACCCGAGGGCGCGCATCTGGTCGCGGCCGTCGTCGGTGATCTTTTCAGGTCCCCACGGCGGCATCCACACCCAGTTCAGGCGCCACTCATCAACGACGCCGTCCAGCGCCTGCGCGGTCTGCTCTTCGATGACGTCGGTCAGCGGGCAGGCCGCAGTGGTCAGCGTCATGTCGATCAGCAGTGCGCCGTCCTCGGCGTACTTCAGGCCGTACAGCAGGCCAAGGTCAACGACATTCACCCCCAGCTCGGGGTCAATGACGTCCTTGAGGGCCTCTTCGACGTCCTCAAGGGACGTGGAGGCCAGATCGGAGTCGCTCATTATTGCTCCTTCAGCTGTTCCGAATTACGCGCCGGCCGCGGCGTTGGCGCCGGTGAAGCGGTCGTAACCCTCTTCTTCGAGCCGGTCGGCCAGCTCGGGGCCGCCCTGCTCGGCAATGTGTCCGTCAACGAAAACGTGGACGTAATCGGGCTTGATGTACCGAAGGATACGCGTGTAGTGCGTGATCAGCAGCGTACCCATGCCGCCCTTGGAGTGCTCACGGTTCACGCCTTCGGACACAATCTTCAGGGCGTCGACGTCGAGGCCGGAGTCGGTCTCGTCGAGGATGGCGAACTTCGGGTGGAAGAGCTCGAGCTGCAGGATCTCGACGCGCTTCTTCTCGCCGCCGGAGAAGCCTTCGTTGACGTTGCGCTGGGCGAAGTCGGCGTCGATGCGCAGGTCACCCATGGCAGCCTTGACGTCCTTGGTCCAGTGGCGCAGCGAGGGGGCTTCGCCGTCGAGGGCGGTCTTGGCGGTGCGCAGGAAGTTGGTCATGGTGACGCCGGGAACCTCGACCGGGTACTGCATGGCCAGGAAGAGGCCGGCGCGGGCACGCTCGTCCACGCTCATGGCCAGGACGTCTTCGCCGTCAAGGGTGATGGAACCGCTGTCCACGCTGTAGCGCGGGTGGCCGGCGATGGTGGAGGCCAGAGTGGACTTGCCGGAGCCGTTGGGGCCCATGATGGCGTGCGTCTCACCGGTGTTGATGGTCAGGCTGACACCCTTCAGGATCGGCTTGCGGCCCTGTTCGGTCTCAATGCTGACGTGAAGATCCTTGATCTCAAGAGTAGACATGCGAGTTGGCTTTCTCCTTTGCACCCAGAGGTGCGTAACTAAGCGTTGGGGATGGAAGGCGGCTCAGGTTCGGGTGCCGGAATTCTCCGGCACCCGAACCCGTGTCCTAGTAGGCTCCGGAGGCTTCGAGCTCGCGCTCGACGGCGTCGGTGAGACGCTCTTCCAGGGCGGGAACCTTGATCTGCTGGATGATCTCGGTGAGGAAGCCCCGGACCACCAGGCGGCGGGCGGTGTCCTCGGGGATGCCGCGTGCCATCAGGTAGAACAGGTGCTCGTCGTCGAACCGGCCGGTGGCGCTGGCGTGGCCGGCACCCTCAATGAGTCCGGTCTCGATTTCCAGGTTCGGCACGGAGTCGGCGCGGCCGCCGTCGGTCAGCAGCAGGTTGCGGTTGACCTCGTACGTGTCGGTGCCTTCTGCTTCCTTGCGGATCAGGACGTCGCCAACCCACACGGTGTGCGCGTCGCGGCCCTGCAGGGCGCCCTTGTACATCACGCGGGACTTGCAGTTGGCCACTGCGTGGTCCACGAAGAGGCGCTGCTCCAGGTGCTGGCCGGCGTCGGCGTAGTACAGGCCGAACATTTCCACGTCGCCGCCGGTGGCGGTGAACTTGGAGGACGGGGTGACACGCACCAGGTCGCCGCCGAGGCTGACGACGACGTGCTTGAACTTCGCGTCGCGGCCAATCTTCGCGTACTGCGCGGAGGCGTGCACGGCGTCGTCGTCCCAGTCCTGGACCGAAACAACGGTGAGTTCTGCGCCGTCTTCGACAACAATTTCGACGTTCTGCGACAGCACGGCCGAGCCCTTGTGGTCCAGGACCACAACACCCTTGGAGAACTTCTCCGCAGTGATGACGATGTGCTGGGCGGCCGGGTCCTTGCTGACGCCGTTGATGGTCAGCGTGACGCTGCCGTCAATAACAGTCTCGGCGGGGATGGTCACGGACGTGGCCTCGCGGAAGTCTTCCCATGCGGCAGCGGCAACCCGGTCTTCGGGGATGCCGGCCGAACCGACGCGGGCGTCGGTGCGGGCAATGCTCTCCACCCGCACGCCGTCCGGCGCGACGACGGCCAGCTCGGGAGCCGTACCGTCCAGGTCCGCGGTGTGCAGTCCGCGCAGGCGCTTGAGCGGGGTGAACCGCCAGTCTTCTTCACGGCCGGTCAATTTGCCGAAGTCAGCCCGGTGGAAGGACGTGGTGCGTCCGGCGCGCGAGCTGTCCGGGATGCCCTCTCCGCCGCCGTGGCTGTGGGACTTGCTGCTGTCGCCGCCCAGCGGTGAGGAGTCATCGTTCAGCGGGGAAAGGTTTTCGCCTTCCTCGGTGAAGCCGTCAATGCGCATCCGGTTGGTTTCCTTCGGGGAAACAACCTTCGCCTTGACCTCCTCCACTACATTGCTGACCTTTTCGGTCACGGTTTCGACGACGTCGTTAAGCTTCGACATTAACCGACGGCTCCTTCCATCTGGAGTTCGATGAGGCGGTTGAGTTCAAGGGCGTATTCCATCGGCAGTTCGCGTGCAATCGGCTCGATGAAGCCGCGCACGATCATTGCCATTGCCTCGTCCTCGGGAAGGCCGCGGGACATGAGGTAGAACAGCTGCTCCTCGCTGACGCGGGAAACAGTGGCTTCGTGGCCCATGGTGACGTCATCTTCGCGGATGTCCACGTACGGGTACGTGTCCGAGCGGGAGATGGTGTCCACCAGCAGGGCGTCGCAGCGCACGGTGTTGGCCGAGTGCGTGGCGCCTTCGCGGACCTGGACCAGGCCGCGGTAGGCGGCGCGGCCGCCGCCGCGGGCCACGGACTTGGAGATGATGGAGCTCTTGGTGTTGGGGGCAATGTGGACCATCTTGGATCCGGTGTCCTGGTGCTGGCCCTCGCCGGCGAAGGCGATGGACAGGGTCTCACCCTTGGCGTGCTCGCCGACCAGGTATACAGCCGGGTACTTCATGGTGACCTTGGAACCGATGTTGCCGTCGATCCACTCCATGGTGGCGCCCTCGTGTGCAATGGCACGCTTGGTGACCAGGTTGTACACGTTGTTGGACCAGTTCTGGATGGTCGTGTAACGGACGCGGGCGCCCTTCTTCACGATGATTTCCACGACGGCGGAGTGCAGTGAGTCCGAGGTGTAGATCGGTGCGGTGCAGCCTTCGATGTAGTGGACGTAGGAATCCTCGTCCGCAATGATCAGCGTGCGCTCGAACTGACCCATGTTTTCCGTGTTGATGCGGAAGTAGGCCTGCAGCGGGATTTCCACGTGGACGCCCTTGGGGACGTAGACGAAGGATCCGCCGGACCACACGGCAGTGTTCAGCGAGCCGAACTTGTTGTCGCCAACCGGGATGACCGTGCCGAAGTACTCCTGGAACATTTCCGGGTGTTCCTTCAGGGCGGTGTCCGTATCCAGGAAGATGACACCCTGGCGCTCCAGGTCCTCGCGGAGCTGGTGGTAGACCACCTCGGACTCGTACTGGGCGGCGACGCCGGACACCAGGCGGCCGCGCTCGGCCTCGGGGATGCCAAGCTTTTCGTAGGTGTTGCGGATATCCTCGGGGAGGTCTTCCCAGGTGTTGGCCTGCTTCTCCGTGGAACGCACGAAGTACTTGATGTTGTCGAAGTCGATGCCGGAGAGGTCTGCGCCCCAGGTCGGCATGGGCTTGCGGTCGAAGTACTTCAGGCCCTTGAGGCGAAGGTCCAGCATCCACTGCGGCTCATTCTTCTTAGCCGAGATGTCGCGGACAACTTCCTCGCTCAGGCCGCGCCGGGCGGTGGCGCCGGCGACGTCGGAGTCTGCCCATCCGTACTCGTATGTACCGATGCCCTCGAGTTCAGGGTTCTTTTCCAGGATGTCTGAAATAACAGACTCCGGCACCATGGAAGGTGCCGTCGGCTTCTGGGTTACTTGATCCGTCATCACGGCCTTTCTTGCTGATGAATGGATGTGGACTGGGGGGTCTCGGCGTGCAGTGGAACCTGCGGCGCGGATCTGTTCCGACCCACGGGAATGTGGGTCGTACAAACGTGTCCGCCCCGGGACAAAGTGGACAGTCTGCGGACGTCCACGTCCAGAAGGCGGGCAAAAACTTCGGTCTCCTTGTCACAGAAGACGGGATAGGCCGTGGCTAATCCCTGTATGGGGCAGTGCGCCTGGCACAGCTGGATGCTAAGCAGCGTACTCTTCTTCGCCCCGGCGCCGATCATGGTGGTTGATGCCACGAAGCCGTCCTTGCTCAGTTCCGCGGCCAGTGCCTGGGCACGGTCGGCGACCTCGGGGCCTGCGGCGTCGACAACGGGACGGTACCGTTCCTCCATCTGGCCGAAGCGTTCGGCCGCGAAGGCCTCGATGGCCTGCGGGCCCAGTGCTGCACCCAGCTGGCGCAGCGCTTCGGTGGCGATGTCCAGGTAGTCATTGCCCAGATATGCCTGGCCCTGCGGACTAAGCACGTAGCGGCGGGCCGGGCGGCCGGCTCCGGATGAAGAGTTCCGCACCAGCTTGACCTGGATCAGGCCCTTGGTGGACAGGGCGTCGAGGTGGCGGCGCACGGCTGCCGGCGTGAAGCCGAGCCGTTCGCCCAGCTCAGCCGCACTGACCGGGCCGTGTTCCAGAACCGCACCCAGCACCTTGTCCCGGGTGCGCTCCTCCGCTTCGCGGGCAGCGCTCGGCGGGGCCGCCGCCTTCGTATCAGAGTTGCTCACAGAATACACAACACAAGCATGACCTAATCTGTTCCCTGATTCCACTAAGGCAAGGCTTGCCATCGGCCGTGCCGGACCCGGCAGTGCCTCGTGCGGGAGCTTGTACTACCTAACGTAGAATATGCAGGTGCCTAACGATGAACCCTGCCTGACCATTAAAGGTCTGATCAAGGACTGTGGCCCGGTTGCTGGTTTGGACGGCAAGATGGTCCGCGTGCTGGCCGGCGTCGACTTTACTGCCCGCCGCGGCGCCGTCACCGCCCTCCTTGGCGCCAACGGCGCCGGCAAGACCACCACCCTGGAGTGCGCTCAGGGCCTGCAGCCCATAGACGGCGGGGAAATCCGGCTGCTCGGGCAGGACCCTTACCGCGCCGACGCCCACCTGCGCAGCCGCGTAGGCGTGATGCTGCAGGAAGGCGGCCTGCCGCCGTCGGCCCGTCCCGTGGCCCTGCTGGAACACGTTGCCCGCATGTACGAGTCGCCCCGTCCGGTGGCCGAACTCGTGGAGCGGCTGGGTATTGGAAGCTTCGCCAACACCGGCATCCGGAGGCTCTCCGGCGGCCAGAAGCAGCGGCTGGCCATGGCGGCGGCCCTGATTGGCCGGCCCGAGGTGCTGTTTTTGGACGAGCCCAGTGCCGGGCTGGACCCGCAGTCCCGCCAGATTGTCTTCGACCTGATTTCCGAACTGCGCTCCGAGGGCCTGGGTATCATCCTCACCACCCACTTGATGGACGATGCGCAGAAGCTTGCGGACTACGTCTACATCATCGACGCCGGCAAGACCGTTGCCTCCGGTACCGTGGCCGAGCTGACCTCGGCCACCGGACATCAGGCCGAGCAGCGCCTGCTGACGTTCGACGCCGACCCGGGCCTCGACGTCGCGGCCCTCGCGTCAGGTGCACTGCAGCACCTGGACATTGCCGAGGCCGCCCCCGGGCACTACGCCCTGCGCGGTGCCCTTACTCCTTCGGACCTGGCCGCCGTCGCCGCGTGGTGGGCCGAGCGGCAGATCCTGCCGTCGTCGGTCCATATGGCCTCGCGCACCTTGGAAGACGTGTTCCTCGACCTTTCCGGAAGGACCATCCGTTGAGCGCTCCCGCTTCGCTTCCGGCACGCATCCTGAACCAAGGCCGCTATGAGGCCGTGATGATGCTGCGCAACGGGGAGCAGCTGATCCTCGCCGTGGTGCTGCCGCTGATGGCCATGGTGGCCCTGGTGGTCACTCCCCTGCTGGACGGCTACGGCACCAGCCGGATCAATATGGCCACGCCCGGCATCTTCGCGCTGTGCGCCATGTCGACTGCCTTTACCGGGCAGGGCATCGCCACGGGCTTTGACCGCCGGTACGGGGTGCTGCGCTACCTCTCCACCACCCCGCTGGGCCGGGCCGGACTGATTGCGGGCAAGGTCATTGCCGTTCTCGCCGTGCTGTGCATCCAGGTGGTCCTGGTGTCCGTGGTTGCGCTGCTGCTCGGCTGGCGGCCGGAGCTGGCAGGCCTGGTGCCCGCAGCCTTGCAGCTGGCCCTGGGCGCCGTTGCCTTCACGGCTCTTGGCCTGCTGGTGGCAGGAACCGTGCGACCCGAGGCCACACTGGCCATAACCAACCTGCTGTGGATACTGCTGGCAGCCGCCGGCGGTATCATCATCCCGGTAGGCAACCTGCCCGACCTCCTGCAGCCGTTCATCGAAGTCCTGCCCTCGGCCGCCCTTGGGGACGCCCTGCGGTCCGCGCTGATCGACTCGCAGTTCAATATTTCCGCCACGCTGATCCTTCTGGCGTGGACAATACTGGGCGGCCTGGGTGCTGTCCGCTGGTTCAAATGGAGTTAGCTACCGTGTCATCAACCTCGGCCGGAGTTCCGGCCCGGCAATCCACCGGTCCCCTGCCTGCGGCAGGACGGTTGATCCGCTCCCTCGCCGTGGCCTCGCTGGTGGCCAACATCGTTATTGTGGTGACCGGCGGTGCGGTCCGCCTGACCGCCTCCGGCCTTGGCTGCCCCGAGTGGCCGCTGTGCACCGCTGACTCGCTGGTGACGACGCCGCAAATGGGCGTGCACGGCATCATCGAGTTCGGCAACCGGATGCTGACCTTCGTGCTGACCGCTGTTGCCTTTGCCACCGTGTTCTCCGTCTGGCGGGTCCGGGCCCAGCGCCGCGACCTCTGGTGGCTGTCCATCGGACTGCTCGCCGGCATCCCGGCGCAGGCCGTGGTTGGCGGCATCACCGTGCTCACCGGCCTGAACCCCTGGATTGTGGGCCTGCACTTCATCGTTTCCATGGTGCTGATTGTCGCCGCCGTGGTGTTGGTGAACCGTGCCTGGCTGTCCTCCGGAGACCTGGCCGTCCGTCACGCCCCGCTTGCCGGCAAGACCCTTCGCCCGCTGCTGGGCGCCATGGGCGTCCTTTCCGGCATCACCGTGCTGCTCGGCGTCATGGTCACCGGTTCCGGTCCGCACGCGGGAGACCACGGTGCGGCCCGCAACGGGCTCAACCCGGACCTCATTACCCGCGTCCACGTGGTGCCCGTCTATCTGCTGGTCTTCGCGCTGGCGGTTGCCCTTTACCTGGTCTTCCGCCGCACGGCCGACGCCCGGGTGCGCAATGCGGTGGTGCTGCTGGCCGTCGTCGTCCTGGCCCAGGCCGTGATCGGCTACACACAGCATTTCCTGCACCTGCCGATCGCCCTGGTGGCACTGCACATGCTCGGTGCATGCCTGCTCACTGCTGCGGCTGCGCAGGCGGTCTTTACGGGATATGCCAAGCAGGTCCCCGGCAGCGCCGGTGATGCTGCCGCTCCGGTGTCCGGTGCCCCTGCAGGGCGCTAGGCTGCACTGACTTACCGCTAACGGCCGGGTCCCCTTCGGGGCCCGGCCTTTTTGCTGTGCTGCGGGTTGCGATGGAGGTGCGGCCATCCGGTGAGCAGCTTCCGGGGCTAACGTCCGGGCATAAATCCGTTATCTGCTCGGTCGAGTGTCTGGGTGCAGCACCTGCAGCGTCGGGCCTCGGGCATGGGTACCGAGCTGACGGTGTTGGTGGGCAAGCAGAGCTGATGGGGCCTCGTGCGGGGCGGAAAGCCGCATCTAGTGAGCAGATACCGGGGCTTGCCGGACGGAAACCCACATCGAGTGAGCAGATACCGGGGGTATAGCCCGGGCATAAACCCGTTATCTGCTCAGTCGTCACCCTGCAGGATCCCCCTCCGCACAGTCTCTCCCCCACTGCCTAGGGCTGCCCAAGGCTCCCAACACACCGGTCCCCGGTAAACCCCCACAGGGAGTACGTCGGCACAAAGCGCCCCGGAACCACCACGCCCCCGGAAATCCTCACCACTGGAACAACCTCACCCTGGAATCCCCCGGAACACAGCAGTGGCCGGACCCCCGAAGGGACCCGGCCACGCAGGAACCGTAAAAGCTAGACCAGCGAGCTGCCCACAAACGGGTCCACGGCCAGGGCCAGGAACAGGATGGTGAGGTAGCTGATGGACAGGTGGAAGACCTTCATGGCCGACTTGTCGTCAAGCTCCTCGCGCTGTGCACGGGAATGCAGCTTGTGGGACTCCGCCACGAACCATGCACCGGCCAGCACTGCGGCCACCGTGTAGACCCAGCCGGCTCCACCGGCGGGAACCAGCAGCAGCGAGCAGGCCACCGTGGCGTAGGCGTACAGGACCACCTGGACCGAAACGAGCTTGGCTCCGGCAACGGCGCCGAGCATGGGCACGCTGGCGTTGCGGTAGTCCTCGCCGTACTTCATGGACAGCGGCCAGTAGTGCGGCGGCGTCCACAGGAAGATGATCATAAACAGGATGACTGCGGGCCATTCCACCTTGTTGGTGACGGCAGCCCAGGCAATCAGCACCGGCATGCAGCCGGCCATTCCGCCCCACACGATGTTCTGGGTGGTGCGGCGCTTGAGGATCAGCGTGTAGAAGACCACGTAGAGCAGGATTGCGCCGACGCCGAGCAGGCCGGTCAGCGGATTGGCGCCGAACCAGAGCAGGGCGATGGCCACGATGCCCAGCACCCAGGCGAAGACCAGCGCTTCCCGCGGGGAAACCTCGCCGGTGACCAGCGGACGGTTCTTTGTCCGCTTCATCAGCTTGTCCATGTCGCGGTCGATGTAGCAGTTGAACGCACCGGCGCTGCCGGCCGCCAACGCCCCGCCAACCATGGTGGCCAGGATAAGGCCAAGCGAGGGAAGGCCCCGCTCCGCGAAGATCATGGTGGGCAGGGTGGTTACGAGCAGAAGCTCGATGACGCGTGGTTTGGTGAGCGCCACGTAAGCCCGGGCCTTGCGGCCCGCCGTCATCTTCCCCGTGTAGATAGGGGATTCGGCATGCTGGGTAGTCACGAAGCGATCACTTTATCCAATCTGGAACGAAAAAGTCCGTCCCCATCATAACCTCTATCGGCTGTAGAAATCGAAGCATCAAACGCGCCCGGGCGTATCCGCACACAGGTGGACGGCGCAGCCCCGGCCCGCGGACCCGGGGAGCCCCGGTCCGGACCCTGCCGGAGGCCCGCCGGAGCGGCACGGGGCAGGCAGGAAGCAGCCGTAGAGGATAAGGTTGGAGCGGACCTTTCCCCCGGCAACGCTGCGGCGTGGCGGGAGTGGGCCAATACAAAGAAGCACCCGGTATTTTCGAAGCACCCGCTTTTCGAAGCGTCCGGTATTTTCAGTCTCCGCAACGCAGGTTGCGAAAGGCGGAATCAATTGCTGCCGCAGATGCGGTATCGATTTCCGCCCGCAGTTGGTTGTAGTGGTAAAGGCACCGGAGGCACCCTGTGGGTTCACGGGGACTTCCGGGCATGTCCGGCGCTGTGCGGCGCCGGTTATCTGCACAGAGAGGGGCCCGGTAAACGTGCCACATATGGAAGAGCAAGAACTGACCTGGACCGAAACGGACCGCAAGGCAGTGGACACTGTCCGCGTCCTGGCGGCCGACGCCGTGGAAAAGGTCGGCAACGGCCATCCCGGCACGGCCATGAGCCTGGCCCCTGCCGCGTACCTTCTGTTCCAGAAGGTCATGCGCCACGATCCGTCGGATCCGCACTGGATCGGCCGCGACCGGTTCGTCCTCTCCCCCGGGCACACTTCCCTGACCCTGTACATTGAGCTCTTCCTCGCCGGCTACGGCCTGGAACTCGAAGACCTGAAGTCGCTGCGCACCTGGGGCTCCAAGACCCCCGGCCACCCCGAGTACCGCCACACCGACGGCGTCGAGATCACCACGGGCCCGCTGGGCCAGGGCCTGGCTTCCTCGGTTGGTTTCGCTTTCGCCCAGCGCCGCCTGCGCGGCCTGCTGGACGCCGACGCCGCAGAAGGCACCAGCCCGTTCGACCACACTGTCTGGGTTATCGCGTCCGACGGCGACCTGCAGGAAGGCGTCACCGCCGAAGCCTCCTCGCTGGCCGGGCACCAGGAACTGGGCAACCTGGTCGTGATCTACGACGAGAACCACATCTCCATCGAAGACGACACCGACATTGCCTTCACCGAAGACGTGCTCAAGCGTTACGAAGCGTACGGCTGGCACACCCAGCGCGTGGACTGGACCAAGACCGGCGAATACGTCGAAGACGTCAACGAGCTCTACAACGCCCTGATGGCGGCCAAGGCCGAAACCGGCCGGCCGTCCATCATTTCGCTGCGCACCATCATCGGCTGGCCTGCTCCGAACAAGCAGAACACCGGCAAGATCCACGGCTCCGCCCTGGGCACCGACGAGGTAGCCGCGCTGAAGGAAACACTGGGCTTCGACCCGGCTAAGAGCTTCGACGTCGACCCCGAGGTCCTCGAGCACGCCCGTCAGGCAGTGGCCCGCGGCGCCGAGGAACACAGCAAGTGGAACGAAGGCTTCAAGGCCTGGCAGGAAGCCAACACCGAAGGTTCGGCCCTGCTGGCCCGCCTGGAGAAGGGCGAACTGCCCCAGGGCTGGGAAGCGTCCCTGCCCGTCTTCGAAGCAGGCAAGGACATGTCCACCCGCGCCGCGTCCGGCAAGGTCCTCTCCGCCATCGGCCCGGCCCTGCCCGAACTGTGGGGCGGTTCCGCTGACCTCGCGGAGTCCAACAACACCACAATCGAAGGCTCCCCGTCCTTCATTCCCGCCGGGAAGCAGACCAACGCCTGGGCCGGCAACCCCTACGGCCGGGTGCTGCACTTCGGCATCCGCGAGCATGCAGCCGCGGCGATCGTCAACGGCATCACGATGGACAGCAACACCCGTGCGTTCTCCGGTACGTTCCTGATCTTCAGCGACTACCAGCGCCCGGCCATCCGCCTTGGCGCCCTGATGGGCGTTCCGGCCATCTACGTCTGGACCCACGACTCCATCGGGCTCGGCGAAGACGGACCGACCCACCAGCCGGTGGAACAGCTCGCGTCCCTGCGCGCCATTCCCGGGCTCGACGTCGTGCGTCCGGGCGACGCCAACGAGGTGGCCGTGGCCTGGCGGACCATCCTGGAGAACACCGAGAACCCGGCCGGCATTGTGCTGACCCGGCAGAACATTCCCACCTACGCCCGGGGTGAAGGTGCGGCTACCGCCAACACGTTCGCCTCGGCAGAGGGCGCCGCCCGAGGCGGCTACGTGCTGGCCGAAGCTGTACGCGACGGCTTGGTTGTCACCCCGGACGTCATCCTGGTGGGCACCGGTTCCGAGGTCCAGCTGGCCGTCGAGGCCCGCGAAGCCCTCGCCGCCGAAGGCGTGGCGGCCCGCGTCGTCTCGATGCCCAGCATCGAATGGTTCAACAAGCAGGACCAGGACTACCGCGAGGCCGTGCTGCCCAAGGACATCCGGGCCCGCGTCTCCGTGGAAGCCGGCATCGCCCTGGGCTGGCGCGAGGTTGTCGGCGACGCCGGCCGCAGCGTTTCCCTGGAGCACTTCGGCGCTTCCGCCGACTACAAGACGCTGTACCGCGAATTCGGCATTACGGCCGACGCCGTGGCGCAGGCAGCCCGCGATTCCCTCGCAGCTGTTTCCGGCAGCGGATCCGCCCCGGCCGGCACCACCGGTGCCTCCTCCGGAGCCCAGTCCACCGAGACCGGCGACCAGCAGTAGACCCTTACTAAGGAGTAACACCATGACTTCAACTCCCACCGCCGCGCTCTCCGAAGCCGGCGTCTCCATCTGGCTGGACGACCTTTCCCGCGAACGGATTGTCTCCGGCTCCCTCAAGAAGCTCATCGACGAGAAGAACGTGGTTGGCGTAACCACCAACCCGAGCATCTTCGCGGCCGCCCTGGCCAACGGCGAGTCCTACGCCGCCCAGGTGCAGCAGCTGTCCCGTTCCGGCGCCGACGTCGACAAGTCCGTCTTCGAGATCACCACCGACGACGTCATCCAGGCCTGCGATGTCTTCGCCCCCGTAGCCGAGGCCACGCACGGCGTTGACGGCCGGGTGTCCATTGAGGTTGATCCGCGCCTGTCACGCGACACGCAGGGCACCATCAATGAGGCGAAGGAACTCTTCGACAAGGTTGGCCGCTACAACGTGCTGATCAAGATCCCCGCCACCAAAGAGGGACTGCCCGCGATCACGGCGACCCTGGCTGCCGGCATCAGCGTCAACGTGACGCTGATCTTCTCGCTGGAACGCTACCGCGAGGTCATTAACGCGTACATGCTGGGCATTGAGCAGGCCAAGGAAAACGGCCACGACCTCTCCACCATCCACTCCGTGGCCTCCTTCTTTGTTTCCCGCGTGGACGCCGAGATCGACAAGCGGCTGGACGGCATTGGCACCGACGAAGCCAAGGCACTGAAGGGCAAGGCCGGCCTGGCCAACGCCCGCCTGGCCTACCAAGTGTTCGAGGAGCAGTTCGCTTCCGAACGCTGGCAGGTCCTGTCCGCTGCCGGCGCCAACGCGCAGCGCCCGCTGTGGGCCTCCACCGGTGTCAAGGACCCGGCCCTGCCGGACACCCTGTACGTCACGGGGCTCGTGGCACCGCACACGGTGAACACCATGCCTGAGAAGACGCTGGAAGCCACTGCCGACCACGGCGAAGTCACCGGCAACACGGTATCCGGCACCTACGAAGAGTCCAACGCCGTGCTTGATTCCCTGGACGGCTTGGGCATCTCCTACAACGAGGTTGTGGAGCAGCTGGAAACCGAAGGCCTCGACAAGTTCGTGGCCAGCTGGGGAGAACTGCTGCAGACCGTTCAGACCGCACTGGATACCGCGAAAGAGGCATAGAAGAGATGACCACACTGTCCTTTGAAGCAGCCGGCGCCGCAAGCGAGGCCGTCGACGCCAAGGTTCCCGAACTCGTAGGCGACGAAGTCGCCTCCCGCCTGGTGGCGCAGGATCCCACCCTGTGGGGCCCCGACGCCGAAGCCGAGGCTTCCATCCGCCTCGGCTGGCTCAACCCCGGTGAGAGTTCCCGGCCGCTCCTGGGACAGATTGCGGCGCTGAGGGAAGAGCTTGCCGCCGAGTCGGTGACCCGCGTGGTCCTGGCCGGCATGGGCGGCTCTTCCCTGGCGCCCGAGGTCATCACCCGCACCGCGGGCGTGGACCTGACCGTCCTGGACTCCACCGACCCCGACGTGGTTGCGGCCGCGTTGGGTGAACGGCTGGCCGAAACCGTGATTGTGGTGTCCTCCAAGTCCGGTTCCACCGTGGAGACCGATTCCCAGCGCCGAGTCTTTGAACAGGCCTTCACCGACGCCGGGATCGATGCGAAGTCCCGGATCGTAGTGGTCACCGACCCCGGATCGCCGCTGGACGCCGCGGCCCGCGAAGCCGGCTACCGTGCCGTCTTCAACGCCGACCCCAACGTGGGCGGACGCTACTCCGCCCTCACCGCCTTCGGGCTGGTCCCGTCGGGCCTGGCCGGCGCGGACATTGAGACCCTCCTCGACGACGCCGAAATGACCGCCGAAATCCTGCGGGACGATGCTCCGGACAACATCGGCCTGGAACTCGGTGCCGCCCTTGGCGGAACCGAGCCGTTGCGCAACAAGGTCGTCATAGTGGACGAGGGTTCCGGCCTGGCCGGTTTCCCGGACTGGGCCGAGCAGCTGATCGCCGAATCAACAGGCAAGCTCGGCACAGGTGTGCTGCCGGTCGTCGTCGAGCCCGGTGCTCCGGAGATCACCTCCGGTGCCGCCGACGTGCTGACCGTCCGGATTGTGCCGGTGGATTCCGAGGAACTGCCCGAAGGAGACCAGGTGGTGGTGTCGGGCAGCCTGGGGGCACAAATGATGCTGTGGGAGTTCGCCACCGCCGTGGCCGGACGGCTCCTGAACATCAACCCCTTTGACCAGCCGGACGTGGAGGCTGCCAAGAAGGCAGCCCGCGGCCTGCTTGATGCCACCCCCGAGCCCACCGAACCGGCGTTCATCGACGGTTCCGTCGAGGTCCGCGGCCCCGCCGACCTGCTGGGCACTGCCTCCACCCTGCGCGGCGCCCTCACGGCATTGCTGGGGCAGCTTGGCCCGGACGGCTACCTGAGCATCCAGGCCTACCTGGACCGCGCCAAGCAGTCCGGCCTCGCGGGCATCCGCGCGGACCTGGCGGCGGCTACCGGCCGTCCCGTTACCTTCGGCTGGGGCCCGCGCTTCCTGCACTCCACCGGCCAGTTCCACAAGGGCGGACCGGCACAGGGTGTGTACCTGCAGATCACCGGCCGTCCCGCCGGTGACGTGGCCATCCCCGAGCGGCCCTTCAGCTTCGCTGAACTGGTCAGCGCGCAGGCGGCCGGCGACGCGTCTGTCCTGGCGGACCAGGGCCGGCCCGTGCTGCGGCTGCACCTGCTGAACCGCGATGAAGGTATCCGCGAAATCGAGAACGTCGTGCGGTCCCTGGCTGCAGAAAGTGGTAGCAACTAAATGTCCGCAGAGGAAAAGTCCGGGACGGGCAACCCCCTCCGGGATCCGCGCGACCGGCGGCTGAGCCGCATTGCGGGGCCGTCCTCCCTGGTGATCTTCGGAGTCACCGGCGATCTCGCCCGGAAAAAGCTCATCCCGGCCGTTTACGACCTGGCCAACCGGGGGCTCCTGCCGCCCAGCTTCTCGCTGGTCGGCTTCGGCCGCCGGCCCTGGAGCAACGAGGAATTCGCCGCGCAGGTGAAGGAATCCGTGCAGGCGCACTCGCGCACGGATTTCAACGAGAATGTATGGAAGCAGCTCGCCGAGGGCATCAGGTTCGTTGAAGGCGGCTTCGACAGCGGCGAGGCCTTCGGGAAACTGAAGGAAACCCTGGAGGACCTCGACGCCGAACGCGGCACCCGCGGCAACCATGCTTTCTACCTCTCCGTGCCGCCGAAGTCCTTTGAACAGGTCTGCCAGCAGCTCTCCCGGCACGGGCTGGCCAAAACTTCCCAGGGCAAGTGGCGGCGGGTGGTGATCGAGAAGCCGTTTGGCCACGACCTGGCTTCCGCCCGCGAACTGAACAACGTGGTGGAATCGGTGTTCCCGGCAGACTCGGTGTTCCGGATCGACCACTACCTGGGCAAGGAAACCGTCCAGAACATCCTGGCCCTGCGCTTCGCGAACCAGCTCTTCGAGCCCATCTGGAACGCGAACCATGTGGACCACGTGCAGATCACCATGGCCGAGGACATCGGCATTGGCGGGCGTGCGGGGTATTACGACGGCGTGGGCGCAGCCCGCGACGTCATCCAGAACCACCTCCTGCAGCTGCTGGCCCTCACCGCCATGGAGGAGCCCATCTCCTTTGATGCTGACCACCTGCGCACCGAGAAGGAAAAGGTCCTGGCCGCCGTCCGGCTGCCGAAGGACCTCTCGCACAGCTCCGCCCGCGGCCAGTACACCGGCGGCTGGCAGGGCGGCGAGAAGGTGACGGGCTTCCTGGAGGAAGAGGGCTTCAACCCGGATTCCACCACGGAAACGTTCGCTGCCATCCGGCTGGACATCAACACCCGCCGCTGGGCCGGAGTGCCGTTCTACCTGCGGGCCGGCAAACGGCTGGGCCGGCGGGTCACGGAGATCGCCGTGGTCTTCAAGCGCTCCCCCAACCTGCTCTTCCGTGAACACAGTGAAGACGATTTCGGTCAGAACGCCGTCGTCATCCGTGTCCAGCCGGACGAAGGGGCGACCATCCGGTTCGGTTCGAAGGTGCCGGGCACCCAAATGGAGGTCCGGGATGTGTCCATGGACTTCGGATACGGGCATTCCTTTACGGAATCCAGCCCCGAGGCGTACGAACGCCTGATCCTGGACGTGCTGCTGGGCGAGCCTCCGCTCTTCCCCCGGCACCAGGAAGTGGAGCTGTCCTGGAAGATCGTGGACCCCTTCGAAGAATACTGGGCTACCCTGGACGGCCAGCCGGAGCCATACGCTCCGGGCAGCTGGGGCCCGGAATCCGCTAACGAACTGCTCGCCCGAGACGGAAGGACCTGGAGAAGGCCGTGATTGTAGACCTGCCCAACACCACCACCTCCAAGGTGTCCAAGGAAATTGTCGCCATGCGGGAGCGGGGCGGCGTGGTCACCCTCGGCCGTGTCCTGACCCTGGTGGTGGACACGCAGCCGGACTTCGTGGAAGAGGCCATCGCGGCGGCCAACGAAGCCAGCCGCGAACACCCCTGCCGCATCATTGTGCTGGCTGAGGGCAGCGCCGGCGACGAGACCCGGCTGGATGCTCAGATCCGGGTGGGCGGCGACGCCGGTGCCTCCGAAGTGATTGTCCTGTCCGGGCACGGCGAGCTGGCCGGGGAGAGCGAATCCCTGGTGTCCGCGCTGCTGCTGCCCGACGCCCCCATTGTTGCCTGGTGGCCGCACGGTGTGCCCGAGGATCCGGCGCAGACCCCGCTGGGCTGCATTGCACACCGGCGCATCACTGACGCAGCCACGGAGGACAACCCCAAAAAGGCCCTGCTGCGCCTGGCCGAAACCTATGCGGCCGGCGATACGGACCTGAGCTGGACCCGCCTGACCAACTGGCGGGTGCAGCTTGCCGCGGTGCTGGACAACGCCGGATCATCGCCCGTGCAGGGGGTGGTCGTGGAGGGCGCCTCGGATTCGGCCAGCACCTTCCTGCTGGCCGCCTGGTTGAAGAAGGCACTGAAAGTTCCCGTGCAGATCATCGAAGGCGAAGCCGGGACCGGGATCCACCGTGTGGTGTTCGAGCGTCCCGAGGGAGACGTGGAACTGGCACGCCCGGACCAGGTCACCGCGCACCTGACCCAGCCGGGCCAGCCGGAACAGCAGATTTCCCTGCCGCGCCGGACCCTGCGGGACTGCCTGGCCGAGGAACTGCGCCGGCTGGACCCGGATGAGGTTTTCGGAGAAGTACTTACTGAGGGCCTGGCCGCGTGCCTGGTCCAGGAAGGGGCGACGGCGTGAAGCACTCCCCCAACGGCGTCAGCATCCACCCGGATCCGTCCGCCCTTGTATCGGCGACGGCCGCCCGCCTGCTTACCAAACTGGTGGATGTGCAGAGCCGGCGCGGGGAAGCCACAGTGGTCCTCACCGGAGGCACCGTGGGCATTGCGACGCTGGAAGCCGTAGCTGCCAACCCTGCGCGCACGGCCGTGGACTGGACCCGGGTGAACTTCTGGTGGGGAGACGAACGCTTCCTGCCCGCGGATGACCCCGAGCTGAATTCCTTCCAGGCGCGGCACGCGGTGCTGGAGCCGATGGGTGTCCCGGCGGAGCGCATCCACGCCGTCGCCACCGCCGGCGAGGTTGATACCGTGGAGGACGCCGCCGCGGATTATGCCCGGCGGCTGGCCCTGGCAGCGGAGGAAGAAGACCTGGCGCCTGGCTTTGAGTCCGTTGATCCGCGCCTGCCGCGCTTCGACGTGCTGCTGCTGGGGGTGGGCCCGGACGCCCACATCGCCTCGCTTTTCCCGGAGACGCCGGGAGTGCGGACCGTTGGGCAGACCACGGTGGCGGTACGGGACGCGCCCAAGCCGCCGCCGGAGCGGATCTCGCTGACGTTGGAGGCCATCAACACGGCCTCAGAAGTGTGGCTGGGGGTTGCCGGTGATGACAAGGCCGGCGCCGTGGGCCTTGCCCTGGCCGGCGCCGGGGAGATCCAGGTTCCGGCCGCCGGTGCCCGGGGACGGAACAAAACGCGGTGGCTGATCGACCAGGCCGCCGCTGCCCAGCTTTCGCGGCGCCTGCTGGACTCCGATCAGGAGCACGCCGGCGAGGATGACGACGAAGACTAGCGGCCGGTAACGGCATGCAGCAAAGAAGGCCCCCGGATAATCCGGGGGCCTTCTTTATGTCTTCCCGTGCCCGGGGTACGTGCCTAGGCTTCGCCCGAGAAGCGCTGGAGCAGTCCCAGAGCCACGATAACCAGGCCCCAGGACAGGGCCAGGGCCACGGTGAAACGGTTGAGGTTCTTTTCGGCAACACCGGAGGAGCCGAGGCTGCTGGTCATGCCGCCGCCGAACATGTCCGACATACCGCCGCCGCGGCCTTTGTGCAGCAGGATAAGCAGCGTCAGCAGCAGGCTCGTGATGGCAAGAAGCACCAGCAGGATGATCTTCAGAATTTCCACTTACGGCCTTTCGGGTGACTCATGGATTGGGGACGCCGCTGCGGCGTCCTTCAGCTGCAGTTCAGTCAGTCACCAGATGTTGTTCGAACCTGACAATATTAGCAAATTCGCCTACATCCAAACTGGCACCGCCCACCAGCACGCCGTCCACGTCGCGTTCGCCCAGAATGCTTGCAGCGTTTGCGGCCTTGACCGAGCCGCCGTAAAGCAGGCGGGTCTTGGCGGCTGTCGCGTCGTCGTACAGATCGGCGATTTCGGCGCGGATGGCGGCGCACATTTCCTGTGCATCATCCGGTCCGGCTACTTCGCCGGTGCCGATGGCCCAGATGGGTTCGTACGCGATGACCAGGGTGGAGACCTGCTCGGCGTCCAGTCCGGCGAGGTCGGCGCGGACCTGCTCCAGGGTGTGCATCACGTGGTCTCCGGCCTGGCGGACCTCAAGGCCCTCCCCCACGCAGAGGACGGGTACAAGGTTGTTGCGGTAGGCAGCCTTCAGCTTTTCATTCAGCAGCTCGTCGGTTTCGCCGTGCACTGCACGGCGTTCGCTGTGGCCCACCAGGACGTAGCTGCAGCCGAGCTTGGAGAGGAACTGTCCGGAGATGTCGCCCGTGTAGGCGCCCGAATCCTTCGGGGAAAGATCCTGGGCTCCGTATTCCACCTTCAGCTTGTCGCCGGCCACCAGGGTCTGCGTGCTGCGCAGGTCGGTGAACGGAGGGAACACGACCACCTCCACGCGGCCGTAGTCGTGGCGGGCGTCGCTGAGGGTCCAGGCCAGCTTCTGCAGCAGGGTGATGCCCTGGACGTGGTCCATGTTCATCTTCCAGTTGCCGGCGATCAGGGGTGTGCGGTCGAACTTGCCGTTCGTGGAGGTTGTCATGGTTGCTCCGGTTTCTTGCTTAATGGTTCTTGGGACAGGACATGCAGATGCGGGTCCGCAGCTGTTGAGGGCCGCGGACCCGCACCGGGAAACTACTGGTCCAGGACGGTGAGGCCCGGCAGGGCCTTGCCTTCCAGATATTCGAGGCTGGCGCCGCCGCCGGTGGAGATGTGCCCGAAGTCGGCTTCCGAGAACCCGAGCTTGCGCACTGCCGCCGCCGAATCGCCGCCGCCGACCACGCTGAAGCCCGAGGAGTCCTTCAGCGCCTGTGCTACGGCGCGGGTGCCATTGGCGAAGGCCTCGAACTCGAACACGCCCATGGGGCCGTTCCAGAAGATGGTCCGGCCCTTGCCGATATGTTCGGCAAACGCGTCCGCGGAATCCGGACCGATGTCCAGGCCGATGCCGGCGGCACCGAAGCGGCTGCTCTCCATCGCGTCCGCAGGAACGGTCTGGACGTCGGCATCGGCAGCGAACTTGTCCGCCACCACAATGTCGGTGGGCAGGACGAACTCGCAGCCCACTTCCTTTGCCCGGCTGAGGTAGCCCTTCACATTTTCGATCTGGTCTGCCTCAAGCAGGGAGGCGCCCACGTTGTATCCCTGTGCGGCCAGGAACGTGAACACCATTCCACCTCCCACCAGCAGGTAGTCGGCGCGGTCCATCAGGTTTTCGATCACTGCCAGCTTGTCCGAAACCTTCGAACCGCCCAGCACCACCACGTAGGGCTTTTCCGGGTTTTCGGTGAGGCGCTTGAGCACCTGGACCTCGGTATGGACCAGGTCGCCCTCGTAGGCCGGCAGGACTTCGGCGATGTCGTAGACGCTGGCGTGCTTGCGGTGCACTGCACCGAAGGCATCATCCACGTACGCTCCGTTGCCGCCGGTCAGCGCCGCCAGGTCACGGGCAAGTGCCTGCCGCTCGGCGTCGTCCTTGGAGGTCTCACGCGGGTCGAACCGGATGTTCTGCAGCACCAGCACGGAACCTGAAGCCAGCGAACCGGCCAGCCCGCTTGCGCTGCCGCCGACCACGTCCTCGGCGAACTCCACCGAAAACGGTGCGAGCTCGTCGAGGCGGTCGACGGCGGGACGCAGCGAGTACTTCTCGTCCGGCTGCCCCTTGGGACGGCCGAGGTGGGCCATCACAATGACCTTGGCACCGTGCTCCACCAGAACCTGGAGAGTGGGGATGGAGGCACGGATGCGGCCGTCGTCGGTGACCCGGCCGTCGTCCAGCGGAACATTCAGATCCGATCGGACGAGCACGTACCTGTCCTCGACGCCGTCGCTGATCAGGTCGGAGAGAGTTTTGACAGTCATGTCTACCTTTGCGTACTCGGTTGGTTAAAGCTTGGAGGCAACGAGCGTGGTGAGGTCCACCAGTCGGTTGGAGTAGCCCCACTCGTTGTCGTACCAGCCAACAACCTTTACTTCGTTGCCCATTACGCGGGTCAGGCCAGAGTCGAAGATGCAGGAGGCCGGGTCGGTGACGATGTCGGAGGACACAATCGGCTCGTCGGTGTAGCGCAGGATCCCGGCCAGCGGACCGCTGGCTGCCGTCTTGTAGACATCGTTGATTTCATCCACGGAGGCTTCCCGGCCCACGGTGACCGTGAGGTCGGTGACCGAACCGGTGGGGACCGGAACACGCAGGGCGAAGCCGTCCAGCTTGCCGTCCAGTTCCGGCAGGACCAGGCCGATAGCCTTGGCTGCTCCGGTGGAGGTGGGAACAATGTTCAGGGCTGCGGCACGTGCCCGGCGCAGGTCCCGGTGCGGGCCGTCCTGCAGGTTCTGGTCTGCAGTGTAGGCGTGCACGGTGGTCATCAGGCCGCGCTCGATGCCGAAGGCTTCGTGCAGGACCTTGGCCAGCGGGCCGAGGCAGTTCGTGGTGCAGGAGGCATTGGAAATGATGTTGTGGCTGGCGGGGTTGTAGTCGCCGTCGTTGACGCCCATCACGATGGTGATGTCCGAGCCTTTGCCCGGAGCGGAGATCAGGACCTTTTTCGCACCCGCATCAAGGTGCTTCTTGGCGTCTTCGGCCTTGGTGAAGAACCCGGTGGACTCGATGACGATGTCTACGCCGAGGTCTTTCCAGGGAAGGTTGGAGGGATCGCGTTCGGCAAGGACCTTGATGGTCTTGCCTCCCACCACAATGTTGCCTTCACGCACTTCGAGGTCAGCGCCCAGCCGACCGGTCACGGAGTCGTACTTCAGGAGGTGGGCGAGGGTTTCGGGGCTGGTCAGGTCGTTGACGGCGACAATGTCGAGGTCTGCGTTCTGCTCCAGGGCGGCTCGGAAGTAGTTGCGGCCGATACGTCCGAATCCGTTGATTCCAACACGAGTAGTCACTTTTCTGTCTCCTTGATAGGGGGTCAATTGAGAACTGTGTGACCTCGGGTATGAAGCCACCGGACTGACTGCGGCCTGACACGTTCCGCTGGGGAAAGCTTTCCGGCAGTGCCGGCGGAACGGGGCCGTGGCCCCGTCCTGTCGGCGTTGCCGGCTGGACGGGGACCTACGGATTTATCTTACGCGTCACAGTCCCCGTAGGGACCGGGGCACCCGCACAATTGTGCGGCACAGGCGGCGACTAGGCGGGAACGATCAGCGACTTCGCACCGGTGCGGGCGGCGTCGAAACGTGCGGCGACGTCGGCCCAGTTGACGATGTTCCACCATGCCTTGACGTAGTCGCCCTTCACGTTGGCGTAGTCGAGGTAGTAGGAGTGCTCCCACATATCCAGCATCAGCAGCGGGATGGTTCCGACGGGAACGTTGCCCTGCTGATCGTAGAGCTGCTCGATAACGAGGTTCTTGCCCAGCGGTTCGTAGGCCAGGATGGACCAGCCGGAGCCCTGGATGGAGTTGGCCACGGCAGTGAACTGGCCGCGGAAGCCGTCGAAGGAGCCGAAGAACTCGTCAATGGCTGCCGCCAGCTCGCCTTCGGGCTTGTCGCCGCCGTCCGGGGACATGTTGTTCCAGAAAATGCTGTGGTTGGTGTGGCCGCCCAGGTGGAAGGCCAGGTCCTTGGAGAGCTTGCCGATGGTACCGAACTCGCCCTTGTCGCGTGCTTCGGCCATCTGGGCAAGGGCAGTGTTCGCGCCGGCTACGTACGTGGCATGGTGCTTGTCGTGGTGCAGCTCCATGATGCGTGCGGAAATGTGCGGTTCCAGGGCTGCGTAGTCGTACGGCAGTTCCGGCAGTGTGTATTCGTTCACGAAAATCCTCCGTTGAAGTGTCGGATCAAAGATCCGGACGGAATTCCCATCCGGAAATTCTTCGTGCCGCCCCAAAAGGCAGCAGACTTAGTCCATCCTATGCAATTACGCCATCCAGCCAACATTGGGCTGCCGGGCCGGGACGGCGCTATTCGTCCAACATTTCCGGAGTGACACTGGATTCGGTACCCGGAATGCCCAATTCCGCCGCACGTTTGTCCGCCATGGCCAGCAAACGGCGGATTCTCCCCGCAATGGCGTCCTTGGTCATGGGCGGGTCGGCCAGGTGCCCGAGCTCGTCCAGGCTGGCCTGCTTATGCGCAACGCGCAATTCACCCGCGTAGCGCAGGTGCTCGGGCACGTCCTCGCCGAGGATCTCCAGGGCTCGTTCCACGCGTGCGCCGGCAGCAACGGCGGCCTGCGCGGAACGGCGGAGGTTCGCGTCGTCGAAATTCGCCAGGCGGTTGGCGGTCGCCCGCACTTCCTTGCGCATGCGGCGCTCTTCCCAGACCATCAGCGCGTCGTGGGCGCCCATCCGGGTCAGCAGGGCGGCAATGGTGTCGCCGTCGCGGATCACTACCCGGTCAACGCCGCGCACCTCGCGCGCCTTGGCGGCGATGCCGATCCGGCGTGCGGAGCCCACCAGGGCCAGGGCCGCCTCGGGCCCGGGGCAGGTGACCTCCAGGGAGGACGAGCGTCCGGGCTCGGTGAGCGAACCGTGGGCGAGGAACGCTCCGCGCCAGACAGCCTCGGCGTCGGCGGCAGAACCGTTGACCACCACGGAGGGCAGGCCGCGGACGGGCCGTCCCCGGGCATCCAGCAGGCCGGTCTGCCGCGCCAGGGACTCCCCGTCGCGGACCACACGCACCACATAGCGGTTCCCGCGGCGCAGTCCCCCGCCGGACACCACAATGATGTCGCTGGCGTGCCCGTAGACCTCGGCAATGGCCGAGCGGAGCCGGCGGGCCGTGGACGCGAGGTCCACCTCGGCCTCAATGACGATGCGCCCGGAAATAATGTGCAGCCCGCCGGCAAAACGCAGCATTGCCGACACTTCGGCCTTTCGGACCGAGGACTTCTTCACGTCCAGCCGTGACAGTTCCTCTTTTACAGCTGCGGTCAACGCCACAAATACACTCCTAGTTCTCCCCAAAAATATCGTGGAAGGCGGTTGCGAGGCGGAGCGGATCATGGATCGGACGCCCCGTCGCTGCCCCCACCTTACCGAAGACGGCTCGGCCGCCCATTTGGGCGACAGCGTCCTCGAAGGCCGCGCGGTCACCCACCACCGACGGATCCGCCAGCACCGCGTCCACTTTGAACTCCGGTGCGTAGCGCCGGATTACGGCGAGGTGGTCCACCGCGCTCATGCCTGCAGTTTCAGTGGTTTCGTTGCTGAGATTCATGGTCAGGCACCGCTTGGCTGCCGTGGCGCACAGTGCGTCGCGCATCTGCGGCAGCATCAGGTGAGGCAGGACCGAGGTGTACCAGGACCCCGGCCCCAGAATCACCCAGTCGGCGCCCTCAATGGCGTCCAGGGCAGCCGGACAGGCCGGCGCGTCGGTGGGCAGCAGCCGTACGTCCGTCACATTGGTGCGGGCCCCTGCAGCTGCCAGCCGGGCCTGGCCGCTGACGGTTTCCACCCGGTCCCCGTCCGGCGTGCGGCGGATCACGTCGCCCTCAATGGTCAGCGGCATAGTGGACATCGGCAGGACCTGTCCGCGGGCACCGAGCAGCGCTCCGGCCCACTGCAGTCCGGCCACCGGATCCCCCAGCAGCTCCCAGAGCGTGACGATCAGCAGGTTGCCCAGCGCATGGTCGTCCAGGGAGCCGTCCACCCCGGGCTGGGAGCGGAAACGGTGCTGCATCACGTCGCGCCAGGTCCGGCCCCAGTCGGTGTCATCGCAGAGCGCAGCCAGCGCCATGCGCAGGTCGCCGGGCGGGAGGACGCCGAGCTCGCGGCGCAGCCGGCCGGAGGAACCGCCGTCGTCGGCCACCGTCACGACGGCGGTGAGGTCGGTGGTCAGCAGGCGCAGTGCGGAAAGCGAAGCGGAAAGGCCGTGGCCGCCTCCCAGCGCGACTACCGATCCGGGACCGCCACCGCTCCCCCGGCCGGCCTTGCCCTCCGGAATCAGGGGCAGCGGGCCGGTGAGAAAGGACATTATTCGCGCCCCAGATCCCGGTGGTGCGAGCTGACCGTGACCCGGGGCAGCTGGGCAAGGCGCTTGGCCAGTTCCTCGGTGACCGCCACGGAACGGTGCTTACCGCCCGTGCAGCCCACGGCGATGGTTGCGTAGTGCTTGTTCTCTCGGCGGTAGCCGTCAATCACGGGCTCCAGCGCCTCGACGTAGCGGTCCAGGAATTCAGCGGTGCCCTTGGCCTGCAGCACGTAGTCCCGGACGTCGTCGTCCAGCCCGGTGTGCGGGCGCAGCTGCGGGACCCAGTGCGGGTTGGGAATGAAGCGGACATCGGCCACGTAGTTGGCGTCAACGGGGAGCCCGTATTTGAAGCCGAAGCTCATGATGTTCAGGCGCAGCACAATGGGGCCGGACTCGGTGAAAAGCTCGGTCACCGTGGTGGCCAGGGCATGGACGTTCAGCTTGGAGGTGTCCACCACGACGTCGGAGGAATCGCGCAGTTCCTGCACTACCTCGCGTTCGGCGGCGATGCCGTCCAGGATACTGCCGTCCCCCTGCAGCGGGTGCGGACGGCGGCCCTGCTCAAACCGGCGGACCAGGGTGGCGTCGTCGGCGTCCAGGAACAGCAGGCGGTAGGTTACCCCGGCGGTGCGCAGGTTGCGCAGCGCTTCGCGGATGTCCTGGAACAGTTCCTTGCTCCGGACGTCGATGACGACGGCGAGCTTGGGAATGGACTGCGGCATCCGGGAAACGAGTTCGGTGAGGGTACCCAGCATGAGCGGCGGCAGGTTCTCCACCACGTACCAGCCGTGGTCTTCCAACGCATTGGCGGCCGTGCTCCGTCCGGCACCGGACATGCCCGTGACCACGAGCAGTTCCGATTCCTCAGGCTTGACTATGGTCAAGCCGTCCTCTTGCGTCATTGCTGTGATCCCATCCTGTTTACCCTGTTGCCCGGTTGCGCCGGCGCTGGTGCAGCGGAAACCGTATGCGGCATCCTCCGACACGCCGTAGTGACGACACGCCGGTTTTCCAAGACTAACTAAGTTTCCAGGATTTCGCCGGTGGTCATATTGACCGCCGGAGCCCCCGCCATATCTTTATCGGCCAACCGGCTGCGCAGGTTAGCGGCCATGGCGGGACCGATGCCGGGAACCTGGCGCAGTTCCTCCTCCGTGGCCGCACGCAGTTTCTTCACGGAACCGAACTGCTTGAGCAGTGCCTGGCGTTTGGCCGGGCCGAGTCCGGGTACTTCGTCCAGCAGCGAAGCGGTCATGGATTTGCCGCGCTTCTGCCGGTGGAAGGTGATGGCAAAGCGGTGCGCCTCGTCGCGGATGCGCTGCAGCAGGAACAGGGCTTCGGAAGCACGCGGCAGGATCACCGGGAAGTCGCTGTCCGGCACCCATACTTCCTCCAGGCGCTTGGCGAGCCCCACCACCTGCACGTCCGTGATGCCCAGATCGTCCAGGGCCTTGGAGGCCGCGGCAACCTGGGGCTGCCCGCCGTCCACCACCACCAGGTTCGGCGGGTAGGCGAACTTGGCCTTTGGCGCCGGGGTCAGCGTGTCGGTCAGGGGCCGGACGTCGGCGTCGGGGCCGCCGGCGCGCTCGTCGGGCAGGTCCGTCGGGGCGTCGGGATCGGCGGCAGGGTCCGCATTCTCGGCCAGGTAGTTGCGGAAGCGGCGCGAAATAACGTCATACATGGACGCCGTGTCGTCCCGGGCAGCGTCGCCGGTGATGGAGAACTTGCGGTAGTCCGATTTCTTCGGCAGGCCGTCTTCAGCCACCACCATGGAGGCCACCACGTTGGTGCCGGAAACGTGGGAGATGTCGTAGCACTCGATGCGCAGCGGCGGGGAGGCCAGGTCCAGGGCCTCCTGCAGTTCCTGCAGGGCAGCCGAACGGGTGGTAATGTCCCCGGCCCTGCGGCTTTTGTGCAGGCGCAGTGCATCCGATGCGTTCCGGGCCACGGTTTCCATCAGCGCTTTTTTGTCGCCGCGCATGGGCACCCGGATGTCTACGCGGGCTCCGCGCAGCCCGTACAGCCATTCGGCAAGTTCTTCGGCGTTGGGCGGCAGCACGGGAACCAGCACCTGGCGCGGGATCCGGTCCGTAGAGTTTGCCGAGCCGTAGACCTGCTGGATCAGGTGTTCCACCAGGTCCGCGGTGTCGTTGTCCTCCACCTTTTCCACAACCCAGCCGCGCTGGCCGCGGATGCGTCCGCCGCGGACGTGGAAAACCTGGGCCGAGGCTTCCAGCTCGTCTTCTTCCAGGGCGAAGATGTCCGCGTCGGTGTCTTCGCTCAGGACTACGTTGTTGCGCTCGAAGACCTTCCGCAGGGCGGAGATGTCATCGCGGAGCCGGGCGGCGGATTCATAGTCCAGTTCGGCGACGGCTGCCTGCATCTCCTTTTCCAGGCCGGAGATGAAGCGTTTGCCCTCCCCCGCCATGAAGTCGCACAGTTCAGCGGCCAGCTGGCGGTGGTCCTCGGGGCTGATCCGTCCCACGCAGGGTGCGGAGCACTTGTCGATGTAGCCCAGCAGGCACGGCCGGCCGGTGCGCTCGGCCCGCTTGAACACTCCGCTGCTGCAGGTGCGGACCGGGAAGACGCGCAACAGCGTGTCGAGGGTTTCGCGGATGGCCTTGGCCGGATAGAACGGGCCGAAGTAGCGGGTGTCCTTGCGCCGGTCCCCCCGCATGACCTGCGCCCGCGGGTACTTCTCTCCCATGGTGACGGCCAGGTAGGGGTAGGACTTGTCGTCCCGGAACATGATGTTGAACCGGGGATTGAATTCCTTGATCCAGGTGTACTCGAGCTGCAGCGCTTCGAGCTCGGTGCCCACCACCGTCCACTCCACGCTGGCCGCGGTATGCACCATGGCACGCGTTTTGGGCATCAGCCCGCGCGGATTGGCGAAATAGGAGTTCAGGCGGGAGCGGAGGTTCTTGGCCTTGCCCACGTAAATGACTCGGCCGTGTTCATCCCGGAAACGGTAGACGCCCGGGGCGGTGGGGATCTCCCCTGTTTTCGGCCGGTAAGTTGCTGGATCTGCCACTTTTCCATCCTACGTTCGCCCGCGGGTGCGGCCGGACGACGCCGTGCGGTTTCGCCCGGCGCTGAACCCCGGGCGCCCTGGTGCGTGACCCCGCCTTACCCCTCGGGGCGGTTCCGGTTATAACTCTCGGAGCGTTCCTGGCCGCTCAGCTCGGCGATGGCGTCCATGACGCGGTCCGTGGCCTGGCGCCGGGCGGGCAGGGCGTGGTCCGGCCCCGTCTTTTGGAAGTACAGGGGCGGTCCCACCTTGAGGGTGAAGTGCCCGGGCTTGACGGTTTTCTTGCCCGCTGGCTGCAGGTTTTCCGTGCCGATCAGGCCCACGGGCACCACCGGGGCGCCGGAGGTCAGTGCCAGCCAGCCCACGCCGGTGCGGCCGCGGTACAGCAGTCCGTCGCGGGAACGGGTGCCTTCGGGATAGATCCCCACACCCCCGCCCTCCTCGAGGATGTCCAGCAGCGTCTTCAGCGCCGCAACGCTGGCAGCCTGCTGGTCCCGCTGCACCGGGATGGAACCGACACCCTCGAAGAAGCTCTTCATGGCGTAGCCCTTCAGCCCGGTGCCGGTGAAGTATTCGGCCTTGGCGAAGAATCCGACGCGCCGCGGCAGCAGCGCCTGCACCAGCACGCTGTCCAGGAAGGACAAGTGATTGCAGGCGACGATAAAGGGCCCAGTGGCGGGAACGTTCTCCAGGCCGGTGATGGTTGGCCGGCACAGCCCGCCCACGAATGCGCGGATACCTGTCCTGGTGAGGTTATACAGCGCCATGGAGTGCCGATCCGTTCCGTGCGTACCGCAGCACCGTATCCACCAGGTCATCAGCGGTGGCAACGACGGCGGCTGCACCTGCTTCTTCCAGCTCTCCTGCCGCTGCGAATCCCCAGGAGACGCCAATGCAGTCCAGGCCGTTGGCGGAGGCGCCCTCGACGTCGTGCCTTCGGTCGCCGATCATCACGGCGCGGTCATAGGAACCCTTGTGCCGGTCCAGGGCGGCGCGGATGATGCTGCGCTTGCCGTCCAGGGCGGCGGCGGCCTGCTCATCGGCAGGTGAGCCGTGCACGGACGCAAACAGGTCCGCAAGCTGCTGGACGCCGAGGAGTTCCGCGGCCAGCGGCTCGGGCTTCTGGGTGGCTACGGCAACCGTGTGGTTCTCCCGGAGGCGTTCGACAGCTGCTCGGATGCCGGGGTACGGACGGCTCTGTGCCATTCCGGACTCCCGGTAGCCGGCGCGGTAGCGTCCGATGACCTCGTCCAGCAGGTCGGCGGGAACCCCGGCAATGTCCCGCAGTGAGGTCACCAGAGCAGGACCGACCATGCGCTGCAGGTCCGCCCCTGAAGGCACCGGCAGGCCGCAGGCGGCAAGTGCGGCACTGATGCCGCCGGTGATGGCGCCCGCCGGGTCAACCAGCGTTCCATCCAAATCAAAAAGAACCAAGAGCCGGGGAGAAGTCACGGCCCAAGTTTGGCATACCAAAGCGGGCTAACGCGAAAAGGTATACCGGCGCAGGAATATGTCGGACCGCGACATATTCCTGCGCCGGCGTGCAGCCGGTGTGCCTTACGGGTTGAGGATCGCCGCCAGGAACGTGGCGGTGTGGCTGCCTTCGACCTTGGCCACCTTCTCCGGGGTGCCCGAGGCGACCACCTTGCCGCCGCCGGTGCCGCCGTCGGGACCCATATCGATGATCCAGTCGGCACTCTTGATCACGTCGAGGTTGTGCTCGATGGTCACCACCGTGTTGCCCTTGTCCACCAAGCCCTGCAGCACTTCCAGGAGCTTCCGGACGTCTTCGAAGTGCAGGCCCGTAGTGGGCTCGTCCAGCACGTAGATGCTGCGGCCGTTGGAACGCTTCTGCAGCTCGCTGGCCAGCTTCACACGCTGCGCCTCGCCGCCGGACAGCGTGGTGGCCGGCTGGCCCAGCCGGACATAGCCCAGGCCCACGTCCACCAGGGTGTTCAGGTGCCGGGAAATAGGCCCGAAGGCGGCGAAGAACTCCGCGGCTTCCTCGATAGGCATGTCCAGGACCTCGGCAATGTTCTTGCCCTTGTAGTGGACCTCCATGGTCTCCCGGTTGAACCGGGCGCCGTGGCATACCTCGCAGGGTACGTAAACGTCCGGCAGGAAGTTCATTTCGATCTTCAGGGTGCCGTCGCCGTGGCAGGCCTCGCAGCGCCCGCCCTTCACGTTGAAGGAGAACCGGCCCGGAAGGTAGCCGCGCACCTTCGCCTCGTTGGTCTCGGCGAAGAGCTTGCGGATGTGGTCCCAGACGCCGGTGTAGGTGGCCGGGTTGGAGCGCGGCGTGCGGCCGATGGGGCTCTGGTCCACATGGATAACCTTGTCCAGCTGCTCCAGGCCCTCCACCCGGGTGTGCCGGCCGGCCACATGCTTGGCGCCGTTGAGCTTGTTGGCCATGGTCTTGTACAGGATGTCGTTGATCAGGGTGGACTTGCCCGAACCGCTGACACCGGTCACTGCGGTGAACACGCCCAGGGGAATGTCCACGTTCAGGTTCTGCAGGTTGTTTTCCCGCGCCCCGACAATCTTCAGCTGGCGGGTCTTGTCCACCTTGCGCCGCTTGGCCGGGATCTCGATCTTCTTCCGGCCGGAGAGGTAGGCGCCGGTAATGGAACGCTCGTTCGTGAGCAGGTCCGCCAGCGAGCCGGAATGCACAATCTCGCCGCCGCGCTCCCCTGCCCCCGGGCCGACGTCGACAATCCAGTCCGCTTCCTGGATGGTGTCTTCGTCGTGTTCCACCACGATCAGGGTGTTGCCCAGGCTGCGCAGGCGGCTCAGGGTTTCGATCAACCGCCGGTTGTCCTTCTGGTGCAGGCCGATGGACGGTTCATCCAGCACGTACAGCACGCCCACGAGGCCGGAGCCGATCTGCGTGGCCAGGCGGATGCGCTGGGCTTCGCCGCCGGACAGGGTTGCTGCCGGCCGGTTCAGGCTCAGGTATTCCAGCCCGACGTCGAGCAGGAAGGTCAGGCGGGCCTGGATTTCCTTCAGTACGTTGCTGGCAATCTGTGCTTCACGGCCGGTGAGCGTGAGCGTTCCGAGGAAGTCGGCGGCCTCGCGCAGCGGCAGGGCGCTGATCTCGGCAATGTTGCGGCCGTTGATCAGCACCGACAGGGACGCCGGGTTCAGGCGCGCGCCGCCGCACTCGGGGCAGGCGATTTCGCGCATGTACTCTTCGTACCGGTCGCGGGCATGGTCGGATTCGGTTTCCTGGTGCTTGCGGTGGATGTACTGGATGACGCCTTCGAAGCCGGTGCTGTACTTGCGTTCACGGCCGAAGCGGTTCCGGTACTGGACCACCACCTTATGGTCCTTGCCGTTGAGCACGGCCTCGCGGACCTTGGCCGGCAGCTTCTTCCACGGCGTGTCCATGGAGAAGCCCATGTCCTTGGCCAAGCCGTCGAGCAGCCGGTTCCAGTACTCGGTGGTGGCGGTGCCCAGGGACCAGGGCGCGATGGCGCCTTCGGCCAGGGACTTGGACGGGTCCGGGATGATCAGGTCCTCGTCCACCTCCAGCCGCGAGCCGATGCCGGTGCAGACCGGGCATGCACCGAAGGGGTTGTTGAAGGAGAAGGAGCGCGGCTCGATCTCGTCGATGGCCAGCGGGTGCTCGTTGGGGCAGGCCAGGTTTTCGGAGAAGGTGCGGGTACGGTCCTCGCTGTCCTCGGGACGGTCCACGAAGTCCACCACCACGCGGCCGTCGGCCAGGCCGAGGGCGGTTTCCACGGAGTCGGTCAGCCGCTGCCGGATGCCTTCCTTGGCAACGAGACGGTCCACCACCACTTCGATGTTGTGCTTGATCTGCTTGCCCAGCTTGGGCGGGTCGGAGAGCTGGATCTGCTTGCCGTCCACGCGGGCGCGGGAGTAGCCCTTGGCGGCGAGTTCCTTGAACAGGTCCACGAACTCGCCCTTGCGGCCGCGGACCACGGGCGCGAGGACCTGGTAGCGGGTGCCCTCTTCCAGTTCCAGGAGCTGGTCCACGATGGCCTGCGGGGTCTGGCGGCTGACGGGTTCGCCGCAGACGGGGCAGAACGGCCGGCCCACACGGGCCCAGAGCAGGCGCATGTAGTCGTGGATCTCGGTGATGGTGCCCACCGTGGAGCGCGGGTTCTTGCTGGTGGACTTCTGGTCGATGGAAACCGCGGGCGAGAGGCCCTCGATGAAGTCGACGTCAGGCTTGTCCACCTGGCCCAGGAACATGCGCGCGTAGGCGGAGAGTGACTCGACGTAGCGCCGCTGCCCCTCCGCGAAGATGGTGTCGAACGCCAGCGAGGACTTGCCCGAGCCGGAGAGGCCGGTGAAGACGATCATGGCGTCCCGCGGCAGGTCCAGGTCAACGTTTTGGAGGTTGTGCTCGCGCGCACCTTTCACTACCAGGCGGGAAAGGTCATTGGCAGTATGCGGCGCAAACGTGGTGTCCGCCGTCGTAAGAGTCGATTTAGGCACGTTTTCCACTCTAGTTCAAACGCTGATTCGAAAACGTATTCGAGGTGCGGTGTTTCGCCGCAGGCGAAGCGCTGGCCGCCCTATTGCAGGGCTGCACGCAGGAAGGACACGGCTTCGTCAGGGGACACCCCGTTGGCGCGGACGGCATCAGCGTAGGTGCGCGCCGCCTCGGCCACCCTGGTCCGGCCGGCATCACTGCCGGCGGCGATCACTGTGCCGGCGCGGGAGCGGGTGGTGACCACCTGCGCCTGTTCCAGTTCCCGGTAGGCGCGGGCCACGGTGTTCACGGCCAGGCCAAGGTAGCCGGCCAGGGCGCGGACCGGGGGCAGCCGGGTCCCGACGGCGAGGCGCCCCTCGTTTGCCGCGTCCAGGATCTGCAGGCGGAGCTGTTCATACGGCGGCACCGAACTGGCGGCATCAATGCGGATCCACTTGAGCACCCCGGCGTCGCTGCCGGCAGAGGTGCGCTGTGGGCTGGGATCAGAAGTCATGGTGCCATGCTAGTGCCCGGAAGGGTCGGCAGGTGCCGGAAGCCCCTGCTCCTGGGCGTCCGCCTGCCCGGCAAACTGGGAGCGGTACAGCTCGGAGTAGAACCCCTCCGCGGCCAGCAGTGCGTCATGCGTGCCCTGCTCCACGATCCGCCCGTCCCGCACCACCAGGATCACGTCCGCGTCGCGGATGGTGGACAGCCGGTGCGCAATGACGAAGCTGGTCCGGTCCTGCCGCAGGGCGTTCATGGCCAGGCGGATGGAAATCTCGGTGCGGGTGTCCACGGAGCTGGTGGCCTCGTCCAGGATCAGGATGGACGGGTCCGACAGCCAGGCCCGGGCGATGGTCAGCAGCTGCCGCTGGCCCTGGCTGAGCGTGCCGCCGTCGTAGCCGAGCACTGTGTCATACCCCTCCGGCAGGGACCGGACAAAGTGGTCAACGTGCGTAGCTGCCGCCGCGGCCCTGATGTCCTTCTCGGTAGCGTCCGGAGCGCCGTAGGCGAGGTTCTCCCGTACCGTGCCCTCGAAGAGCCACGCGTCCTGGAGCACCATGCCCATGGTGCTGCGCAGCTCCTCGCGGCGCAGCCGGGCAATGTCGGTTCCGTCGACGGTGATCCGCCCGGCGTCGACGTCGTAGAAACGCATCAGCAGGTTCACCAAGGTGGTTTTTCCCGCTCCCGTGGGACCGACAATGGCCACGGTCTGCCCCGGCTCCGCCGTGAACGACAGGTCCCGGATAAGCGGGGCCTCCGGGCTGTAGCTGAAGGAGACGTCCTCGAAGGCCACCCGGCCGCGCACGTTGTGCAGGTGTTCCGGCTGCACCGGATCCGGTTCCTGCTCCTTGGCGTCCAGCAGGGCGAACACCCGTTCAGCGGAGGCGACGCCGGACTGCAGCATGTTGATCAGCCCGCCCAGCTGCCCCAGCGGCTGGCTGAACTGCCGGCTGTACTGGACAAAGGCCTGCACTCCTCCGATGGACAGCTGGCCGTTGGCCACCTGCAGTCCGCCCACCACGGCAACGGCGACGTAGTTCAGGTTCGAAATGAACATCATGGCCGGCATGATGATCCCGGATACGAACTGGGCCCGGAACGCGGAGCGGAACAGCCGGTTGTTCGCCGGGGCAAAGCCCTCAATCACCCGCTTCTGCTGGCCGAAGGCCTTCACCACGTCCTGCCCGGTGAACATTTCCTCGATGTAGCCGTTGACCTCTCCGGTGGACTTCCACTGGGTCTTGAACTCCGCCTGCGAGCGCCGCGCGATAAGCACCGTCACCAGTGCGGAAACCGGCACCGTGATCACGGCGACCAGGGCCAGCAGCGGGGAGATGGAGATCATCATCGCCAGCACGCCGATGATGGTCAGCACCGAGGTGATGATCTGGGTCAGGCTCTGGGAGAGGGTCTGCGCCAGGTTGTCGATGTCATTGGTGACCCGGCTCAGTACGTCTCCGCGTGACTGCTGCTGGAAATGGGACATGGGCAGGCGGAACAGCTTCCCGTCCACGTCGCGGCGCAGCCGGTACATGGCGTTCTGCACAATCCGCGCCGTCACCCGGGCCTGGAACCAGCCGAACACGAAAGCGGCCAGGTAGATGGCCAGCACGCCCAGCAGGATCCCGCCCAGCCGGCCGAAGTCCAGCCCCTGCCCGGGCACCACATCCATGGCGGCGAGCATGTCGGCCAGTTTCCCCTCCCCCGCATCCCGGAGCGCCTGTACCTGTGCGTCCTTGCTCGTCCCCGCCGGAAGCCCCTGC
The DNA here is from genome assembly GCF_030125565.1 of Arthrobacter sp. zg-Y1143. NCBI lineage: Bacteria > Bacillati > Actinomycetota > Actinomycetes > Micrococcales > Micrococcaceae > Arthrobacter > Arthrobacter sp. zg-Y1143. The sequence continues at coordinate 29,545 of NZ_JASKLW010000006.1, read as the reverse complement.
CCGATGAACCCGTCGAAGATGACGTTGGTGGCCTCGCCCAGGATCCGGGGCGCGGAGACGGCGAGCGCCACGGAGACGACGGCAGAAAGCAGCACCGCAGCCACCCGCAGCCGGTCCGGGGCCATCAGTCCCATCAGCCGCCGGACGCTGCCGGCGAAGTTCTCCGGCTTGGCGGCGGCTCCTGCGCCCGGGCGTCCCCGCATGGGCCCGCTCACGCTACTTCCTCCGCGGTGAGCTGCGAGGCAACGATCTCCCGGTACGTTGCCGTGGATTCCATCAGTTCGGCATGCGTTCCCTGTCCGACAAGCCGGCCTTCGTCCAGGACCACGATCCGCGCTGCGTCGGTAATGGTGTTCACGCGCTGGGCCACCACAATCACGGTGGCATTGCGGGTCTGCGGTTTCAGTGCTGCCCGCAGCCGTGCGTCGGTGGCGAAGTCCAGCGCGGAGAAGCTGTCATCGAACAGGTAGATGGACGGGCGCACCACCAGGGCGCGGGCTATGGCCAGCCGTTGGCGCTGGCCTCCGGAGAAGTTCGCGCCGCCCTGCTCCACGGGATGCTCCAGCCCGCCCTCCCCGGCACGGACAAACCCGTCGGCCTGCGCCGTCTCCAGTGCAGCCCACAGCTCCTCGTCGGTGGCCTCGGGTTTGCCGAAGCGGAGGTTGGAGGCGATGGTGCCGCTGAAGAGGTAGGCGCGCTGCGGCACCAGGCCTATTCCGGCACGCAGCGATGACAGTGTCACTCCCGCTATGTCCTGCCCGTCCACCGTAATGCGCCCGGAGGTGGCGTCCAGCAGCCGGGGCACCAGGTTCAGCAGCGTGGTCTTCCCGGCACCCGTGGACCCGATGATCGCCGTGGTCTGTCCGGGCAGCGCCTCGAAGCTGATGTTGAACAGCACGGGATCCTCGGCACCCGGGTAGCTGTAGCCGACGTCGGTGAAGGTGAGCCGGCCGCCGTCGTACGCCAGCGTGCCAGCACCCGGGGCGTCGCTGACGCTGGTGCGGGTATCCAGGACCTCATAGATCCGTTCCGCACAGACGGCAGCGCGGGGCAGCATCATGATCATGAACATGGACATCATGACCGCCATCAGGATCTGCATGATGTAGGCAATGAAGGCCGTCAGCGCACCGATCTGCATCTGCCCGGCGTCAATCCGGAACGCGCCGAACCAGATCACCGCAACAGTGGCCAGGTTCGCCACCAGCATGGCCGCGGGAAACAGCAGGGCCAGCAGCTGGCTGACGCGCAGCTGGGTGCCGGTGAGGTCGGCATTGGCGCCGGCGAACCGCTGTTCCTCGGAACGCTCGCGGATAAACGCCCGGATCACCGCAATGCCCATGATCTGCTCGCGCAGCACGGAGTTCACCCTGTCAATCTGCTTCTGCGCCCGCCGGAACAGCGGCACCAGGCGGCGCAGCACCAATCCGATCACCACAAACAGGGCCGGCAGGATCAGCAGCAGGATCCCGGAGAGCGGAATGTCCTGGTTCAGGGCCAGCAGCACGCCGCCCACCCCCATGATCGGGGCCGAAACCATCATGGTGAACGTCATCAGCAGGGTCATCTGCACCTGCTGCACGTCATTGGTGGTCCGGGTAATCAGCGACGGCGGACCGAACAGGCCCACCTCGCGGGAAGAGAACGTCTCCACGTTGGTGAAAAGCTGCGACCGGATGTTCCGCCCGGCGCTCATGGCCACCCGGGAGGCCAGATAGGTGGCGGCAACCGAACACACCACCTGCCCGGCCGTGACCGCGAGCATCCAGCCGCCGACGTCGAGGATCACCCCGGTATCTCCGGTGACGACGCCGCGGTCAATGATGTCTGCATTCAGTGTGGGAAGGTACAGCGTGGCCGCGGTCTGCAGCAGCTGCAGGAGAACGACGGCGGCGACCGCGCCTCTATAGGGGGCGAGGTTCTGCCGGACCAGCCTCAGGAGCATCCTTGCAACTTACGCCCGTTCGCGGGCGTAAGACAATAGCGCCACGGGCCGGGTTCGGAAGCCCCTGCCCGGCTAGACTTGCCGGATGGAAGATCTGCAGAACATCACCATCCGCAGCGTGTCCGTGGGCACCATGGACAACAACGTGTACCTGCTCACCGACAAGGAGTCCGGTGCCCAGGTGCTCATTGACGCGGCGGACGACTTCCCCGCGATCCGGCGCCTGCTGGGCGAGGGGGCTGCCGATGCCCAAGCCCCCGCGCGGCTTGGAACGGTCATCACCACACACAGCCACTGGGACCATGTGCGGGCCCTGGCAGAGACCGTAGCGGAGACGGGGTCACGTACCGCAGCCGGCACGGAAGACATTCCGGACATCGAGGTTCCCACGCTGCTGCCGCTGGAACACGGCGATACCGTGCCCTTCGGCGGAGCCGAACTCGAGGCGATCAAGCTGCGCGGACACACACCCGGCTCCGTGGCACTGCTCTACCGGGACCCGTCCGGCCCTGCGCACCTCTTCACCGGGGATTCGCTGTTTCCGGGCGGACTGGGCAATACCCAGAAGGATCCGGAGCGGTTTGCGTCCCTGTACCGCGACGTATTCGAACGTGTGTTCGAATACTTGCCGGATGACACCGTGGTGCACCCCGGGCACGGGGCGGCCACCACCCTGGGTGCGGAGCGCCCGCACCTGCAGGAATGGAAGGAACGCGGCTGGTAAAACCGGCTACCGGCCGCGCGGAAAGCTTCCGCCCGAGGCCTGGCCCTGCTTCCGCCCGACCATAAACAGCCGGCGGAACGGGAACACCGTTCCCCACCCTTCCGACGGATAGGCCTCTTCCAGCAATTCGGCGTACTCCGCCTCGAACTGGAAAAAGTCCGCTTCGGACAGGGCATTGATGACCGGCCGCAGCGCGGTCCCGCGCACCCAGTCCAATACCGGGTCCGTTCCGTACAGGACCTGCTGGTAGGTGGTTTCCCATACATCGGCCGCAAAGCCGGCCTCGGTCAGCAATGCCAGGTAATCCTCCGGTTCATCCACGGCATCACTGTGGCGCAGCACCCCCTGCAGCTTGCCGGCCCACTCGGCGCTCGCCGCCAGTTCCCGCAGCAGCACATGGGAGGGTGCATTAAAGTTGCCCGGTACCTGCACGGCCAGCCAGGCGCCGTCGTCGAGCGCCATTGCCCAGCGCTGCAGCAGGTCCTGGTGTCCCGGCACCCACTGCAGGGCGGCGTTGGACACAACGACGCCGGTGCCGGGGGCCGGCTCCCAGTCCTCGATCCGGCCGTGCACGAAGTCCAGGTTCGGCGGCACGTCCTCCAGCCCCCGGGCGGCTTCGATCATGTCGCGGGAGGAATCCACGCCCGTGACCTGCGCCCCGGGCCAACGGGCAGCGAGCGCCGCGGTCAGGGCGCCGGTGCCGCAGCCCAAATCCACCACCCGCCGGGGTGAGGATGCCGCTATCCGGGCGGTGAGGTCGAAGAATGGCCGGTCCCGGTGCGAGGAGAACTGTGTGTACTTGTCCGGATCCCATTTCATGCCGCCGAGCCTAGCCGCTGCTGAGACCGTAAAACGGGATCGGCGCGGCCCGATAGTCTGGTATGGACATGAAACTTCTTGAGCAGCTGCCCTCCCCGGATTCCGCCACCCGCACCGTTGACCCCGACGAGACCTACACGTCCTTCCTGGAGTGGGTCGAGAGCCGGGGAATGTCGCTGTACCCCGCCCAGGACGAAGCTGTCATGGAGCTGGTGACCGGCAACAACGTCATCCTGGCCACCCCCACCGGGTCCGGTAAGTCGATGGTGGCCATTGCCGCGCACTTCTATGCCATGGCCCAAGACGAGCGCAGCTATTACACCGCCCCCATCAAGGCCCTGGTATCGGAGAAGTTCTTCGCGCTGTGCGAGATCTTCGGGGCGGAGAACGTGGGCATGGTCACCGGCGATTCCTCGGTGAACAAGGACGCGCCCATCATCTGCTGCACTGCGGAGATCCTGGCCAACATTGCCCTGCGCGAAGGCCCGGACGCGGACCTGGGCACCGTCATCATGGACGAGTTCCACTTCTACTCGGATCCGCAGCGCGGCTGGGCCTGGCAGGTGCCGCTGCTGGAGCTGCCGCAGGCGCAGTTCCTGCTGATGTCCGCCACCCTGGGCGACATGACCCGCATCGCCAACGAACTGAGCGAGCTGACCAACCGCGACACGGTGACGGTCTCCTCCGTGCAGCGGCCCATCCCGCTGCACTACTACTACGTGGAAACGCCCGTGCAGGAATCACTCGAGGAACTGCTGGCCACCAAGCAGGTCCCGGTGTACGTGGTGCACTTCTCTCAGATCGAGGCCATTGACCGGGCGCAGGCGCTGATGAGCATCAACGTCTGCACCCGGGAGGAAAAGGACCGGATCGCGGAGCTGATTGCCGGGTTCCGGTTTGCCCCCGGATTCGGCAAGACGCTGAACCGGCTGGTGCGGCACGGGATCGGCGTGCACCACGCCGGCATGCTGCCCAAATACCGCCGCCTGGTTGAACAGCTGGCGCAGGCCGGATTGCTCAAGGTCATCTGCGGCACCGACACCCTGGGTGTGGGCATCAACGTGCCCATCCGCACGGTGCTGATCACGGCGCTGTCCAAGTATGACGGCACCCGCACCCGGCCGCTGAAGGTCCGCGAGTTCCACCAGATTGCCGGACGCGCCGGGCGGGCCGGCTATGACACGGCCGGCACCGTGGTGGTCCAGGCACCGGACCACGTGATCGAAAACGCCAAGGCCATGGCCAAGGCGCACGCGAAGTTCGGCGACGACCAGAAGAAGCTGCGCCAGGTGGTGAAGAAGAAACCGCAGGCCGGTTTTGTGTCCTGGGGCAAGCCGACCTTCGAGAAACTGGTGGACGGCACCCCGGAGCCGCTGACCTCCAGCTTCAACATCACCCACTCCATGCTGCTGAACCTGCTGGAGCGTCCGGGTGACCCGTTTGCCGCGGCGAAAAAGCTGCTCACGCACAACCACGAGACGCGTTCCTCGCAGCTGGCGCTGATGAAGAAGGCTTTGAGCATCTACCGCGAGCTGAAGACCGCCGGCATTGTCGAAGTGCTGCCCGAGCCCGACGCCGACGGGCGCACGGTTCGGCTGAAGGTCCACCTGCAGCCGAACTTTGCCCTGAACCAGCCGCTGTCCCCGTTCGCCATGGCCTCCCTGGAGATCCTGGACCCGGACAGTCCGTCCTACGCGCTCGACGTGGTGTCCGTGATCGAAGCCATCATGGAAAAGCCCCGCCAGGTGCTCTCCGCCCAGGAGAAGAAGGCCCGCGGCGAGGCAATCGCGGCCATGAAATCCCAGGGCATCGAGTACGACGAGCGGATGGCCCTGCTCGAAGAGGTCACCTACGCCCAGCCGCTGGCTGAGCTGCTGGAACAGTCCTTCGAGGTCTACCGGTCCGGCGCCCCCTGGCTGGGCGAGTTCGAGCTCAGCCCCAAGTCGATTGTCCGGGACATGTACGAACGCGCCATGAGTTTCGGCGAGTACGTGGCCTTCTACTCCCTGGCGCGCTCCGAGGGTGTGCTGCTGCGCTACCTCTCGGACACCTACAAGGCACTGCTGCACACCGTTCCCCCGGAGCGGCTGCGGGAGGATCTGGAGGACATCATCGAGTGGCTGGGCGAACTGGTCCGGCAGACCGATTCCTCGCTGCTGGACGAATGGGAGGAACTGACCTCCGGCGTCGATCCGGCCGCCACGGATGAACCCGTCCTGCCGCCTGCCCCGGACCGGCTCACCTCCAATGTGCGGGCCTTCCGGGTGATGGTGCGCAACGAAATGTTCTCCCGGGTGAAGCTGTTTGCCGACGAGGATGACCGCGCCCTGGGCGAGCTCGACGGCGACGCCGGCTGGGACGCCGACCGCTGGGCCCAGGTGCTGGACGCCTACTTCGAGGAACACGACGACATCGACGACGGCCCCGACGGCCGCGGCCCGGACCTGCTGATCATCACGGAAGTTCCCGGCAAGTGGAACGTGCGGCAGATCTTCAAGGATCCGGCGGGCCACCTTGACTGGGGCATCACCGCGGAGGTGGACCTGGCGGCGTCGGACGAAGCAGGCAGCCCGGTCATCAGGGTGATCTCCGCCGGACGGCTGGATTAGGCTGGACCCCATGCAGATCCGCCCCGCACGCAAAGAAGATGTCCCCGTCATCCTGGAACTGATCCATGACCTGGCGATCTATGAAAAAGAGCCGCACGCCGTGAAAAACACGGCCGAGGCGCTGGAAAAGAACCTTTTCGGGGACCATCCGGCAATTTTCGCCCACGTGGCGGTGGACCAGGGTGCAGTGCAGGGTTTCGCCCTGTGGTTCCTGAACTATTCCACATGGGAAGGTGTGCACGGCATTTACCTTGAGGACCTCTATGTGCGTCCGGAGGCCCGCGCCAAGGGCATGGGCAAGGCACTGCTGCGCACCCTGGCGAACATCGCCGTGGAACGCGGTTATGCACGGGTGGAATGGTGCGTGCTGAACTGGAACGAACCCTCCATCCGGTTCTACAAGTCCCTGGGGGCCCTGCCGCAGGATGAGTGGACCACGTTCCGGCTCACCGGCGAGGCGCTGGCCTCCTTCGGTGGTGCCGAATGAACGCGCCCGTCCCCCACGCGGCGTCGCGCACCTACCGGGTCCGCGGCATGAACGTGACCGATCACCGGTTCACCGTGCCGCTGGACCACTCGGTGTCCGACGGCGAAACCATCACCGTGTTCGCGCGCGAATATTCCGACGCCGGGCAGCGCCCGGCCATGGTGCAGGAACTGCCCTGGCTGCTGTACCTGCAGGGCGGACCCGGCGGAAAGGGCAACCGGCTGCTGCAGTTTGGCGGCTGGACGAAGGCCGCTTCCAAACACTTCCGCATCCTGATGCTGGACCAGCGGGGCACCGGTCTTTCCACCCCGGCGGACCGGCAGACCCTGGCCCTGCGCGGCGATGCCGCAGCCCGGGCTGCGTACCTGACGCATTTCCGGGCCGATTCCATCGTTGCCGACGCCGAGCTGATCCGGCAGGCGCTGAGCTCGGGACCGTGGACCACCTACGGACAGAGCTACGGCGGCTTCTGCACGCTCACGTACCTGTCCTTTGCGCCCGAAGGGCTCCGCGAATCCCTGATCACCGGCGGACTGGCACCGCTGTCCGGTCCCGCTGACCGGGTCTACGACGCGACCTTCCGCCGGGTGGCTGCCCGCAACGCCGAATACTTTGCCCGCTATCCCGAAGACCGCGAGCTGACCACACGGATTGCCCGGCACCTGGACGCCGTCCCCGAGTTCCTGCCTTCCGGGGAACGGCTCAGCGTGCAGCGCTTCCAGATGGCCGGTTCCTACCTGGGCGGCAACACCCGGGTGGACGGGCTGCATCACCTGCTGGAGGAAGCCTTTGTGCCGGCACCCGGAGGCGAACGGCTCTCCGACACCTTCCTGGAGACTGTGCACGGGCTGGTCAGCCGCGCTTCGAACCCGCTCTACGCGGTGATGCATGAATCGATCTACGGGCAGGGATCCGCCACGGACTGGGCGGCGTGGCGGGTGCTGAAGTCCTTCCCGGAGTTTGAGCCCACCGCCGAAGCGCCGTTGTTCACCGGTGAAATGGTCTACCCCTGGTACTTCGACGAGGATCCGGCGCTGGTGCCCCTGAAACAGACCGCGGAACTGCTGGCCCGCAAAGCGGACTGGGGGCCGCTGTACGACACCGGCCGGCTGGCCCGCAACACCGTGCCCGTGGCCGCTGCGGTGTACACGGATGACATCTACGTGGACCGGGATATCTCGCTGGAGACGGCCGCCGCCGTCCAGGGCCTAAAGGTCTGGGAGAGCGCCGACTACCACCACGACGGCATTGCCGACGACGGCGAGGCCATCTTCGACCGGCTGCTGGGCATGGTGCGCGGCTAAAAAATAAGCGGCGGGTAACCGGGGGGCAACCGGGTTAGAGCGGGCGGTCCGCCAGTTTCCGGACCCAGTCCGGGGTGGTCTTGCCGAGCTTGCGGTCCGTGGTCAGCCGCAGCCGGGCGGCCCTGATCTGCACGCGTTCCTGGTCCCGCCCCTGCTCCGTATTATGGCCGGCGGACTCGGAGCGGCCGGGAGTCTTATTTCCCTGTGACAGTGCTGCCGTAGTCATGGTCAGCCTCCTTAGTTCCGGGTGTGCTCGCTAGTTCATTCTCACTCATCCGGGCTTCCGCGTCCACGACTGCCGTCAGCGGGCGCGCCCAGGCGATGCTGATGATGGCGGTTTCCTCCTCCCCGGCCAGGTCGCTCTGGGCCAGCAGGTCCAGCACTCCCAGCCCGGTCTCCTGCCGCCGGGGATCTTCGGACATGGACGCCTCGATGGCCCACTGGGCGCGGTTCCACCATTCTGAACGCTGGTCCGCCTTCCGGCGCTGCTCCAGTGTTTTCCAGCCGATGATGAAGGTCAGGATGGCCGCAGCCAGCACGGCCAGCGGTCCCAGGGCTCCGAGGATCTCCCACCACGGGGCGTCGACGACGGCGGCCGGCTCGGGCGCGGCGGGCACCGGTGTCGGGAGGAGCGCGGACGAGACCATGCACCCAAGCCTAGCGTGCAACCTCATGAGTATGCTGGTCGGCGGCACGGCTGGGGATTACGCTGGGGAGATGGATCCGCGGCCCTACTACTGGGTTTCCACGGCCGGGCATCCGAACTTCGGGGACGAGTTCATCACCGCCTCGTGGCTCCGTTATCTGGCCCAGGCCTCGCCGGATAACGAGGTGTGGCTGGACTGTCCCGAGCCCGGCCTGGCCAGTGTGCTGTTCGAGGGCCTGCACCCCCGGTTGCGGGTCACCAACACGTTGTGGCGGGCGGTGCGCGAGGCGGCGGATCACGGGGAAGACGTCGCCGGACACGTCGTCCGGCTGGTGCGGGAGCAGGGATCACCGCGCTATGACCTCGGTTTGCTCAAGCTGCGCGAGGTCCAGTCCCTGCACCTGCTCGGCGGCGGTTTCATCAACGGTATCTGGCCGCAGCATGCCGCCTTGCTGGACGGGATGCGGGCGGTGCACGGACTGACCGGGGCCCGCCTGTATGCCACCGGGCAGGGACTGATGCCCCTGCCCGGTCCGCCTGCGGAGGCACGGAAACTGTTTCGGGATTTTGCCCACGCCAGTGTCCGTGATGCCGAGAGTGCCGCGGCATCTTCGGCTCGGCTGGGGCTGGACGACGCTTTCCTGGGTGCCGAGGCGGTCAGCGCGCGGGGCAACGGCCCGCCCGGAATATATGTCTGTATCCAGAGCGACCTGGCGGACCGGGCCACTTTCGAGGCTGCGGTCGCACAGGCCCGGGCCCTGATTGGCTATGCCGGCCGGTTCGGTCGCGCCTACTATCTGGAAGCCATCCCCGGCGTCGACCACCCGGCGTACCGGCAGCTGGCCGACCTGATCCCGCAGGACCGGTTTATTCCGTTTGCCGGGGTCTGGACCGGCGGGCTGCCGGTTGGGCCGGACCAGCTATGGATCACCACGAGGTTCCATTTCCATCTGCTGGCCGCGGCAGCCGGGGCGCGGGGTGTGGCGTTGGTTTCCCGCAGGGGCTATTACGACGTCAAGCACGCCTCTCTGGCCGCCCTCGGGAGCGGCTGGACCCTTCTGGCGCCGGATGCAACTCCGGGCCGCAGGTCCATCCCGTGGAAAAGGGGTTCGCTGCACCGGCGCCTGCCGGCATTGGCTGCCCGGAAACACGCCGAAGCCTCGGCCCTGTACGGGGACGGGCCCCTGCCCGGGCAGTAAGCGCATACCTACGCGTGCCCGGCGGACTGCATCTGCCGCAGTTCCTTCTTCAGGTCCCCGACCTCGTCGCGCAGGCGCGCGGCCAGCTCGAACTGAAGCTCCGCTGCGGCGGCATGCATCTGCTCGGTCATGGAGGCAATCAGCTCGGTCAGGTCTTCCGCCGGGGCAGCGGCCAGACCGTCCTTGCGCACACCCTTGCCCTTTCCCTTGGACTTCTTCTTCGCTGCCTCTTCCAGGAGGGCCTTGGTGTCGGCGTCCTCGCGGGCCAGCTGGTCCGTGATGTCCGCGATTTTCTTGCGCAGCGGCTGCGGGTCCACACCGTGCTTCTTGTTGTAGGCAATCTGGATGTCGCGGCGCCTGTTGGTCTCATCAATGGCATGCGCCATGGAATCGGTAATCCGGTCCGCGTACATGTGCACCTCGCCCGAGACGTTACGGGCGGCACGCCCGATGGTCTGGATGAGCGACGTGGAGGAACGCAGGAAGCCTTCCTTGTCGGCGTCCAGGATGCTCACAAGCGAGACCTCGGGCAGGTCCAAGCCTTCGCGCAGCAGGTTGATGCCCACCAGCACGTCGAAGGTGCCCATCCGCAGTTCGCGGAGCAGCTCCACGCGGCGCAGCGTGTCGACGTCGGAGTGCAGGTATTCCACCTTGATCCCGTGCTCCAGCAGGTATCCGGTCAGGTCTTCGGCCATCCGCTTGGTCAGCGTGGTCACCAGGACGCGTTCGTTCCGTTCGGTGCGGGTGCGGATCTCCCCCAGCAGATCGTCGATCTGGCCCTTGCTGGGCTTGACCACCACCTGCGGGTCCACCAGGCCGGTGGGGCGGATAATCTGTTCCACAAAACCGTCGGCCTTGGACAGCTCGTACTTGCCGGGCGTGGCCGACATGTACACGGTCTGGCCGATGCGCTCGAGGAACTCGTCCCACTTCAGCGGCCGGTTGTCCATGGCGGAGGGCAGCCTGAAGCCGTGGTCCACCAGGGTCCGCTTCCGGGACATGTCGCCTTCATACATGGCACCGATCTGCGGGATGGTGACGTGGGATTCATCCACCACCAGCAGGAAGTCGTCCGGGAAGTAGTCCAGCAGGCAGTGCGGGGCGGTGCCCGGGCCGCGGCCGTCGATGTGCCGGGAGTAGTTTTCGATGCCGTTGCAGAAACCCATCTGCTGCATCATTTCCAGGTCATAGGTGGTCCGCATGCGCAGCCGCTGGGCTTCGACCAGCTTGTTCTGGGACTCCAGTTCCTTCAGCCGCACCTGCAGTTCATCTTCGATGCGCCGGATGGCGCGGTGCATGCGGTCCTCGCCGGCCACATAGTGCGAGGCGGGGAAGACATACATCTCATCCTCTTCGCGGATGACATTGCCGGTGAGCGGATGCAGGGTGTGGATGCTCTCCACCTCGTCGCCGAAGAACTCGATCCGCAGCGCGGTCTCTTCGTACATGGGAATGATCTCCACGGTGTCTCCGCGCACGCGGAAGGTCCCGCGGTGGAAATCCATGTCGTTGCGCACGTACTGCATGGACACGAATTTGCGCAGCAGGTCATCGCGGTTCATCTGCTGGCCGCGGCGCAGCGTCACCATGCCCTCGATGTACTCTTCGGGGGTGCCCAGGCCGTAAATGCAGGACACCGTGGCCACCACAATCACGTCGCGGCGGGTCAGCAGCGCGTTGGTGGCCGAGTGCCGCAGCCGTTCCACTTCCTCGTTGATGGAGGAGTCCTTCTCGATGAAGGTATCCGTCTGCGGAACGTACGCTTCGGGCTGGTAGTAGTCGTAGTAGGAGACGAAATACTCCACGGCGTTGTTGGGCAGCAGTTCCCGGAATTCGTTGGCCAGCTGTGCCGCCAGGGTCTTGTTCTGCACCATCACCAGCGTGGGCCGCTGGACCTGCTCCACCAGCCACGCCGCCGTGGCACTCTTACCGGTGCCGGTGGCACCCAGGAGGACTACGTCCTTCTCGCCGGCGTTGATCCGCTCGGCGAGTTCCTTAATGGCGGCGGGCTGGTCACCGGCGGGTTTATATTCACTGACGACCTCGAAAGGCGCCACAACTCTCTTGATGTCCTGCGCAAGACTCATGCCTACAAAAATACTCCGCTGCGCGGACAGCCACTGTCCGCTTTGCTACGGGCTGAACCTCAGGCGCCGGCAGCGCCGCGTTCTCCGGAAACGTTCCGGTTCAGCGGCACCAGGCGCGTATCCCACAGCGCACGCACCGCGGCCACCAGCTCGTCGGGGCCGCCGGTATTGTGCAGGACGACGTCGGCAGCAGCGGCCCGCTCTTCGGCGGTGGCCTGGGCGGCGATCCGGGCCCGTGCAGCTTCGGGAGCCATTCCGCGGTCGCGCACCATCCGCTCCAGCCGGACGTCTTCGGGAGCCTCCACCACCAGCACGAAATCGAAGTTCCCGGCCTGCCCGGTTTCCACGAGCAGCGGTATGTCCTGCACCAGGATTCCGTCCTCCGGCGCCCGAGCCGCAAGCTCGGCGGCCCGGGCGCGCACCAGCGGATGGACGATCCCGTTCAGCACTGCCCGCCGCTTCTCGTCGCCGAACACAACGGCGGCCAGGGCGGGTCGGTCCAGGCTGCCGTCCGCGGCCAGGACCTGCGGACCAAACGCGTCCACCACCGCGGCCAGCCCTGCCGTGCCGGGTTCCACCACTTCGCGGGCCAACGCGTCCGCGTCGATCAGCACTGCACCGCATTCCTCGAGGGTGCGGGCCACCAGGGATTTTCCGGCGGCAATTCCGCCGGTGAGTCCAACCTTAAGCATGTCCACCAGCGTAGTCCTCCGGCACTGGCCCTCCCGTCAGCGCCGCCCGTCACGCCGTCGGCGCCCGCAGATGCGGCCACTAGAATGTAGGAGTGAGTGACATCGACGCGGCGGCGGTGCGCTACACCACCATCGCCGGGGAACACCGCTCCGAACTGGACGTCAAGCGCTCACGCTTCATCACCGTGCTGCAGCGCACCGAAACCGAGGAAGAGGCCCGCGCGCTGGTAGCCGGGCTTCGCCGGGAATTCCATGACGCGCGGCACCACTGCAGTGCGTTCGTCCTTGGCCCCACCCGTACCGTCCAGCGCTCCAATGACGACGGCGAGCCCTCCGGAACGGCGGGCATCCCGATGCTGGAGGCCCTGACGAAACGGGAAACCTTCGGCGGTGCCACCGATCTAAGCGACATCACCGCGGTGACCGTGCGGTACTTCGGCGGCATCCTGCTAGGTGCCGGCGGCTTGGTGCGCGCCTATTCGGAGTCCGTCTCCTCCGCGCTGGCAGCCGCTCCCCTGCTCCGCCGAAGGCGCATGCAGCTTTACGCCGTCCCGGCGTCCCACGCCGATGCCGGCCGGCTGGAGAACGAACTGCGCAGTGCCGGTATCAGTGTTACCGGCACGGACTACGGCGCCGCCGGCGCCAGCATCACCGTGGCGGTGCCGGATGTACCCGGCACCGCCGAAGAATTCCGCGACCGCCTGGCAGCCCTTACCGCCGGCGGCAGCACCCCTGAACCGCTGAGAACAGAATGGATCGATCTGTGACGCACGCCCCCGACGGCTTCGACTTTGAGGCGCTCCGGCGATACCCCGACGTCGAGGCCGGGAACCTGCAGGCGCATGACGCAGCTGACCGGCTGCTGCTGGACACCGCATCGGACCGGCTGCAGGCGGGCGGCGTCGTCGTCATCGGCGACTCCTACGGTGCACTCACCCTGGGCGCGGCGGCCGGTTACGGTGTACGGGAAATCCGCGTGCACCAGGACCCGTACTCCGGCGAACTGGCCCTGCAGCGCAATGCGGACGCAGCCGGACTCGGGGGGACGTTCAGCTCCCTGCCCCTTGGACCCGAACTGCTGACCGGTGCCCGCACCGTCCTGCTGCGCCTGCCGCGGTCCCTGGACGCACTGGAGGAGATTGCCGCGCTGATTGCCCGGCATGCCGATCCGCGGGTGGTGGTGTACGCCGGCGGCCGGCTCAAGCACATGACCACGGCCATGAATACGGTGTTCAGCCGCTGGTTCGGCTCTGTCACCGCCGGATTGGCACGGCAGAAATCGCGCGTCCTCACGGTGTCGGCACCGCTGGATCCGCTCCCGGCCAACCGGTTCCCGCTGGCCGGGCAGCACGACGTTGGCCTCCCGGCACCGCTTGAACTGCGCGCCTACGGGGCGGCATTTGCCGGAGCGTCGCTGGACATCGGCACCCGTTTCCTTCTGCCGCACCTCAGCGGCGCCCGGGACGCGTCCGCAGCCATCGATCTGGGGTGCGGCACCGGCGCCATTGCGGCTTACCTGGCCCTGTCACGCCCGTCCCTGCAGGTCATCGCGACCGACCAATCCGCAGCCGCCGTCGCTTCTGCAGTGCAGACCATGGCCGCGAATGGGGTGGCAGATCGGGTGCAGGTATACCGGGACGATGCCCTCAGCACCCGGCCGGATGCGTCGGCGGAACTGGTGGTGCTCAACCCGCCGTTCCACATCGGCGCCAGCGTACACGCCGGCATCGCGCTCAAGCTTTTTGCCGACGCCGGCCGGGTCCTGGCTCCCGGCGGGGAACTGTGGACGGTGTGGAACAGCCACCTCACCTACAAGGCCGCGCTGAACCGCTTGGTGGGACCTACCCGCGAGGTGGCGCGCAACCCCAAGTTCACGGTCACTGTGAGCACCCGGCGCTAGCCGAGCCGTGATAGGCGCCGCTGTACCACCTGCTAGGTGTCTCCTCCTGAAAAGAAAGAGCCGGTCATCGGAAAGACCATTTCCGGGCCCAGCCAGAAAAGAAACACCAGAAGCCACGCCAGCAGGAGCGCACAGAACCAGGACAGTGCCGCGACGGGATGCTTTCGGCGGAGTACGCCGTAGCCAGCCCAGGCGAGGCCCAGGGCCACAAGGGGTCCGGGGCAAAGCAGGACGAGGATCAGTTCGTACTTCTCACGCACCCCCGGCGGATAAGAGGACTGTTGGGTCATCCCCAGGCCGATGAAGATAGGGAACGCAACCAACGCGCTATAACACGCGAGCAGGATGATGAGCACTGAGCCGCCGCTGAGTATCTTCTTTTTGCCTGCTGACCCGCGCGGATTCTCCGGCTGATGCCACGGCGGAGGGTAATAGCCCTGCGGCGGGTAATAGCCCTGCGGCGGGAGGTTCCCCTGCGCCGGCGGTGGCCAATAGCCCTGCGGCGGGTACGGCTGCTGCGGCGGCTGATAGCCCTGCGGCGGGTCTTGTTCCGGCATTGGTCCCCCTGATCGGCGTCGGCGGCACCAGCGTAACCCGGGCGCGCCGGGCTCACCGGCGCCGACACAGCGCAAACGGTCCCTCAGCGACGCGCGAGAGAGCGCTCTCTTGACAGTGCCTTGCGTCACACTTAGGCTCTGACGAAGATCAGAGAGCGCTCTCTCACAGGCACGTTCGCGCCGGGCAGCTCTCGAAATCCACAACCAGTCCCATCTCAGCGGATCAGCCCCGGCTCAGCTCACGGCACGGTCCACTTATTTACCGGCTAGACCCACACACAAAGGAGTGACCGTGAAGAAGAACTTTAAACACCGGGCAGGAGCAGTGGCAGGCGCCGCCGTCCTGGCCCTGCTTGCCGCAGGCTGCGGCGGCGGCGACAAGGACAGCCAGGCAGGGACCGCCGAGGACCCCATCGAACTGTCCGTCACCACTTTCGGCACCTTCGGCTACGACGACCTCTACGCGGAGTACGAAGAGGCCAACCCGGGCATCAAGATCACCCACAACAACATTGACCGCGGCGCCAACGCCCAGACCGACCTCTTCACGAAACTCGCTGCCGGTTCCGGTGTCAGCGATGTGGTGGCCATCGAGGAAGGCTGGCTCGGAGCCGTCATGGAAGTCTCGGACCAGTTCGTGGACCTGAACGAGTACGGTGCCGAGGACATCAAGGACAACTGGGTCGACTGGAAGTTCGAGCAGGGCACCGATGCTGACGGCCGCGTTATCGGCTACGGCACGGATATCGGTCCGCAGGGGCTGTGCTACAACGGCAAGCTCTTCGAAGCCGCCGGCCTGCCCAGCGACCGGGAAGCTGTTGCCGAACTGTTCGGCGGCGACGACGCCACTTGGGACCGTTACTTCGAACTGGGCAACCAGTACCACGAGAAGACCGGCAAGGCCTGGTACGACCAGTCCGGCTTCGTCTGGAACTCGATGGTGAACCAGATGGAAGAGGGCTACTACACGGCTGACGGCGAGCTGAACATCGAGGACAACGCGGCCATGAAGGAACAGTTCATGCAGCTGGCAGCGGGAACCGAAGCCGGTCTCTCCGCCAATGAAAAGAAGTGGGACTGGGGCACGGGCCGGGCTTTCACCGACGGTTCCTTCGCCACCTTCGTCTGCCCGGGATGGATGCTCGGCACCATCCAGGAACAGCTGGAATCTGCAGGCGGCAGCGAGAACTCCGGCTGGGACTTTGCTGATGTCTTCCCCGGCGGCGCCTCGAACTGGGGCGGTGCATTCCTCTCCGTTCCCGAAACCTCCGAGCACAAGGAAGAAGCAGCAGCCCTGGCTGCCTGGCTCACCGCCCCGGAACAGCAGGTCAAGCAGTCCGCAGCGGCAAACAACTTCCCCAGCACCCTTGAAGCACAGAAGCAGCTTGCCGAGGAAGCCAAACCCAATACCGTCTTCAACAACGCGCCGACCGGAGCCATCCTGGCCTCGCGTGCAGAAGGCGTAAAGGCCCAGTTCAAGGGCCCGGATGACTCCGTCATCCAGGAGAAGGTGTTCGGTGCCGCACTGACCCAGCTCGATTCGGGCAGCCTGGACGGCGAAGGCTCCTGGAATGAAGCAGTCAAGCTACTGAACGAGCTGGTCGTCAAGGACTAGCACACCCGTCGGGGCCTCCGGGAAACCGGAGGCCCCCGCATGGACTGTGAGAATCAACATGACCGTAACCGTAAAGCCACCCGCGCCGGCAGCGCCGGCACCCAAGCCCGAACTGTCCTTCCGGCAGCGTCTCAATGTGTGGGACTTCAAAGTTTCCCCCTACCTGTACATTTCCCCCTTCTTCCTGCTCTTCGCACTGGTGGGCCTGTTCCCGCTCATCTACACGTTTTTTGTGTCCCTCTACGACTGGCACCTGCTGAAGGGCCAGGGCGACTTCGTCGGTTTGGGAAACTTTGCCGACGTCCTGGGTGACCGTTTCTTCTGGAACTCGCTCTTCAATACGCTGAGCATCTTCCTTCTCTCCGCCATCCCCCAGCTTGCCGGGGCACTGCTGATTGCAGCCGTACTGGATCAGAACATCCGCGCCAAGACCTTCTGGCGGATGAGTGTGCTGGTGCCGTACGTTGTGACCCCCGTGGCCGTTGCGCTGATCTTCACGAACATGTTCGGCGAAGAACACGGACTGATCAACAGCATCCTGGGCAACTTCGGGATCGATCCGATCCAGTGGCGCACGGAAACCTTCCCCAGCCACGTCGCGGTGGCGAGCATGGTCAACTGGCGGTGGACCGGCTACAACGCGCTGATCCTGCTGGCCGCCATGCAGTCGGTACCGCGCGAAATCTACGAATCCGCAGCCTTGGACGGTGCGGGCGCCGTCCGCCGGTTCTTCAGCATTACGCTGCCCAGCATCCGGCCCACCATGATCTTCGTGGTGATCACCTCCACCATCGGCGGGCTGCAGATCTTCACGGAGCCGCGCCTGCTGGATCCGACGTACGCCGGCGGCGCCCAACGGCAGTTCCAGACAACTGTGCTGTACCTCTGGGAGATGGCTTTCCAGCGCCAGGACTTCGGAAGGGCCTCGGCCATCGCCTGGCTCCTGTTCCTCCTGATTGTCGTATTCGGAGTCGTCAACCTGGCCCTGTCCAGGCGCATAGCCTCCTCGGACAGCCGGCGGTCCCGCCGTCGTGCGGCACTGAAAGGGAAGAACAAGTGAGTGTCATTGAACGCAAAGCCCCCGCCCCGGGGCGCGGAAGCGTCCCTCCCAGGAGGAAGCAGGCCCTGCGGAACAGGATCTTCGGGAACGGGCTCCGCCCCGGTTTCCTGACGTACGGCCTGCTGCTGGCCTTCTTCGTCGGCTCGGCCTATCCCCTGTGGTGGTCTGCAGTAGTAGGCAGCCGCTCCAACGAGGCGCTGGGCCTGACGTACCCGCCGTTGCTGCCGGGCGGTAACTTCTGGGCGAACGTGGGCGAGGTGCTGGACACCATCCCGTTTTGGACGGCACTGTGGAACAGCATCCTGATTTCCAGCATCATCACCGTTTCCGTGGTCATCTTCTCCACGCTGGCGGGCTACGCGTTCGCCAAGCTGCGTTTCCGCGGCAACGGTGTGCTGATGGTGGCGGTTGTGGCCACCATGGCCATTCCCACCCAGCTTGGCATCATCCCGTTGTTCATGGTGATGCGGGAGTTGGGCTGGACCGGTGAAATCGGCGCCGTAATCGTGCCGACGCTGGTCACGGCCTTCGGCGTATTCTTTATGCGCCAATATCTCGTGGACGTCATTCCCGACGAACTCATCGAATCCGCCCGTATGGACGGGGCCAATATGATCAGGACGTTCTGGCACGTCGCGCTGCCCGCGGCCCGTCCGGCCATGGCAATCCTCAGCCTTTTTACGTTTATGTCCGCGTGGACCGACTTCCTGTGGCCGCTGCTGGTCCTGGATGCAAGCAATCCCACGCTCCAAACCGCGCTCAGCCAGCTGCAGTCCTCACGGTACGTGGACTACTCGGTAGTCCTCAGCGGCGCGGTGCTGTCCACCATCCCCCTGCTCATCCTCTTTGTGCTGGCAGGCAAACAACTTATATCCGGAATTATGCAGGGAGCAGTGAAGGGTTAATGACTAACAACACCCCGGAATGGAACAACTTCCCGGCCGGCTTCATCTGGGGATCCGCCACCGCGGCCGCACAGGTTGAAGGCGCAGCGCGGGAGGACGGCAAGGAAGACTCCATTTGGGACGCCTTTGCCGCAGTACCCGGCAACGTACGCAACGGAGACACCCCGGCAGTTGCCGTGGACCACTACCACCGGATGCCGCAGGACGTGGCCCTGATGAAGGACTTGGGACTGGACTCCTACCGGTTTTCCACCAGCTGGGCGAGGGTTCGGCCGGGCGGCCGGGACCTCAACCGCAAGGGACTGGATTTCTACTCTCGTCTGGTGGACGAACTCTTGGAAGCCGGGATCCTTCCTTGGCTCACCCTCTACCACTGGGACCTCCCCCAGGCCCTGGAGGAGGCCGGCGGGTGGACCAATCGCGACACCGCATACCGGTTCGTGGAGTATGCACAGGATGTCTACTCCGCGCTGGGCGACCGGGTGGAGCACTGGACAACGTTTAATGAACCGTTCTGCTCGTCGCTGCTCGGTTACGGGTCCGGGGCGCACGCTCCCGGCCGGCAGGAGCCGCGTGCAGCGGTTGCCGCCGTCCACCACCAGCACCTGGCTCACGGCATGGCGGTGAACGAACTCCGCCGCCTGGGCGCGGAGCAGATCGGCATCACGCTGAACCTGAGCAACTCCATCCCCCGTGACCCGGCGGACCCCATAGACCTCGAGGCGGCGCGCCAGTTCGACTCCCTGCAGAACCGGATTTTCCTAGATCCGATCCTGCGCGGAGCATATCCGGAGGATTCCCTCCGCGACCTGGCGCCTTATGGCCTCCAAGAGGTCATCCAGCCCGGCGACATGGAAACCATTGGCGCCCGCATCGACTTCCTGGGCGTGAACCACTACCACGATGACCAAATCAGCGGACACCCCGATACCAGCGGATCCGACGGGCACGGCGGGGGTGCAGGACGGCCGACGGCGTCTCCGTGGGTTGGGGCCGAACACATCACCTTCCCCAGCCGCGGCCTGCCGCGCACGGGGATGGACTGGGAGGTGAACCCGGACGGGCTGCGCAAGCTGCTCCTTCGGCTGGGCGAGGAGTACCCGGACCTGCCCCCGTTGTACATCACCGAGAACGGTGCCGCGTACGAGGACGAGGTTGCCGAAGACGGCAGTGTCCCGGATGCTGAGCGCACGCGCTTCATCCTCGACCACATCCGCGCCGTGGGAGAGGCCATCTCCGCCGGTGCCGATGTGCGCGGCTACTTTGTATGGTCCCTGCTGGATAATTTCGAGTGGTCCTGGGGCTACAGCAAACGCTTCGGCATTGTCCGCGTGGATTACGACACGCAGGAGCGGACGGTGAAGGACAGCGGACATGCCTACCGCGGCCTCATCGCCGGGACCCGGAGCGCCGCAGGGGCAGCGACAGCCGTGTGAGGTCCCGTAAGCTGGCATCAGCCGGGCACCCCGGCCCAAGGCGCAGGGAGATATAAGTGAAAGCTGAGTCCGGCCAGGTCCGTTCCGCCCCGACCCTCGAAATGGTCGCGGCCCTGGCCGGAGTCTCCCGTGCCACAGTGTCACGCGTGGTCAACGGTTCATCCTCCGTTGACCCGCACCTCGTCACGTCGGTGGAGCAGGCAGTGAAGGTCCTGAACTATGTGCCGAACCGTGCTGCCAGGACCCTCGCCAGCCGACGCACCTACACTGTGACCCTGCTGGTCCCGGAGTCCACCTCCAAGGTCTTCGCGGATCCCTTCTTCGCGGCCGTGGTGGAAGGCGTTGCACGTTACCTGAACACCACCGAGTACATGCTCAACATGGTGACGTCCTCTGAGTCCAATCCGGAGAAAACCCGGCGGTACCTGCTGGGCGGAAACGTGGACGGGGTCCTGGTGGTGTCACACCACACCGGGGATCATTCCTGGACGCATTTGAACGGCTCCCTGCCGCTGGTCTTCGCGGGCCGTCCCCTGCTGGACTCCGCCGAGGCCTACTTCGTCGAGGTGGACAACGAGGAAGGGGCGGCTACAGCCACCAAGCGGCTGATTAGTGCCGGCAGGCGCAGTATTGCAACCATTGCCGGCCCGCAGGACATGCATCCGGGCGTGGACCGGCTGGCGGGCTGGCGTACTGCCGTGCAGCGTGCCGGCCTCAGCGACCTCCTGGTGGAAGCCGGTGACTTTACCGTGGCCTCGGGGGCCGCCGCCATGCGCCGGCTGCTGGACCGCGGGCAGCCGCTGGACGGCGTTTTCGCCGCCAATGACCAGATGGCAGCCGGTGCTTACACGGTGCTCAAGGAACGCGGGCTGCGGATCCCCGACGACGTCGCCGTCGTCGGATTTGATGATGACTACTACGCCACCAGCGTGGCCCCGGCGCTGACCACCATCCACCACCCGATCTCGCTGCTGGGCGAGAAGATGGCGGAGATCCTGGTGGACCTGATCGAAGGGCGTCCGGCGGAACGCGTCACGCGGCTGCCCACGTCCCTTGTGGTCCGGGAATCCGCCTAGCGCCACTGGAACGGCATCCACACAAAAGCGGGCCCCCACTTTCGTGGGGGCCCGCTTTTGGTTTACTGCATCCGGCTCACCGAAGCGGCCTGGCCGGAATTAGTTGCCCGTGAGCTTCTCGCGCAGTGCAGCCAGGGCTTCGTCGGAAGCCAGCGTGCCGGCACCCGTCTCGGCAACGGCCGGTTCGGAGGAGTAGCTGGTGGTGCCGGAATCGTGGGATTCCGATGCAGCAGCGATGTCCTCGGAGTTGTGCTGGGCGACCTGCTTCTTGTGGGCTTCCCAACGGGCCTGGGCGTCAGCGTACTGCTGCTCCCAAGCGGCACGCTGGGTCTCGTAGCCTTCGAGCCATTCGTTGGACTCGGGGTCGAAGCCCTCCGGGTACTTGTAGTTGCCGGCTTCGTCGTACTCTGCAGCCATACCGTACAGAGCCGGATCGAACTCGGTGCCCTCGGGGTCGACGCCCTCGTTGGCCTGCTTGAGGGACAGCGAGATGCGGCGGCGCTCAAGGTCGATGTCGATGACCTTGACGAACAGTTCGTCACCAACGGAGACAACCTGCTCGGCGAGCTCCACGTGGCGCACTGCCAGCTCGGAGATGTGGACCAGGCCTTCGATGCCGTCTTCGACGCGGACGAACGCACCGAACGGAACCAGCTTGGTGACCTTACCCGGAACAACCTGGCCGAGGGCGTGGGTGCGGGCGAA
The DNA here is from genome assembly GCF_030125565.1 of Arthrobacter sp. zg-Y1143. NCBI lineage: Bacteria > Bacillati > Actinomycetota > Actinomycetes > Micrococcales > Micrococcaceae > Arthrobacter > Arthrobacter sp. zg-Y1143. The sequence goes on along the minus strand of NZ_JASKLW010000006.1, from coordinate 7,779 downwards.
GGTCTGCCACGGATCTTCCTGCGTAGCCTTCAGCGACAGGGAGACACGCTCGCGGTCGAGGTCAACTTCCAGAACCTCAACGGTGACTTCCTGGCCAACTTCGACAACCTCGGAGGGGTGGTCGATGTGCTTCCAGGACAGCTCGGAGACGTGAACCAGGCCGTCGACGCCGCCCAGGTCCACGAATGCACCGAAGTTGACGATGGAGGAAACAACGCCCGGACGAACCTGGCCCTTTTCCAGCTTGTTGAGGAACGTGGAGCGAACCTCGGACTGGGTCTGCTCGAGCCATGCGCGGCGGGACAGAACAACGTTGTTGCGGTTCTTGTCCAGCTCGATGATCTTGGCTTCGATCTGCTGGCCGATGTACGGAGCCAGGTCGCGGACACGACGCATCTCCACGAGGGATGCCGGCAGGAAGCCGCGCAGCCCGATGTCGAGGATAAGACCACCCTTGACAACCTCGATGACGGTACCGGTAACGACGCCGTCTTCTTCCTTGACCTTCTCGATGTCGCCCCAGGCGCGCTCGTACTGTGCGCGCTTCTTGGACAGGATCAGACGGCCTTCTTTGTCTTCCTTGGTGAGCACCAGGGCTTCGACCTGATCGCCAACGGAGACAACGTCTCCGGGATCAACGTCGTGCTTGATGGAAAGCTCGCGGGAAGGAATGACACCCTCGGTCTTGTAACCGATGTCGAGCAGGACCTCGTCGCGGTCAACCTTGACAACGGTACCTTCGACGAGATCGCCGTCGTTGAAGTACTTGATCGTTGCGTCAATCGCGGCGAGGAAGTCCTCGGCAGTACCGATGTCGTTGATGGCGACCTGCGGGGTACCGGACTTCTCGTTGGTGGTGATGGTCATGTAGTTGGGACTCCGATGTGGAAGTTGTTTTGTATTCCGGACTGGTTTCCACTAACCGGCGGGGTAACCCGCAGGCAGATACTGGCCCAAGTGAAAGACGAAGGCACGTAAATGCCTGCGACGAACAGCTTGTTTGCCCGGAGATGGACAGGATGGGTAATAACTCGCGCTATTACGCGCCCGATCAGTCTAGCCGGACCCGCCAACGCAGGTCAAAGGGGATTGCCCGGTGACCTGGAGAAAAACACCCGGATCCGGCGCGCGGGGACCCGGGGGCCTAGAAATGCGTGCTGCAGTAGGGCGCCGGTCCTGCCGTGAACAGTGAGTCCAGAAGGGACAGCGCATCATCCTGAGCCCGCACTCCCCCGGCGGCTGCCAAGGTCCGGGCACTCACCGCCCCCAGGTAGAGCGAGCCCAGGGCCGCAACCGTCAGTTCCGCCCGCAGCGTGCCGGCGTCCTCTCCCGGTTCGGCCGGAGCGCATGTCCCGACGCCGTCACGCACCTTCAGCAGGAAGGTCCCGTCCGCCAGGCCCATCGGATCCGTGACGTGGAGCACCACCGCGCCGTCGCCGAAATAGCCGCGCGCGGCCAGGGCGGCCGGAGCGTCCAGGATCCGCAGCCACAGGACGTCCTCGATGTTCTTTACGGTGTAGCGGCGCCGATCCGCGAGCATCCAGGGCAGCGGATCCTCCACCGGAGCTTCGGCATACGTCAACCGGTCCACCAGGTCGATGGACCCCAGGTAACGCCACAGTTCGCGGTACGCCTCGTCACTGGACGCCACCAGGTCGATGACCTTCATGGTGTGCGGTTCGTTTCGCCAGCCCAGCGACTTGTAGGCCGCGTAGCCGTCCGGGACCCCCTCTGCGTTGAAGCGCAGGACACTCCGCACCGCCCGGTCCGGTTCCGTGTTTTCCCCGTTCCATTTCCCGGCCGCACGCATGGCGTACGCATGCTGCCGGCCCAGGGCACCGAAGGTACGCTCCAGATGGGCCCGGAAAAGTTCCGGCGCCAACGCCAGGATCTTGTCAGGGTCGGCAACGGCAATGCTGCCCCTCGGCGGCGCACTGAACTCCAGGCCACCCCTGGTGTCCAGCTCTACTCGGGCGGTGGAAGTGGCGGCGCCGAACCCGAACCGTCCATAGATGGTTGCCTCCGACGCCGTGAGGGCCGCCAGCGCCAAGCCGGCCGCTTTGGCCCGCGCAAGGTCCGAGGTAATCATCTGCCGCAGGATCCCGCGGCGCCGGTGCGTGGGACGCACGGTGACCGCCGTAACCAAATGAGCGGGAAGCAGCTCCCGTCCGCCTACGTTCAGGTCGTTGACCATGGTGCCGTAGGTGGCCACTGGCACCGCCGGATCCCAGGCATACTCCGGCATATCGTCGTCGTATACCGCGGTCAGGATCCGCCCGTCCCGCAGGTAACCGTCCACCTGGGCCGGGAAGCGTTCCGGGATGCTGCGGTCCTCGTGGAAGCCAAGGTTAACGGCGTCGAACCACCGAACCGTCCGCTCATCGGCCTTGCGATGGTCCGCGGCGTCGTAACCTGCCGGGAACGAAGCGAACCGCAGCCCGACCGTGCCGTTGACCGCGCCGTTGTTCGTGCCGTTGTTCGTGCCGTTGTCCGTTCCCATGCTTCCCCCTGTGTTGAAGCGGCGGCGCCGCGTACTCAGTGGCCGGCTTCGTGCCAGCTGACGCCCTGACCAACCGAGACATCCAGCGGCACAGACAGGTCCGCCGCCGCGCCCATCTGCGCGCGGACCAGCTTTTCCACCGTGTCCCGCTCGCCGGGAGCGACTTCGAGGACCAGTTCATCATGGACCTGCAGCAGCATCCGGGATTTGAGTCCCTGTGCCTTCAGCTCTGCATCCACGCCCAGCATGGCCTTCTTGATGATGTCCGCCGCGGACCCCTGGATGGGGGCGTTCAGCGCGGCACGCTCAGCCATTTCGCGCAGCTGCCGGTTGTCGCTGGAAAGGTCCGGCAGGTAGCGTCGGCGCCCCTCGATGGTGGAGGTGAAGCCGTCCTTGCGGGCCTGCTCGACGACGCCGCGCAGGTAGTCGCGCACGGCGCCGAAGCGTTCGAAGTAGTCCCGGATCAGGGTCCGGGCTTCATCGACGGGGATGGCCAGCTGCTTGGACAGGCCGAAGGAGCTCAGGCCGTAGACCAGGCCGTAAGACATGGCCTTGACCTTGGAACGCATGGCGCTGGTTACTTCTTCGGGGGCCACGTTGAACACATGCGAGCCTACAAAGCGGTGCAGGTCCTCGCCGGCACGGAAGGCGGAAATCAGCCCTTCGTCACCGGAAAGGTGGGCCATGATCCGCATTTCGATCTGCGAGTAGTCGGCGGTAAGCAGTTCGTCGTAGCCGTTGCCCACCACGAACACCTCGCGGATGCGGCGGCCCTCCTCCGAGCGGATCGGAATGTTCTGCAGGTTCGGGTTCACCGAGGACAGGCGTCCGGTGGCCGCCACCGTCTGGGCGTACGTGGTGTGGATGCGGCCGTCGTCGGCAACGGCTTTGCGCAGTCCCTCCACGGTGGAGCGCAGCTTGGACGCGTCCCGGAAGGCCAGCAGCTGTTCAAGGAACGGGTGCCCGGTCTTGACGATCAGGTCCGTCAGCGCGTCTGCGTCGGTGGAGTAGCCGGTCTTGATCTTCTTGGTCTTCGGCAGGCCGAGTTCATCAAAGAGGACCGCCTGCAGCTGCTTGGGCGAACCGAGGTTGATTTCCTTGCCGATGATCCGGAAGGCCTCGTCGCTGGCGTGCGTGATGGTGGCGCTGAAATCATCCAGCAGCCGGTCCAGCTTCTCGGAGGACACGGCAATACCGGCCAGTTCCATTTCCGCCAGCACCTCGGACAGCGGCAGCTCCAGTCCGCCCAGCAGCTGGTTGGCTCCGCGCTCCACGAGCTGGCCGGCGAAGTGCTCGCTCAGGCGCAGTGCCGCGAAGGCCTTGGATACGGCAGGGGTGGCTGCATCTTCATCGCCCAGGGACAGTTCCAACTGGTTGCTCGCTGCTGCCGCCGGAACAATATTCATTTTCAGGTGGTACTGGGCCAGGTCCGCCAGTTCGTAGCTGCGGCGGTCCGGCTGGATCAGGTAGCCGGAAATGGCGGTGTCATCCACTTCCCCGGCCAGGTGCAGCCCGCGGGCGGCCAGGGACTTGTAGGCCTCCTTGAAATCGTGCACCACCTTGGGAGCATCCAGGTTCGCCAGCCATGCTGCGAGCACCTGCTCGGCCTCGGCGTCGAGCCCGGTCAGCGGCACATAGGCCGCGGAGGCGTCGGTCACCAGGGCGATGCCGACGACGTCGCGGGACGCGGCCGCTCCTTCGGTCACAAGCTGCACGGCGGTGCGGGCCTGGTTGGTGGCCCGCAGCCAGTCCTGCAGGGCACCGGCGTCCGTCAGGACACTGTGTTCGGGGGCAGCCACATCGGCATGGGTGCTGGCCTCGCCCTCCTCTTCCCCGTAAACGTCGAAGAGCCGCTTGCGCAGCGCGTTGAACTGCAGGGCGTCGAAGAGTTCCTCGATGGCCTCCCGGTCCGGGCGCCGGGCCGCCATCGCGTCGAGCTCCACGGGCAGGTCCAGGTCCCGCAGCAGCCGGTTCAGGCGCCGGTTCCGCTTAACGTCTTCGATGTTCTCGCGCAGGGAATCGCCAACCTTGCCCTTGATGGCGTCCAGATTCTCGAGGATCCCCTCGAGGCCGCCGTAGAGCTTAATCCACTTCGCCGCCGTTTTGGGTCCCACACCGGGAACGCCCGGCAGGTTGTCCGCGGTCTCGCCCACCAGCGCGGCAAGGTCGGAGTACTTGTCCGGCGGCACCAGGTACTTCGCTTCGACCGCCGCGGCATCCATCCGGGGCAGATCGGATACACCCTTCTTGGGGTAGAACACGGTGACATGGTCATCCACCAGCTGGAAGGCATCGCGGTCACCGGAGACCACCATCACGTCCCAGTCCTGCGCCGACGCCTTGGTGGCGAGGGTTGCCAGGACGTCGTCCGCTTCGTAGCCGTCCATGGAAAGGGTAGGAATGCACATGGCCTCCATGACCTTGATAATCAGGTCAATCTGCCCGTGGAACTCCTCGGGCGTCTTGTTCCGGCCGCCCTTGTACTCGGTGTACTCCTCCGAGCGGAACGTCGGCGTGTCCAGGTCAAAGGCCACCGCTACGTGGGTGGGCTTCTCTTCTTTGATCAGGTTGATCAACATGGACGTGAATCCGTACACCGCGTTGGTGTGCTGGCCCGTGTCAGTGGAGAAGTTCTCGGCCGGGAGGGCGTAGAAGGCCCGGAAAGCCATGGAGTGACCGTCAATCACCAGCAACCGGTTGTGTCCCCCGGCATTCACGTTCCCGAGCTGAACCGCTGCAGTGCCGGCGTCCGTGCCGTTGCTTTCGGTGCTGCTATCATCGGTGCCGCTGTTTTCGGTGTCGCTGTTGCTAAGGGGGGTGCCGGCCAGTTTGGTAGATTCACTCACAAATGCAAGCCTAGTTGCCATGAGCGAGATTTTCACGCCGGGCCCGGGGGGCCCCGCGGCACACACGAACCCGCACCGGCAGGAACTCCTGGACGCAGGTGTCCCGGAGGAGCTGCACGACTGGCTTGCCGCGCACGGTGTCGGACGGCTCGTGGTGAAGATGGGCATCCGGTTCCTGGAAATGGCGCCGGACCGCCTGGTCGCCACCATGCCGGTGGAAGGCAACGAACAGGTGGCCGGAATCCTGCACGGCGGAGCGCACCTGGTCCTCGCTGAGACCCTTGGTTCCTTTGGTGCCGGAATGCACGCAGGCCCGGGCCGGCACGCGGTGGGTATTGAAATAGGGGCCACGCATCACCGGTCCGTCTCCTCGGGGCTGGTCACCGGTACGGCCACCGCGCTGCACCTGGGCAATACCCTCACCACGCATGAAGTAGTGATGACGGATGAGCAGGGCCGGCGCCTGTCCACCGCCCGGATCACCAACATGATCCGCGAGACCCGCTAGGCACCCGGCAGGAACGAGTAGTGCAGGCGCATGCTGCCGTCCGCGGAAGGCTCTGACCGGAGCAGGCGGACCTGCTGATTCGCCGCGGCCGGCAGCAGCGCCTGCCCTGAGCCCAGCAGCAGCGGGTGCAGTGTCAGGTGCAGCTCGTCCAACAGGCCTTCCCGGAGGTACTGGGCGGCAAGGATTGTTCCGCGCAGCCACACGTCGGCGTCGTTCGCGGAATCGGCAATGTCTGCGGCGAACTCACTGACGGGGCCGCGCACGAACATCACGTCAGCGCCGTTTATGCCGGGAAACTCATGGTGGGTATAGACCCACACCGGCGCCTGCGGGCAGTCCCATGCCGCAGGCCCGTGTTCCTGGACCTGGCGCAGCAGCCGCGCGTAGGTGCCTGCGCCCATCACCACGGCTCCCGCGGCGGATGGCACTTCGGTTCCGGCGGCTTCCGTCGGATGCGGGGAAAAGGGGTCGAAGCCTGCGGCCAGGTAATCGGCGGAGTTGAACCCCGCCGGGTTGTGTCCGGCGGCGTCAAAGCCGTCGAGTGAGGCCGAGGCGTAGTACACGGTCCGGACCATCTGGCAATGCTAACCAGGCCGGGATGCGCGGCGGAAGACAGCCCTGCGGAATACGGGCGCCCGCTTCGGGGTTGCCGCCTATGGATTGGAATTGCCGCTGCCACCCCAAGAGGCGTGCGCAGCGGCGCACTATAGGAAGAGTTGCGTTTTGAACCTGTTTTCCCCGATGACTGCCGGCAGCCTGGAGCTGTCCAACCGCCTGGTGATGGCACCGCTGACCCGCCAGCGCGCCGGCCGGGACGGTATCCCCGGACCCATGATGGTTGAGCATTACCGGCAGCGCGCCTCACTGGGCCTGATTGTCAGCGAAGGCACCTACCCCAGCCGTGAAGGCCAGGGTTTCCCGGGCCAGCCGGGGCTGGTGGACCCGGAGCAGTTGGACGGCTGGCGGAAGGTCACCGACGCGGTGCACGACGCCGGCGGGCGGATCGTTGCGCAGGTCATGCACGCCGGCCGCGTAAGCCACACCAACACCACCGGCGGGCTGGAACTGGTTGCCCCCAGCGCCATCGCGGTGGACGGACTGTCCCACACTTATGACGGCAAGCAGCAGTACGAGGTGCCGCGGGCACTGGAAACCGAAGAGTTGGCGGAAGTGACCGCCGGCTTCGTACGCGCTTCGCGTGCGGCAGTTGACGCGGGCTTTGACGGAGTCGAACTGCACGGGGCCAACGGCTACCTGCTGCACGAGTTCCTCTCCCCCGCCTCCAACCAGCGCACCGACGGTTACGGCGGCAGCCCGGAGAACCGGGCACGGTTTGTCATCGAGACGGTTTCCGCCGTGGCCGCCGAAATCGGGGCAGACCGCGTGGGCCTGCGCCTGTCCCCCGAACACAATGTCCAGGGGGCGCTCGAGACAGATCCGGCGGACGTGCTGGCCACCCACGGCGCCCTGCTGGACGCCATTGCACCGCTGGGCCTTGCCTACCTCAGCATCCTGCACCGTGACCCTGCCGGAGAGCTGGTGCAGGCCCTTCGTGCACGCTTCGGCGGGCCGGTGTTCCTCAACTCCGGCTTCGGCGTCATCACCACCCGTGACGAAGCGATCGCCATGGTTGCCGACGGACTCGCAGACGCCGTCGTGGTCGGCCGCCCGGCCATCGCCAATCCCGACCTGGTGCGCCGCTGGCAGGAGGGGCTGCCCCTGAACACCCCTGACGCCACGACGTTCTACTCGTTCGGCCCGGAGGGCTACACCGACTACCCCTTCTACTCCGGGGGCGACGCCGCGTCGCAGAACTGACGTCGCAGAACTGACGTTTCGGGACCCAAACCGGGCCCGGCAACGCAGAAGGCCGGCAGGATCAACAAAAAACACCCGCCGCGGGGGGTGGTTCGGTGGTTTGTGTT